>NZ_SJXH01000003.1 GCF_004336635.1 Acinetobacter sp. ANC 4862
GAGCAGCCTGGGATTGAGTTATGCGTTGATCGCAGATTTCCTGCAAGACCGACAATCGTTTAAGTTCTTTATCCGACATAGACACCAACATATCAAACCGTCCGCTTCAATAATCGCAAAAGTGCATATTCTAAAAGCGGACATTTTTACTTTGGAGAAACCGGACATTTCTATTTTGGGCTTACAATTAAATTTCGTATAATGTATATTATGTTAAATAGTGTGCAATTCAAAGAAGCCGTTTTCTTGTAGCTTTTTAATGGTAGCATATATTAAAAAGCTTTCTTTGGATTATTAATTATTTGAAATATTTTATTCATCAGCACTGTTGTAAATAGGAATATAAGCTGTAATTTTCTATGTTAATTACGTTTAAATTCCAACCCTCTCATTTTCTAACTAGCTTCAGGTTATAATAATGGCCTCCCGAAATATGGTTGATCTATTATGAACACCTCCAATGACCCTTTACACGGCAAAAAACTTGCTGAAATTTTGGATGAATTATTGGATTACTACGGTGGCTTTGAAGGCTTAAATCGTAAAATTGAAATTAGATGTTTTTGCATAGATCCAAGTGTTAAATCATCATTGCGATTCTTACGTACCACACCATGGGCACGTGAAAAAGTAGAAAGCTTATATTTGTATGTCTTACGCCAAAAAGCCAAACAGAAATCGTAGCTATCAAACCCTAGCCTCAGCATAATATTTTATACCAAATAGTAAACTACACTTATTGAATAGCCACCGATTTTGTAGACACCTTTTAATTGACATTGAACTATCATGGCAGCGCAAATTTTCGCCGAGCGTTTAAAAGATGGTTCAATATAAAGATGGTTCAATATGTTGCCAAGTGAGTATCGATTAAAAATTCAAAAGTAATATTTATATTTTTAGTTGAACGCATGATTCTCGCTTAGGTATATTTTGTTGTTGATTCCAGCTTAATTATAAGAACCTCAAGAGTATTGCGCAGAAAGTTGATAACCTGCGTATGGCACGCATGGCGGATTTGATTTAAAATTTTCAGATGTTTTTTTGCAATCAGATGTCATCGTGATCAAACGATATTGATATCTTTGAATTGAGCGAAGGTACTTAAAAATGACAGCTTCACTGCCCTGTCGAACAAGTTGAATTACATTGTATATAGACATAAAAAAAGCCGAGATTCTCGGCTTTTTTAGCATACAAAATAAGAAAAATAATTCGTAATTTACATCACATTTAATTTATCTAATTTTTGTATTTTAATATCTTTTAGATAGCAACGATATTTACTGCATTTGGGCCTTTTTGACCTTGTGCAACGCTGAATTCTACTTGCTGACCTTCCATCAAGGTTTTAAAACCTGAACTAGCGATTTCACTGAAATGGGCAAAAACATCTGGACCGTTTTCTTGTTGAATAAAACCAAAACCTTTAGTTTCATTGAACCACTTAACGGTACCTTTAACAACATTTGAGTTAGACATAATAAATCCTACTGATTTTTAATAATTTTTAGCCAATTTGTTGACTATTCATAACTTGAAAATAATAAAGAATGGAACTTAAAATCTGAAAAAACGAAGGATTATGACTAAAACTGCGATACTTAAAGAAGATTTACCGAAACAAGACTTTTTTTCTAGTTGAGTTAATAATACATGAATTAAAAGAATATTCAAGTTTTTTTATATTTATTATTTATTTTGATGATAAATAAGAGATTAAATTTGATGACAGCGAATCTTCCCTACTGAATCAAAAAATAAATTAAAATAGCCCATCAATTTAAGCATTATTCTGGCATTTATTTTGCTTAGAAATATTACGGTTTATAAAAATAGTAATATTGGGGCAAATATAGATGAGTTATGTTGCAAAAGAACTCAGTCAAAGGAACACGTTATTACTCGGCTTGTCTTCTTTTCTGATACCGATTTTGATTTGGTGTGCGGTCAGCTATTTACCTTTTATTTGGCATCCACAAGTACAGATTACCCATTCAGGTAGCGTGACATATTTACAAGTTGATAGTCGTGTCAATAAAAATACTTTCTATAGTGAAGCGCAAAATGCAGTGAATGCCGGATTAGCCCCACCACAAGGCAAATTGGTCAACCCGATTTATTTACCTGCACCGCATGAAGTTGCAAAAGCTTTGGTGACGACCTTTATCACTGCGCCTGTTCAACCGGATGCGCCATGGTTCCATCAAAGTCTGTGGCACAGTATTAAAATTGTCTTTACTGCTTTTTTCATTGCCTCACTGATTGGTATTCCTTTAGGTATTTTATGTGGTTTTTCAGCACGTATTTCGCAGCTGACCGAACCCTTTGTTGAATTTTTCCGTTATTTGCCTGCACCTGCCTTTGGTGCATTGGCGGTTGCCATTTTAGGGATCAACGATGCACCAAAAATTGCCATCATTGTGATTGGGACTTTATTTCAACAAATTCTGATTATTGCCAATACCACACGTATGGTCGATCGCGGCCTGATTGAAGCGGGCTACACCCTCGGCACCAATAAACTGAAAAGCTTATTTTATGTCGTTATTCCGGCAGCGATGCCCGATATCTACCGTGATTTACGGGTACTTTTAGGTTGGGCTTGGACTTATCTGATTGTGTCTGAGCTGATTGGTACGACTTCAGGGATTACCTGGTTTATTACTCAACAAGCGCGTTATCAAAATTTCGACAATGTCTATGCGGCGATTTTGATTATTGGCGTGATTGGGCTGTTATGCGATGTGATTCTAATGAAACTGGGTCAACGCATGTTTAAGTGGAAAGTGAGAGCAAAATAATGACAACAGAATTAAAACCAGAACAATTTGATGCACAGCAGTATTTTGAGCGTATTTATACCCGCCCTGTTATTTTAGAAGCAAACAAACTCAGCCAAGTGTTTGGCACGGGTAAAGCACGGCGTACCGTTTTAAATCAGTTGGATTTAAAAATTCATAAGCGCGAATTTATTTGTGTGATTGGGCCATCGGGCTGTGGTAAATCGACGTTTAGTCGTGTGGTGGCTGGACTTGATGACTACACCAGCGGAGAGCTTTTAGTCGATGGTCAGCCGATTCATGGCCCAAGTCCAGAGCGCGGTATGGTCTTTCAAGGCTACACTCTATTTCCATGGAAAACGGTTAAAGAAAATGTAATGTTTGGCCCAAAAATGAAAGGTCAAAGTCATGCAACAGCTGAAGCTCATGCGCGTGAATGGATCAACATTATTGGCTTAGAAAAATATGAAAACCATTATCCGAATGAGCTTTCGGGCGGGATGAAACAACGTGTTGCCATTGCCCGCGCATTGGTTAATGAACCCAAGATTTTACTGATGGATGAACCTTTTGGTGCGTTAGATCCACATACACGGCAGAAGATGCAGCGACACTTGATGGACTTATGGCAAAACATCGACATCACTATTATTTTTGTCACCCATGATATGGACGAAGCGATTTTACTGGCCGATCGGATTGTGGCGTTAAAGGCCAATCCGGGTGAAATTAAAGAAATTATTGAAGTCGATTTACCACGTCCGCGTTCGCCGGAGCTGTTACTCACCCCAGAATTTAAACGCTTACGTGAACGGGTCGATTTCCTGGTTCATGCACAAGAAGACGAACTTGATCCTGCACTGGAAGATTTACCGGCTATTCCACGCATGACCAAAGTCAGCACGACAAAATAAATCTTAAGGCCTGTGGGACGACCCAGAGGTTTTCAAGCTGTGTTGGACGACCAACAATTGAGGTGATTGCGATGCAAACGCACTATGTACTCCCCCTTGTTGATATCTCAAAACTGCAAAGCTCTGCATTGTCAGATCGACTTGAGGTCGCGGCGGCTTTGGATAAGGCCTGTAAAGACACTGGTTTTTTATATTTAACCGGTGAACAGTTTAATTTTGAACATGTTCAAGATTTAATTCAGGTCACTAAAGCCTATTTTGAGCACGATCTTGAACTTAAAATGCAGCGTTATATTGGCTTATCGAAAAATCATAGTGGTTATGTACCGATTGGAGAGGAACAGTTCTCTGGCCAGAGTTATGATTTAAAGGAAGCCTACGACGTCAATTATGATTATCAATGTGCAAAAAGCGACTGTCCATTACTCGGGCCTACGCTTTGGCCAGAGGATGCCCAATTTAAGCGCATCGTGAGTCAGTACTACCAACATTTACGTGCTATTAGCCAACAGATTTTCCGCAGTTTTGCTTTGGCACTGGGGGTAAATGAAGATTTCTTTGATGCCAAAATCACTGATGCACCGAGCCAGTTGCGTTTGATTCATTATCCCTACAATCCTGAGGTCAAGGATGCCGCAGGGATTGGTGCGCATACCGATTATGAGTGCTTTACCTTACTTTTGCCGACGGCGCCAGGTTTACAGGTATTAAATAAACAAGGCGAATGGGTTGATATTCCGCTCATTGAAAATACCTGGGTGATGAATATTGGCGACATGATGGAAATTTTGTCCAATGGTAAATATCTTGCCACCAAACATCGCGTTAAAAAAGTCTGCGAAGAGCGTTACTCCTTCCCGCTGTTTTGTGCCTGCAATTACGACACCGTGATTGAGCCTATTGTGGGAACAGATGCACCTCGATATTCAGCGTTGATTGGCGGTGAACATTTATTTAATCAAACGGCGCAAACCTTTCAATATTTAAAACAACGGATCGCCTCGGGTGAACTGGTATTAAAAAATGCGGTGCCACTGTCTTCATTCGGTTTAAATGAAATACAGAAGGAAACAACATGAACCTGTTTGAAATTCTCCAAAAAATACCAGAGAGCCAAACGACTGATGGCCCGATTCCCTGTTACTTATATGGTGCATTCAGACGTAAAAGTATTAGTTTTTTTAATGGACTGACCGATGAAAATACCATTGTATATTGGTTTCAATCACGCAGTTTTAGCATCGATTTACGTTTAAAACATCGCACCGAAACACCTACCCATGAACGTCAAGGCTGGATTGGCAACACGCTTTGGGATGAGGAACAAGCACTACTTTCATGGCAGGTCACTGACGCTTCAAATTATCAAAATCATGTGCAATGGCCAGAACCCGCAAAACTTCATGCCATTGGAAACTGTATTTTAGAGTTTTCACCGAGCAATGTGTATGTTGAAGACTGGCGTCAGCAAGTCCATTCAGGTCTGTATTTAGGCTTAAGATTAAAAACGGCTGTGGATGTTAAAACAGGTCTACAGCTCAAAATGGATGGTGGCTTGATTATCTGCGATCAACACGTGGCCTATACGCTGACGCGTTTGCCAGAAATACAAAACATCGTGAGTCATTTGGATCTCACAGCAGATGGTCTAGACCCCCATAATATTGAACATATTGAAAGCTTTGAAGTGTCCATAGGCACTGATGGTCACACGAAATCTTATTCCACATCATCTGGGCAAAGCGATCAGCCATTTAATTTTGACTGTTTTGAAATCATCGATGATTCAAGCTTAAAGCAACGTATCTGGTTAAACGAGCGTCAAATTGATTTGATTTTTGATATCGATATCTATCAGTCAAATTACCTGTTTCAAAAGCAGACGCTCACCACACCAGACAGTGAACATTGGTTAAAGTCTGAAGAAAGTCACCTCTTGCATCACGCTAAATTAACCCTGTAGGTGGCCTATGTCTTTTATTTATCTATCTATTGCGATTATTGCGGAAGTCATTGCAACTTCTGCATTAAAAGCATCGAATGGATTTAGCATTTTCTGGCCGGCTATCGCCACGATTATTGGCTATGCCATCGCCTTGTTTTTCCTGTCATTAACCATGAAAACCATTCCAATCGGCATTGCTTATGCCATTTGGTCCGGAGCTGGCATTATTTTAATCTCGACAGTGGGTTTATTTGTTTATAAGCAACAACTTGATATTCCTGCTTTCATTGGTTTGGCTTTTATGATTGTGGGCATTATCATTATTAATGTCTTTTCGAAAAGTACAGAACTCTAAGCTTTATATGAAAATGATAAAAAATCCCCGATCTGGGGATTTTTTTAGGTCGATCACTTAAAGATTACAGTATCCAAAATCATGATTTGGGATACTGAATTTCATGCCATGCTTATTTCAGTTCTTCCACCAAAGTGGGCACAATCACGCTGTCGACATTCATTTCCGTGGTGTAAATACCATTGCTGACGTTAAATTTATTGACGTGATAACTTGAACCATAAATTGAATCAAATCCTGTTCCCTTGGTGAATACTTTTTTGTTTGCTTCTAGATCGAGCAAGTGCGTGCCATTAATAAACTGTTCATAGACTTTTGCATCTACACCGACCCGTTTAGACATAATTGCCGCCGCATCCGCACGCGTTGCAGGGTCGTTAATGTATTTAACGGTTTTATCCCATACCTGGATAATTTTTTTCCATTGCTCTTTATTGGCTTCTAAATGCGAAGGATTGACCGTTAAGGTATCGTAGATTAGCCCCGGTTTGTCTTTAGAAGTAAAAATAATTTTTGAACCAGCAACCGCGGATAAAGCCTGATTCGCCACCGGCTGCCAAACCGCAATCGCATCAATATCTCCTGTGGCAAAGACCTGAGGCAATTCATTGGTCATGGTATTGACCAGTTTCACATCCTTTAAGCTAATTTTTGCATCATCTAAAGCGGTCGATAATAACAAGTGATCAACCAAGCCTTTTTCAGTGGCAATGGTTTTGCCTTTTAAGTCATTGATGGAGTTAATGCCGTTTTTCGCAATGATGACATCATTTCCCGCAGAATAATCCGTTGCCATGATCATCACGCCTTTGGTACCGCCAGAACCTGTGACCAGGTTATCTCCATTGGTGACCATGACTGCATCCAATTGATTCGCTGCAAAAGCAGAAAGTGATGCAGAGTAATCAAACCATTTGAAGTCTGCATTGACCCCCGCCTCCTTCAACCAGCCCTTTTCAATCGCCACTTGCCAAGCCACCCAACCCGGCCAGTCGCTATAGCCGATGGTAATTGGTTTGCTATTTACACTGCCTTCAGCATTGGCTTTAGGTTCAGGAATCTTTGCTGTGTTGTCACAGCCGGAAAAAAATAGCGTGCTGAGCACGGCAATTGAAATGAAAGACTTTTTGATCATTGTGATACTTCCCCTATACAAGTACATTTAAATTTTGTGTTAGTCGTTTTGATCGATTGAATATAGTCACGCCATCCGCCGAAATGACTGATATCCGTTGCATCCGCCAAAGCATAGCCTTCGCAGATAAAACCTTCCACCCAAGTCCCATCAGCCAGTTGCACATTCCCAATACCGAGTGGTGCAGGCACTTCCGCTACAATCTGTCCAAATAAGGCAAACGGGATATCCCAGACTTCAACTTCAATGGCTTGTCCGCCCTTTTCAGTGCATTGCAAGCCTGGTTTAGGCGGTGTGGTATTTTTCAGTGCATACAGTTTGTAGTTCGATGCCGTTTTGGTTTTCTGTAATAAAGTTCCACCGCGGGTGCTGAGCTGAAAATTCAGTGGCATCCCTGTAAGATGTGCACCGACGACTGCCAGTTTGACTGAATGTTGAGAAGCTATATTTTGCGTTTTTTCATAGTGCAGATTTGATGTGCCCAAGGGTAGATCTGCTGCGTGTTGCCATATTTGCCCAAAATGTGCCAAGGCCTGATCCATCCATGCCTGCGCAATAAAAGTGACACCGCTGGGTAAGCCATCAGCCCGAATAGTATTCGACAAGGCTAATGCCGAAAGATCTGCAAAATTCACGAAATTGGTATACGCCCCCATGTGAGTGTTTTTCACGATAGGATCCGCTTCTACATCGCTAATGGTATAAATCGTGGGTGCAGTTGGAACCATTAAGGCATCATAAGACTGTAATGCTAAATTAATTTGGCGCGCCAATTGCGCACGTTCATATTCAGCATTCATGCTATCTACAGCAGTAAATTGATCTGCCTGAGCAATGATTTGGGCGATAACAGGATGTACCTGTTCACGTGGCACCATTTTTTCTACGGCACTGGTACGCTCAGCTACCCAAGCTTTGTTATATAGTGCGGATGCCAGCTGGTTAAAAATACTAAAATCAATCGTTTCAACTGCATAACCCAGTGATTGGGCACGCTTTACAGCCAGTTCAAAGGCTTTTTGGCTTTCGGCATCGCCATAAAATTCCAGTTGTGCCGGAATGGCAATTTTGCCTTTAGAGAATTGTGTTGGCACATTGGTTGGATGCGGACGTGAATATTCATCCGTTTCGTCATAGCCTTGCATGACTTGAGCAACTTGCCATGCATCATCGACAGTTAAGGCAAAAATTGAAATCACATCAATGGTACGGCAAGCAGGAATTAAACCTGTCGTAGAAAACCAGCCTTTGGTGGGTTTTAAACCGACAATATTATTGTGTCCTGCCGGAACACGACCAGAACCTGCAGTGTCTGTGCCTAAAGAAAATGGTACCTGACCATTTGCCACGGCAACCGATGAACCTGAGCTTGATCCACCACTGATATATTCCGGATTAAAGCTATTTTTGACTGCACCAAAAGGTGAGCGTACACCGACTAAACCCGTGGCAAATTGATCGAGATTGGTTTTACCGACCACAATTGCCCCTGCTGCTTTGAGTTTTGACACGACAGTTGCATCCGCTGTTGCCAAATAAGCCGCTTCTTTACATGCCGCAGTAGTATGAAAGCCTGCAACATCAATATTATCTTTGACTGCAAATGGAATACCGTAGAGGGGTAAATCTTGTGCAGATTGATCTTTTAAGGCATCG
Source organism: Acinetobacter sp. ANC 4862 (assembly GCF_004336635.1). Classification (GTDB taxonomy): domain Bacteria; phylum Pseudomonadota; class Gammaproteobacteria; order Pseudomonadales; family Moraxellaceae; genus Acinetobacter. The sequence goes on from NZ_SJXH01000003.1 coordinate 8,789, forward strand.
ATTTGTGCCTGAATATGCGCGGCTGAGGCAATTTCAATCCAGGCATGATCATCGTTATTGAATGTTTTGACGTACTGAATTAAATCGCTAAGCTGAATCTTTTGCGTTAAATACGCCATTTTCCAATCTTGAATGGTCCATAACTTTGACATAGTCAGTCTTCCTTATTTTTCATCATTTTGTGGAATGGGCGGCATCACGGCATCCATCATCTCCAAATGCCCTTTGATGACTCCTTTTAAAGCAATAAATTGTTGGCTGATGTGCTGTAGTTCATCACTAACACCCTGCATCAACATCACTTGTAAAATTTTTTCGTCATCCAGCTGAATATGCAGCGAACTAATGACTTGAGATAAAAACTGTTGTTGCAGGTCAATCAGTTGTGTACGCAAGGGTTTTAGGCTAACGTCATAAAGTAAAGTCAACGTGCCGACCATCACCGCGTTATGTTCAATATGATCGGCAATTAAATGTTTATTGATCATGTCAACAATGGCTTGCGAACGACTTTCATAGTGCTGCTCTACAATTTTTTGATCGAGGGCATTCAGTGTTTGTTCAGGCACAGTAATACTGATACGTGCCAGTTTTTGTTTTGGCACAGTGTTATCCTCGCGAGTGATCCTGTTTCACGTATAAACCGGCACGTGCAGTTAAAAGTTCAATTAAAAATTTCTTCCATGGATGCAGTACTTTTTTCTGTTTGGCAGCGTTCATGTACATCTCCTTTTTTGGTATTACCAAAATTTTGTTTTGTATTACTCAAGGAAATGCAGAAAGCGTGCCAGTTTTGGCTTTTATTATTTGGATCACAAACTCGGATAAAATGGCAAAAAAAAAAGCCCCACTACGCTGAGATGAGGCTTGCTTGGAATTAAGCTGAGTTGATTAATTCACCGGCTTATTTCATATTATTGCTCATGTACTGTAATTTTTTTTATACATGATGGGTTGACCGATGATTGTAGTTGAGTGATCAAGTGGATTGCTCTCCTCTGTTTATGTGGTATATAAATAAAAGCAGAAAGCGTGCCAAAATTTAAAATTAATTGAATTAAGTCGAAATGGCATATAAAAAGCCCCACCGAAGCCTAGTGAGACAATACGGGGGTGATTTACCCACTTCAAATATGCTTAAAAAATGTACCACAATGCACCATTGGGGTTCACTAGTGCATCAAAGCGTGGCTGTGACAACAAAGTTGAAGCGACTCAAACGAATGTGATTGATACAAATACTTAAATATTAGATAGGATTAATGACCACGAATGTGGTCTTTTTTTATGCTATAAATTTAATTACAAATAAAACACTTATTTAAATAATTATATTGGGGGTCATAATGAAACTAGTATCTGTCAATTTGGAAAATTTTAGGGGTTATCGGGGAAACAACCTGATTAATATTGATTCTGATTTAACGGGCATTATTGGCAAAAATGATGCAGGAAAATCAACAGTGTTAGAAGCGTTAGATATCTTTTTCGAGAATTCAAACATTGATAAGTCTGATAAATGTGTGCATGCGTCAGATGATGAACTAGTTTCAATAACATGTACTTTTAGTGATTTTCCTGAATCACTTAGCTTAGATGAAAGCTCTCAAACAACTTTGTTAAATGAATATCTACTTAATCAAAACTCTTTACTTGAAATTAAAAAAACGTTCCGTATAACTCAAAAGATAAGTACAGATTTGAGTATTATTGCTAATTACCCTTCAAATGCGGGATTAGATAACCTAATTACTTTGAAAAATACAGAATTAAAAGCGTTATTTAAAACCAAGCAGTTGGAAATTTCGAAAGTTGATGATCAACGATCCAATACTTGTTTACGACAATTTTTATTTAAGTCAGAAAATCTTAGCTTTGCAACTAAAGAGATTCCTTTGAATAAAGAGGATGCAAGAAATATATGGGACAGCTTAAAGCTGTATTTACCTATTTTTGCATTGTTCAAGTCAGATCGGAATAGCAGCGATCAAGACAGTGAAGTACAAGACCCTATGAAACTCGCTATAAAACATGCACTTTCAGAAATAGAGCCACAGTTAAAGGCAATTCAAGAACATATAAAATCAAAAGTTGAAGATGTTGCTCAAAGAACCTTAAGTAAATTATCTGAAATGGACGCAGCTTTAGCAAAAGACCTAATTCCTGATTTTTCAAAAGATCCGAAATGGGATTCTATTTTTTCTATGTCACTTTCTTCTGAACAAGGTATTCCTGTGAATAAACGAGGAAGTGGTGTTAGAAGGTTAATTCTTCTGAATTTTTTTAGAGCTGAAGCTGAAAAGAAATTTATAGAAGCTAATGGACGTTCGATAATATACGCAATAGAAGAACCTGAGACATCCCAACATCCTAATTACCAAGAAATGCTGATAAGAGCTTTACTTGATTTAGCCATCCTTCCAAAAACTCAAATCTTAGTTACAACGCACACGCCAGCTTTAGCAGGTTTAATGCCTATTTCAAGTCTAAGATACATCACAAAAAATGAAAATAATCAGCATACGATAGAACATGCTAGTAATGATGAAATCTTAATCTCTATCAGCAATGATTTAGGTATACATCCGTTTGGGGCTATTAGTAATACTCAATGTAAAGGGTACATATTTGTAGAGGGTGTCTCTGATGTCGTGTTTCTAAAACATATTGTCGCTAAATTTGCAGAAAACTCTATTATCGCTAAAGATTATATCGAATCCTTAGATATCCAACTATTAATTAGTGGCGGTAGTGATAACCTAAAACATTGGGTGAACTATAAATTGATTGAATCACTTCAAAAACCATGGGCAGTGTTTTTTGATTCTGATAATGATGGTCAAAACTGTGATAAGTATCAAAAGAATTTATCAATCCAAGCTAAATATCCTCAAATAGTTTTTCATCTAACCAAGAAAAGAGAATGTGAAAATTATTTACATCCTAACGTAATTCTTAGAGAAACTAATAATTCTGTAATTTATGTACCTGACAATTTTTCTGATCAAAAGTTATCATTACATCCTCAGCTGTTGCCTCATATAGCAGTGAAAAAAACTAATCTTATTGAAAAATTATGGGGAAAAACCACATTTGAAGAAATTTTAGAAAGCTGTACTGATTCAGATGGAAATAATGAATTTTTAGGCTTTATTAATCGAGTCGAAGAGAGATTTGGTTTAATAAGTTCAAAATAAAAAAGACCGCCTAAGCGGTCTTTTTTATTTTGAACTCATCAAGCCACAGGCGCCAAGGTAAACAACACCTGCCCCGTTTTCACCGTTTGCCCTTTTTCAATGGTAATCGCATCCACACGCATACGTTCAGGCGCAATAATTGGAATCTCAATCTTCATTGCTTCAATCACGGCTAAGGTTGCACCTTCTTCCACAATATCCCCCGACTGACACTCAATTTTCCAAATTGAACCCGGCATATGCGATTCCACCGCACAGCCACCTTCAGGTACTTCAACACCTTCACCATCATCCACAGCATCGAGGCTTTCAGAAACATATTCTGCAAGACCTGCTTCATGCCAGCGACGACGTTCTTCATCAAAGTTGGCTTGTTGCACTTCTTTAAATGCAGAAATAGAGGCTTGGTTTTCGGTTAAGAAGTCATTGTATTCTTTGAGGTTTAAGACACCATCTTCAATACGCAGTTTTAAACGACCTGCTTTAAAGTCCTCACGCATCTGCATCAGTTCAGCTTCAGATACTTCATAAAACTTAATTTGGTCAAAGAAGCGCAGTAACCACGGCACACCTTGCTCAAAGTCAGGGTTTTTACGGTAGCGTGACCACATTTGCGAAGTACGACCGACAAACTGATAACCGCCCGGACCTTCCATACCGTAAACACACATATATGCACCGCCAATACCCACCGCATTTTCAGGTGTCCAAGTACGTGCAGGGTTATATTTGGTGGTCACCAAACGCTGACGCGGATCAAGTGGCGTTGCCACAGGTGCACCCAAGTACACATCGCCCAAGCCCATGACCAAATAACTTGCGTTATAGACCACATCTTTCACGGCTTGTTTGTCTTTTAAGCCATTAATACGACGGATAAATTCGATATTGTCCGGACACCACGGCGCATCAGGACGCACGGTTTGCATATAACGCTCAGTTGCCAGTTGGGTTTGTGAATCTTCCCAAGCCAGTGGTAAATATACGGTACGTGATGGTACTTGCATTTCTGTGACATCAGGCAGTTGTTCTTCAGCCACTTGAAGCATACGCAGTAAATCAACCTGATCGAGCTGGGTCGAATCAAAATGAATTTGTAGCGAACGAATACCCGGAGTCAGATCAATAATGCCTTGAATATTTTGATCTTTAACCCATTGCATCAGTGCATGAATACGGAAACGTAAGTTCAAATCTAAAACCAGTTCGCCGTATTCCACCAACATATAGTTATTACCCGCAGGACGATACACCACATCCGGTGTGCCATTTTGACCTTTTAAGGTATCTAAAATGGCCGATTTTAAGGTACTAATTTCAGGATAGAAAGATTCATCAAAAATGACCGCTTGTGTATCTTGAGCATTTAATTGTGCATGATATTTTTCATTGAGCAATTTCGCTTGGTAATAGCTCACAGACACAAATTTGACTTTATCACCTGCTTTAAGCTGACCTAATTTCCAAAGTTCAGAATTGATCACCACCGCAGGACAGACGAAACCACCGAGGCTTGGACCATCTGGCCCCAAGATAATTGGCATATCACCAGTGAAATCAATCGCACCAATCGCATAGGCATTGTCGTGAATATTGGATGGATGTAGACCGGCTTCACCACCGTCCTGACGTGCCCATTCAGGTTTTGGTCCAATCAAACGGATACCGGTACGGCTCGAGTTAAAGTGAATTTCAAATTCGTTGGCAAAGAAGGTATCAATGTCATTTTTGGTAAAGAAATCAGGCGCACCGTGTGGACCATACATCACCGCAATTTCCCAAGAATTGGAGAATGTCGGGATTTGATCATCACTTAATGCTTTCACTTCATCAGATATAAATGCCGTGATTGGAAGCATATCGCCAATGAGTAAATTACGCCCTGCATGACCACCAAACTGACCTAAAGTAAAGGTCGCTTGCGAGCCTAAATATTCAGGCACATTCAGACCACCTTTGATGCCGATGTAAGTACGGCAACCTGTGGAGATCTTGCCACATTTTAACACCTGACCTTTACGCACATTCACGGTTTGCCACATTGGCACAGCCACGCCATCCAAAGTTGATGGCATATCACCACCTGCAAGCACAATTTGGCTATCGCAGTGGAATTTTAAAGTCGGGCCTTGTAGCGTACATTCCAAACCTGCTGTATTCGGGGCATTGCCCAACAGTTGGTTTGCGACATTTAAAGACAGTGGATCAATCGCACCTGAGGGTGGCACACCGACATCCCAATAGCCCAAACGGCCTGTAACATCTTGCACGGCGGTTTGGATACCGGCTTGGAGTACTTCGATCTTTTGAGTTTTCCACTCAAAGGTATTTAAGAAACGAGTGGTCTGCGTACCGGCTTTAAACACCTCACCATCGATAATGTTTTGTAGATATTCAAGGTTGGTTTCGATGCCTGCAACTTGGGTTTTAGCAAGTGTGTCGGTCATAGCTTGAATGGCTGAGTTACGATCATCCGCCGTCACAATGATTTTGGCAATCATCGGATCATAGAAGGATGACACGTTTGAGCCAGTTTCTACCCATGTTTCATTACGGGCATTGGCATCAAACTCGACATGCGTTAAAAGTCCTGCACTTGGCTGGAAGTTTTTGATCGGATCTTCTGCATAGAGACGGACTTGAATTGAATGTCCTTGTGACTCAAGTTTTGATGTTGGAGCTTTCCAATCGCCACTGCCTAGAGTGACCATCCATTCGACCAAGTCCACGCCAAAGACTTGCTCGGTCACACCATGTTCTACTTGTAGACGGGTATTCACTTCCAAGAAATAGAATTCTTGTGTGTCGGTATCCATCACGAATTCAACTGTACCTGCCGAGCGGTAATTCACCGATTGCATCAATTGAATCGCGACATTTTGAATATAGGCACGTTGTCCATCATTCAGGTGTGGCGCAGGCGTTTCCTCAATCACTTTTTGGTTACGACGTTGCACCGAACAATCACGCTCTCCGAGTGCTAACACTAAGCCATTGCCATCACCAAAGATTTGCACTTCGATATGACGGGCATTTTGCACAAATTTCTCAAGGTATAAGCCTGCATCTTTAAAGTTGGCTTGTGCCAAATACGACACGGTTGCATAAGCATCTTTCAGCTCTTCAGCATTCCACACCAAGCGCATACCGATGCCACCACCGCCTGCGGTACTTTTTAGCATGACAGGATAGCCAATACGTTCCGCTTCAAGCAGTGCTTCAGCTTCATCAGCCAAGAGTTGGCTTCCCGGCAATAACGGAACATTGGCTTGAATTGCAAGCTCACGCGCCGTGTGTTTCAAACCAAAAGCTTTCATTTGCTCGGCATTGGGTCCTAAGAACACAATGCCTTGCGCTTCACATAGATTACAGAATTCCGCATTTTCAGACAGGAAGCCATAACCCGGATGAATCGCTTGTGCGCCTGTTTGTTTTGCGACTTCTAAGATTTTATCGATATTGAGATAGCTTTGGCTCGCCGGTGCATCACCAATAAATACTGCTTCATCGGCTAAAGTCACATGCAATGAATCACGATCGGCTTCTGAATAGACCGCAACAGATTGAATGCCGAGTTTTTTAAGGGTACGAATAACACGACATGCAATTGCACCACGGTTGGCGATGAGAACTTTATTAAACATTTTTATACCTCGCCTTCACGGACAATCAGTTGAATTTTTGTTGGATTATAGGCATTACATGGGTTATTCAGTTGTGGGCAGTTTGAGATCAGTACAATCAAATCCATCTCAGCTTTGATTTCGACATATTTACCTGGTGCAGAGATACCATCATCAAACTTTAAGTGACCGTCAGTTGTGACAGGCACATTCATAAAGAAGTTAATATTTGGGCCAATATGGCGCACGTTTAAGCCATGTTTTTTGGCAATCGGATGTTGTGACAGCGCAATCATGAAATTGTTACGGCAACTGTGCATTGGGTATTTATCATGCGCATAACGTACCGTGTTGCTTTCACATGAACATGCACCGCCTAAAGTGTCGTGGCGACCGCAGTTATCATCATTGATGGTGGCGATTTTATTGCCAAAGTTTGTGTATAACGTTGTGCCTTTCTCTAAATATATTTGACGATTCATCGCCAAAGTATCGGTTGCGCTATAACGCTCTTCAGGGTTATGTGCAGAGATAAATAAGGTATCTACCGCCTGATTGCCTTCTAGATCCACGATACGGAAATACTGGCCTTTTTTGACTTCACACATCCATGCTTCACCGGCAGGACAAACTTCGCTGAGTACTGATTTTTCTAGATTTACGAGTGCAGTCATGATCATTCCCCTTAAGCAATTAAAGCGTAGTAGCGGTTATTATTTTGAAACGCGCGCTGATTTTGCGGGCATGAATCACGGCAGACATCGGTCTCGCCTAAAGGCAAAGCCTTAAATAAAGATAATTGAATATCGGCAGGTGCATATTCAGTCGAATTGTCTAAGGTATGTGGCGCGCTTGATAAAAACACCAAACAATCCATTTCAAAACGTAGTTCAATTACCTGATCGGTATTATCAGACTTCACATAAGACAAGTTGCCGTTGTCATCGGGTTGAACTTTGGAAAATAGATTTAAGGTATTGCTGAGATCGGTTGTAGATAAACCAAACTTGGTCATCTCTAACAGTAAGCTGTCTTTGCCATTGCGGTACATGTCGTTGCGTGCATCTTGGAACGTTTTTGTGCCAAACTGCACTTCAATTTGCTGTCCGGTACTTGGTGCACAAAACGCATCGTTCCAGCCGTGCTTATCTTTGACAATCGAGATCATTGCTCGACCTAAGTCAGATGCCAAAATATGCCCTGTGCTTAAAAACGCCGTATGTTGCCCTTTTAAGCTGTCTGGCATGTTATAGGCTTCAAGCTTGTCTTCGCTATTCACACAAAACAGTGAAACATTGGCATTTGCGCCCAAGGATTTAAGTTGTAATACTGCGCCACGTTGAATGCGCGCAGACCAATGATGCCCTCCCGGCAAAATTTCAGTCCAGAGTATTTGATTATTATGATAGTTGCTTAAGCCCATTGCGGTTACCTCTTCGGTTGTTGGCATGACCTCCCGGGCTTTTATCCCTCCGTGTAGCTTGGGTTTGATAACCTAGCCGTGAACTCTCGGTCTCAGGCATATGTCACGTGTGGAGCGAAACATATCGGAACCCTAGATCACTTTTTTCATGTCATACATAAAGCAAAGGCTGTGCCAATTTAGTAATACTTTTTTCTGTTTTAGTCATACTATTTGGGTTCAAAAATGATACATTTAAGATAGACGATAAAATGCATGCACCATGATTGATCAATTTCTATAGCTTATAAGGCATACTTGTTTTTATATTCTTGGTTTTTAGGGGTTATTGGCAACATTTCTTATTCCTTTTGCCCTCCATCGGTTTGAACAAAATTTCGATTCGTCTGATTTTCTAATGTTGTAGTTGTGTAAATTTTGACTGTATGGTTAGATCATTAAAAAAATAATAAGGAATAAAAAATGAAATTCCATTTGCTCGTTGTTTATATGGCTTTGACTTGTAATTTTGCTCATGCAGCACAATGCTTATCAACAAGTGAATCAAAAGAATTAAATAATATTTATCAAAATTCGAGTGAATTTTATCGCCATGTCAAACTCGATTGTCAGTCTAGCAATGAAATAGTTCAAAAAAACTGTGCCTCTCCCGAACATAAAAAAATATTAGAAATATATCTTCGGACTGCAATCTATGATTATGAAAATACTCATGGAGAAACATTAACCGGTAAACCATACCAACGTGAATATCATTCTGCGTTCAAAGAAGTCACCAATAGTTTTGATAGTTGTGACGATTTAAAAAAATCTTTGAAATATTTCTTATCTACGTCTATCTGGGCGGATTGATGAGTATTTAAAGTATTTCCTAAATAATTGGGTTTACGTTCAAGCTAACAAGCAGTTTATAAATCATGATTTTATTCGTTTTTTAGTGACATGGAATAAATAGTCACTGCTGATCAGTACCGATAATCAATCGGGTGAGTTGAAATACCATCACTACGAGAACTACAGACGCTAATGCTTTTGCAATAGAAGAGTAGTAAAAGATGTATTTTTATCCTTTTTTATCACTGTACTCTAGCTATGTTAATCTTTGAGTAGATTTTGCGTAGATAACAAATCTTGAAAAAAAGAGGAACGTATCATGGGTTACCAACACATATTACTGGCTGTTGATGATTCCCCTATTGCCATTGCTGCAGCTGATCAGAGCATTATTTTAGCCAAAGCCTTAGGCAGTAAAGTCACCATAGCGAGTGTTGTCGTGATAGATCCTTTAACCAGTGTCAGTTTTTATAAAAGTGTACCTGGAATAACGGATTATTATATGGAAGCAAAAGCTCATGCTAAAAACATTTTGGCAGAGTTAGGACTGAAATTTACCAATCTAGGTATTGAGACCCATACAAAACTTCTCAGTGGTCAATCCCCAGCTGAGGCCATCTCTAAACTGGCTGATGAATTAAATGTTGATCTAATCGTCGTCGGTTCTCATGGGCGTACCGGTTTTAAAAAAGCTTTTCTCGGCAGTATGGCCCAAGAGATTTTGACCTCAAGCCATGTACCGGTACTTGTGGTAAAACACACAAAAATTTCGGGATGAACAATAAATTAGCCCACTTAATACTCTTCCTAGTTAAAAGTGGGCTAATTTTAGGCTATGGTTTTCTATAAAAATATTTTAAAAACCCCTTTATACAAAATAGATTTTACATATAGGTCATCCATTGGCTTGATTGAGCAATTTAGCTTAAAAACTCAAGATTCTTCACGCTGTAACTCATTCACCGTTTGCCCCTGCTTGGCAAACCACTGATCACGACGTTCAAACAAGCGTGGCGCCGCCTGATTGACTTGATCAATTAAAGCCTGTAAATCGGCATTTACCAAGCGACCATTTTTAACCACTATCTGTCCGGCTACCATCGTCATGACGACATCTTGACCTTGAACCGCATGGACTAAATTGGTATGCAAATTAAATAATTTTCCTTCGTCAATCAATGGCGTCATCCGCGGTGTATCCAATCTCACGGCAATCAGGTCAGCCTGCTTACCGACTTCTAATGAACCAATTTCATCTTGCATACCCAAAGCTTTAGCTCCTGTGATAGTCGCCATTTGGCAAACTGACCAGGCATTCAGTGCGGCCGCATCCAGCGAAGAAAATTTGGCAAGTAATGACGCTGTTTTCATTTCTTCAAATAGATCCAGATTATTGTTTTCTTTTTCTCCATCAGTACCCAAACCTACCGCAACACCTTGACGTAGCATTTCAACAACAGGCGCAGCACCGGAGGCCAATTTCATATTGGAAATCGGGTTATGGGCTACACCGACCGCATGTCGCTTTAAAATTTGAATTTCATTTGCATCTGCCCAGACGCAATGTGCCAACAGGGTCTTAGGCAGATCCAGCAAGCCCAGTTTTTGCAGACTCTCAATCGGGCGAATACCTGAACGGCGCAGGTTTTCCTGTACATCAAATTTGCTTTCATTACTGTGGGTATGAAAACCGGTTTGATAATCCTGACAAAGTTTCTCAATACGGCTTAATGCTGAAGCTTCAGCATAAAACAGGTGCTCTAAACCCACCCAAACCTGAATACGTCCATTCGCCTGCTGATGCCAACGGTTGATTAAAGCCTCATTACTTTTTAAGGTTTCAAAATAATTGTGATCCGGATGCTCCGCGACATAGGGTACTAGAACGGCACGAATCCCTAAGGCTTTTGCTGCCTCCGCACTACCCTCCATATAACGCCACATATCAACGATAGTGGTCGTTCCCGACAAAAGCGCCTCCGCATAACACAAATAAGAAGCAATTTTTGCATCCTCTGGTGTCAACACCCGGTGCATCGGATCAATATACTGCTGTAACCAATCCCAAACCGGTAATCCTTCTGCCGTGCCACGCAATAACCCGGAATGGCAATGGATATTGATCAAGCCCGGCATCAGGATCGTTTGTGGGTAATCCTCAATGAGCACCTCTGGATAGCATTGGGTTAACTGTGCCAATGTACCAACTGCTTTTATTTTGTCTCCATCAATCAATATCGCGCCATTTTTAATGCATTCATTCTGCGCGTTCATGGTGAGGACATAGGAGGCTGTTAAAATTTTCATGGTTTATACTCAAATCTATTCTATTTATGATGAATGGTTGCGGTTATGGCACGAAGGTTTTACCTAAAGAAGATGGCAAATTCATTTTTAACACTTTTTTATTTCGCGAAATCATGACCAGTACCACAATGGTGGCTATATAGGGCAATGCAGCAAGCAACTCATTCGGGACCTTGATTCCAAGCGCCTGGGCATGAAATTGTAAAATGGTCACGCCACCAAACAGGTAAGCGCCGAGCATTAAACGTGTGGGTTTCCACACCGCAAATACTACCAGTGCAATGGCAATCCAGCCGCGACCTGCCACCATATTTTCAATCCACATCGGGGTATATACGGTTGATAAAAATGCTCCGCCCACCCCGGCCATCAACCCGCCAAATAGCACTGCGCCATAACGAATCGCCAATACATGATAGCCCATGGCATGTGCGCTTTCCGGTGATTCTCCAACTGCTTTAAGCAATAAGCCCAGACGGGTTTTTGCCAAGACAAACCACACTAGAAAAAAACTCAAGATTGACAGATACACCACATAGTTTTGCTGGAACAAAATCGGACCCAATACTGGAATATCCGCTAATAGTGGAATATTAAAATTAGCCAGACCCGGTAAAGCCATACTGACGTAGTTCTGTCCCAAAAATGCAGAGATGCCGAGTCCAAAAATGGTTAAAGCCAAACCGCATGCGGATTGATTGGTACTTAAAGACAAGGTGAAAAAGGCAAAAATCAGGGCCATCAGCATGCCTGCCAAACCACCCATCAATAAGGCACTTAACACACTGGCATCATATTGCGCAGCAAAAGCAAAACCTGCAATTGCACCGACCAGCATCATCCCTTCTACTCCAAGATTAATCACACCAGTCCGCTGTGTGACCAATTCCCCCAGACCTGCGAAAATCAGTGGTGTTGCTGCTGCAACAGTACCTGCAAGAATTGCAGTTATTTCTAAAGCCATATCATGCTTCCTTTTGCTGTAGACAACATTGGGTTAAAGGGTAGTTGCTGTGGGCTGAGGGACCGGTGACGCCATTTTTTTGCTAAACCGGTAACGGTTTTCAATTAATGCATCGGAAGCCAGCAGGAAAAACAACAGCAGCCCCTGGAAAATACCGGTAATCGCGACCGGAAGCTGTAGCTGCATTTGTGCCATTTCACCGCCCAGATAAATCAGCGCCATAAAACAGCCTGACAGCACAATACCGATGGGGTTTAAACGCCCTAGATAGGCCACGATAATCGCTGCATAGCCATAACCTGGGGACAGGTTCGGATTCAGCTGACCAATAGGTCCAGCCACTTCACAGATTCCGGCAATACCTGCCATCATTCCGGAAATCACCAGACTCATCCAGATAGCTTTGGAGGAAGAAAAACCTGCGTATTTGGCAGCTAAAGGTGCCTGACCGCTGACTTCCAGTTTATAGGCCGTCAGACTTTTGCGCATAAAGACCCAAAACAGGACCACTGCAAAAAGAGTGATAAAGATAGAGGCATTAATACGTGTGCCTTCTACAATGAATGGCAGCGTTGCACTCTCACTAAAAACGACCGATTGAGGGAAGTTCATCCCTTCCGGATCACGCCACGGGCCATTGACTAGATACAGCAACACACATACTGCAACATAATTCATCATCAGGGTGGTCAGGGTTTCTTCGGCATTAAAATGGGTTTTCAGTAAGGCAGGAATTGCGCCCCAGAGTGCCCCACCAAGTGCGCCCATGACGATCATTAACGGGAGAATCCACCAACCGATTTGATCGTGAAATAAAATCGCAATACCACCGCCAAAAATTGCTCCGATGGTAAGCTGACCTTCAGCACCGATATTGAATAATTTGGCTCGAAATCCAACCGCCAGCCCCAAGGCAATCAGAATCAGAGGCCCGGCTTTCACTGCCAGTTCACTCCAGCCATAAGATGATGTCAGCGGTTCAATAAAGAAGATGTACATGGCTTGCGCGGGATTAATCCCCAACATTAAAAACAGAATACTGCCGACAATCAGCATGGCCAGCAGCGCAATGAGCGGTGAAAGCCACTTCATGATTTGAGATGGATGTTCACGCGGTTCCAGTAAATGCATGTCGCTCTCCTCTCAACCTGTATATTTGTTTTTTGGCTATATTAAGCATGAGCTTGCTGCTCCTCTACTATGATCGCAGTGTCATGGCCTGGAATGCCTGACATCAAGACTCCAACATTTTCAGTATTGGTTTCATGGGTAGGTATCGCTAGAGATAACTCACCATTGGCCAAGACACAGAGACGATCACTGATTTCAAACAGCTCTTCTAATTCTTCTGAAATCACCAAAATAGCAACACCTTGTCGAGAGAGATCGATCAGGGTTTGCCGGATAAACATGGACGCACCTACATCAACACCCCAGGTCGGTTGAGCCAGAATCAGGAATTTCGGGTTTTGCAGAATTTCCCGGCCTACAATAAATTTTTGTAGATTTCCACCGGACAAGGAACGTGCTTCTGCCTCTGGGCCACTGGCTTTCACCCCGAATTTTTCAATACAGTGCTGGGCAAAAAGCTTACATTGTGAAAACTTGATTAATCCCCATTGCGTCAGATTCTGCCGAAATGCAGTCAGCAAGGCATTCTGGGATAGCGTCATGTTAGGGACTGCTCCTCGGCCCAGACGTTCTTCAGGTACGAAGCCCAGACCCAAGTCACGCCGTTGTCCGGGACTGAATCTGGATATATCAATTTGATCCAGAATCATCCTGCCATGTTTCAAGCTGTTTTCTCCCGACAATAAAGACAGCAATTCTGCTTGCCCATTGCCAGAAATCCCTGCAATTCCTACAATTTCACCGGCACAAATATTTAAATTGATATTTTTCAAAGACACGCCAAATGGATCATCAGACTGATAGTCCAGATTTTCGACCTGGAATAGCACCTGTTTTGCACCAGCATATTCTGGGCGTACATAGGTCGGTAAATCACGGCCAATCATTAAGCGTGCTAATTCACTAGTGCTGTTTTTTTTAGGATCGACATTTCCGGTGACACGGCCATTGCGCAAGATGGTTGCTTCATCACAGAGTTCTTTGATCTCATGTAATTTATGACTGATATATAAAATAGAAACACCTTGGGAGGCCAAAAAACGTAAGGTTTTAAACAGTTGCCGTACCGCTTGTGGCGTCAATACTGAAGTCGGTTCATCTAAAATAATTAAAGCGGGATTTTGCAAAAGGCAACGAATAATTTCGACACGTTGCCGCTCACCTACCGATAAAGAATGTACTTCGCGGCGTGGATCAATGGGTAAACCATATTGTTCTGAGACTGCAATAATTTTTTGACTTAGAGCTTTTAAAGGAATCTTTTCATCCAGTCCCAGCAAAATATTTTCCACCACGGTCAAGGTTTCAAACAAAGAAAAATGCTGATAGACCATGCCAATCCCGAGCTTTCTTGCCATCGACGGGTTATCAATATGAACTTCTTTACCGTTCCAGAGGATTTGTCCCTGATTGGCCTTGGTTGCCCCATAAATAATTTTCATCAAGGTACTTTTTCCGGCACCATTTTCACCCAGAATGGCATGAATCTGCCCAGATTGAACGGTTAAATGAATCTGGTCATTTGCTTTCAGTGAATTATAATTTTTACAGATATTAATGAGCTGTAAACGCGGTACACCTGAAGAAGAACTTACGTTCAACTCTTGCGCATGAGCAGATCTATCGTGTTGAGAGGTCATCATCAGTGCCCTATTCAATGCTGTGACAGTGCGGCATCCACCTGAATTGCGTTATGCATTCAGGTGGATGCGGAAAAGTACATCAAGATGTTTAAAGGTTTTTAATTACAAAATAGCAATGCTTTATTTAGGTAATGAACCCTCTACACCTTTCACGTAGTAATTCATTTTGCTTAATGCCGCATCATCTAGGCGCTTGCCTTTTGCCAAGACCAATGCGCCATCCTGTTTATAAAGTGGACCGGCAAATGGATGTAAGCTACCTTTCAGAATGGCATCACGTACGCTGAGTGCTTTTGCTTTAGAGGCTGCCGACACTGAAGGACCAAAGCTTTCGATATCGACTGCTTTTTGTTTCACGCCATACCACATCGCACTTGGTTTCCAGGTCTTATTGCTGACTTGAGTCATCACTGGGGTGTAGATTTTTTCCCAATGTAAAACCGATGCGGCAAGATGTGCTTTAGGGCCAAATTTGCTCATGTCGGAATCCCAGCCAAAAGCAAAGACACCTTTTTGTTCAGCCGCTTGTACCACAGCTGGAGAATCGGTATTTTGCATCAGCACATCTGCACCCTGGGCAATCAGTGCCAAGGCTGCATCACGTTCTTTCCCCGGGTTAAACCAGGAATTCACCCAAATGACTTTGGTTTTAATTTTTGGATTTACACTTTGTGCACCCAAGGTATAGGCATTGATGTTGCGTACCACTTCAGGGATCGGGAAAGAGGCCACCACACCCAATACATTATTTTTGGTTTTTTGACCTGCAACCACACCCAGCATATAAGCACCTTCATAAGTGCGTACGTCATATACCCCTAAGTTTTTACCCTGCTTATAACCGGTTGCATGCATAAATACGGTATTTGGAAATTGTTTGGATACTTTCTCCATCGCATTCATATAACCGAACGAGGTTGCAAAAATGACTTTATTACCTTGTTGTGCCAGGTTACGGATCACTCGTTCAGCATCTGCCGTTTCAGGGACATTTTCGATATAGGAAGTTTTATATTTTCCAGCAAGTGCTTTTTCAGTTTTAATACGGCCCTGGTCGTGAGAATAAGTCCAACCATGGTCACTGGTTGGGCCAATATAAACAAACGCGGCTTTATCTTGGGCATGAACATTAGCTACAGCGGCCATGCTCATCACACCGCTTGTCATTAACACCCCAACTAATTTTTTGAATCCTGTTTTGAATGCATTTTTTTCTTTCATTATGTTCTTCTCTTGGTTGTTCTATGTCGTATGACACACATCTTAAAAATGGTTTTACTCGAATGAGCTCAGTCTGTTCAATATATAAATAGCAATAAGTATTCCAACTTTTGAAAAATAATAATAAATAGCGATTGTTTAAATAAAATATTTTTTTATTCATGCAATGAAGCATTTTTATATTAAATTTATAGGGTTTTAATTTGCCTTTTTTGTATTATATAAATGATCATTATCTATTTTTAAATAGGATTTCTTTTTAATTATGCTTAGGATTAGTGCATTAAAATAAAATGCATTATATTTGGGCATTAATATCTAATTCAATCTTGAGTAAAAAATCCAGATATTAAAAATCCCTCTGCGTGAGCAGAAGGATAAAATAATACAGAGGGGATTAAAACAATTTAGCGTTCTGCCCAGAATGCCTGTTGCAATGCTGCAGTTTTTTCTTCAATTTCTGCAATTGGACCAATCAAATCAATATTTTTCTGACCATGTTCAAACACATAAGCAGATGACACACGCATGGTCGGATTTTCCACATGGTTTCCCGTACATTCTAATAGCCGTTGTTCAGTCATGCCATAAACCACTCGACCAATATTGGCCCAATAAATGGTACCGGTGCACATGCAGCAAGGCTCTACCGCAGTATATAAGGTACATTGCCATAAATATTCAGCTGGATAATTACTGGCAGCAACACGTGCCAGAGTAGACTCGGCATGATTTACCGTATCAATATTACACTGGATTAATAGCACTGTTTCATGATCCGGTCCCACCAATACTGAACCGAAAGGGTGATTTCCCAAAGACATCGCTCTGCTTCCCACCTCATTGGACAAGGTCAAAAACTGGATGATTTGAGCTTGATTGGGTCGATTCATTTTATTCCTCACCCTATACTATTTTATTCAGCAGTGATAATTAAACAGATGATCTAAAACAATCTTGTACCTTAAAATATAATAAAGTTAAAAACCAATATTATAAAATTAATTATTTATATTTAAGCTTTAACCCATATTAATAAAATTAAAACATATTAAATAATATAACGTTTACTCAACCCCCATTCGGCTAAGATTCGACGATAGGTGGTTGAAGAACGATCTGCTTCAAAATGCGCTTCCATGGAAATATCCAGGGGTAGCTCTTCGGGTTTTTGACTTTCCACCATGTCCTGATCTTCGGCAAAAATTTGTGCATTAAAGTCATATACCGCCTGTAAATCCCCTGTGGTATCGAAGTTGCGTGTCAGTGGTACAAATAAACGGGTTTTATTGTGTGAGACCGGACAACAGGCATTGAGAATTTTTAATTGTCCCTGTTCTGGGAAATGTACGGTTAGCACCGCAGAAAACGGTGGATAGACATCAAATACACGTTTCCACAAAAAGCCTTCCGGTGCTAAATCTTGCATACCATGTGGATAGTTGCTGACACTGCTGACATATTCGGTATGCAGGCCGTAATCTGTACGTTCTGTCGTGTATTTGGGTACAACCTGATTTTCAGGATCTGCGAAAGAACCCTGATGAACCCAGGCAAAATGTGCAACATCAATAAAGCCTTCCAGTTGACGGCCACTCGAACCGGCAATATCTACAAACGGCGGTAAAATTGCCTGATGATCTGGCATCTCCCAGGTATCTAAAACAGGGAAATTGGCTTTTGATTCGTCTCGGCTAAAAATACTGGTCCAAATTAAACCGTATTTTTCGACCACTGGAAATTTAGTTAAGGAAAAGCGCTCAGAAATTTTCGTCAGTTCCGGTTGGGCTGGAATTTTGATGCATTGCCCATCAGCGTTGTAATGTAAACCATGATAGGGACAGACAATATTTTCACCCGATACCCAGCCTTTGGTTAAGGGTACGCCCCGGTGTGGGCAGATATCACGAACCAGGTGAATTGCACCACTGTCTGTTTTATACAGTGCAAGTTTGACATCAAGCAGCGTCACTTGTTGCGGTTGGGTTGAAACGTCCTGAATCCATGCAACCGGATACCAGTGATGAGCCAGAATGTCCCAGTCCTGATCATCAAACTGGCTATAGCAGGGTTTGTTGAATAAATTGGTGACTGGAATGGCGTTCATATAAAACCTATAGTCTTTTTGTGGATGGTCTCTTTTTACAGGCCTTGAACATTGCAGAACTATGCAATTTTGGCTTTGCTTATCATTGAAATTACTTAATTTTTTATCATTCTGTCTATTAGAATGTTTCGTATAAATCATTCTAAAAATAAGAACACCTTCATTTTAGGTTGCTGTATTGAGCTATAGAACATCATCATTTGGCATAAAACTCGCATAAGCACAGTTATCTCAAATATCGATATAAATAAAAGGTGGTACTTCGCTTGACTAAATTGATGAATACACCTTTTTCCCGATTTTCAGAATATTTTATCGCTGTGGCGAAAACGGGCAGTTTACGTAAAGCCGCAGATCAATTATTCATTTCCGTGTCTGCCGTACACCGGCAAATCGCTTTGGCTGAAGAAGAACTCGGTATTATTTTGTTTGAGCGTTTACCCAGTGGTTTGAAACTGACCCTTGCCGGTGAATTACTTTATGCTGATGTATTGAAATGGCAAAAAGAATTCCAGCAAACCCGGATACGTTTTGATGAAATTCAGGGACTCACGCGTGGAACCATCGAGTTTGGTTTAATCTCTGCCTTAAGTGACGGGTTTGTCATGCAATCCGTGCAATATATGTATGAAAACTATCCGTGGATCAATTTTAATATTCGGGTCGCAGACAGTGAGATTATCGCCAAGAAAATTATTGAGGCAGATTTGGATTTTGGCCTGATCCTGAACCCGAAATCACATCAACACCTTGAAGTGGTTCATTTTTTAGAATTGCCTTTAGGTTTTGTGATGGGAAAATCACATCCTCTGGCTCAAGCAGAAAAGATTTATTTTTCAGATACCTTGAATGACAATCATTTTATTCCGTCAGAACCTTTAATTATTCATGACTATATACAAGCGCTGTATAAACACCATCAATTTACACCTGCACGTAAAACTGAATCGAATGATATACGCCTGATGAATACTTTAATTAAGGCGAATAGCGGTATTGGAATCTTTAGTTATCTCGATGTTTTGTCTTTTGTGGAACGTGATGAGCTGGTCTTTAAACCTATTTCAGAAAAAGGGCTACATCCGCTGACCATTGGCCTTTGTGTTGCACCGAAACGACAAATTTCACGTGTTTCCCAGTTAATGATTAAAAATATTATTGAACAAATGGAAGACTTGAAAAGCAAAGTTAAAGATATTTTCTCTACCTAAACCGTTTGTTGCTATGGCCCTTGCTCTTTTGATTGAAATTTCAATTGTTAAGGCAAAGCGATATCAACTATTTGGATTAAACATCACTGGCTATTTTTAGCGGAAATACAGGCAATGCCCGTAGGGGTATTGTCATTTCAGAGGGAAAAATCATTGAACCGATGCCCTTAGGGCAAGCATCGATCAATGCTTTCGATGAAGGTTTTGATGCGTAAATCTGGTGGTTTTAGCTAGGTTCATCTTATTAAATGGCCTATGTTTTAAGGGAGTCAGATAATCAAGCCCAGATCACCAGTATGGCAGCCACAACCACCAGTAATAATCCCCAATGCTCTGCTTTGGCCAGTTTTTCTTTAAAAAAATAAGCTGAAATTAACAGGCTAAACAAGATTTCAATTTGTCCCAGTGTTTTTACAATGGCCACCGATTGCATGCTCATGGCAGTGAACCATCCCAAGGACGCAATAAAACTGCACAGACTGACTTTGAAGGTTAAGCCTAATCTTGCCCACATGGCCTTTAAGGTCTGGCGACTGAATAAACTTAAGTAAATCAGCATACTGACACATTGAAAACCAATAATACTGAGCAATACCCAAGCTGCCCGATGAATAAATGGCAGTTGGGGCAATTCCAGACTGGCTTCACGCACCAGTAGTGAGGTAATGGCAAAGCACAGACCACTGCCTATACCAATCAATAAGGTCGGTAGGGAAAGTTTTTCTGCTCTGGATCCTCTACTGAGTAAAAAGACTGCCAGCCCCCCTAAGGCCACCCCAAACCAGCCCAGTACAGTTAAACGATCACTCAGCAATGATGCACCAATGAGCGCGGCTAAAATGGCTTCACTCTTGGCCAATCCGACACCAATGGCATAGTTTTTTTGTTTAAATAACTGCACCATTAAGGCGGTTGCAGCAATCTGACTCATCCCGGCAATGACAATATAAATGGCATAACGTGGTGTAAAGCTAACCGGGAGTGGTATGGGCTGACTCTGATATAAAAAGGCCAAGTAAAGAATGGCCAAAGGAAAACCAAAAATAAATCGCGCCAGTGTTACGCCATAGACATCAACAGTAGTACTCAGTTGCTTTTGAAATGCATTACGCCAAGCCTGCATAAATGCAGCCATAAGCGTAAACAGAATCCATGTGGATGCCATTACTTGACCTTATTAAAGCTATAAAATGCAAGTAATTTACTCCTTCATCACGGAATTAACGAATCATTTTTTTCCAAAAGGTTTTAATAATTTGAAATTTTTTGTGAGCTATGCTGATTAAAAAGCCCTTCATCAGGAAGGGCTTTTTGAGCTGAATTGAATATTAGTCCAAGGGATTACCAATAATATTGCTAATAATTCCTTTCATGATATGTGGTCCCTGTTCTTTTCGTAGTTCTTCATACCATTGCTTTGTCACATCTTCATCTTTCATATGCGTTACATCACAGCGTTTGCGTGCACGCAGCACCAATTCATTGGCACGTTCATTACGTTTGTTTTGATAACGCTTTAAGGAATCCTCCAAGCCCAAGGTGTTAATTTGCAAAGCACGAGATAAATAAATCGCATCTTCCATCGCTTGGCAGCCACCTTGGCCAATATCAGGCGTGGTACTGTGTGCAGCGTCACCAACAATCACCACGCGCCCTTTATAGTATTGTGCAAACGGTTCAATATCATGAATTTCTACACGATTGGTTTTTTGCTCATTTATATGCTCTATGAGTTTCTGAACTTGCGGGCACCATCCTGCAAAGTATTCTTTTAATAAAATTTTATAGTGACTACGATTATTTTCTAAACCCGCGGCTAGAGGCACATCAAAGAAAAAATAAAAACGATGATCTGCCACAGGCATTAATGATACACGCTTGCCCTCACCGACATAGGTCGTCCATTGATCAGCAGGTGCATACTCCTCTGAAATTTCAACCAGACCATTCCAGTTGACATAGCCTGCATAACGACGCTCAACCTGTTCACCCAATACATAAGCACGGGTACTCGAATGTGTACCATCTGCCCCGACTAACAGTTCGGTTTGCACTTGCGTTCCATCTGCAAATTGCACGGTTACCAGATCGTTGGCTTGTTTAAAGGACAACATTTTTTTGCCTAAATGAATATTGTCACGACCGAACTCATCCATCAGCATATTTTGTAAATCTGAACGCGACACCGGATATGGACGTTGTCCAACTTCTTCTATCAGGGGATGCAGGCTGAACTGCGTCATCACCTCGCCTGTTAAGCCATCCATATAGGCCAAGTTATTCATTTGTCCGCCAAGTTTCGCAATCTGATCCGTTAATCCCAGATAATTTAAACACTTAACCCCATTTGACCATAAAGAAATGGCTGCCCCCATAGGTAAAATGTGTTCTGCTTGCTCATAGATGGTGACTTGATGTCCAAACTTTTTTAGTGCAATTCCTGTGGTTAAACCGCCTATACCTGCACCAATGATTGTAATTTCCATCTATAACTCCTTTATATATTTAAGTATCTGCACCACAAAATGCTAAAAACGTGCCATTTTTTATCTCATGCACTTAAAAATTTCAAAAGTTGGCACAAGCTGTGCTTCTAAACATATGTAAAAGCTTGTTTTATCGATTGTTCAAAATGAATCACTAAACAAAACAAGTCTATTCATTTGATTAATAAAGTTAATGGAAGATATTTATGGCAACTTTGCTTGCACCAATTTTTGATATTCCTCTCCATATGCAGCAACTGACTAATCTGGCAGATGACCGAATTGGTGCAGAAATCATGGATTGTTCGGATGATTTTTTTGCTGAAGCAAAACGCATGTTGCAATTCAATCCACCCATATTTGTAGAAGACAAATTCGATCAACATGGCAAATGGATGGATGGTTGGGAAACCCGCCGCAAACGCCATGCGGGTTATGACTGGGCCATTATTAAATTAGGGGTGGCAGGCAAAATTAAAGCACTCGATATCGATACCACTTTCTTTACAGGGAACTATCCAGCTTCTGCCGCTGTAGAGGCATGCTATGCACCAGATGGAGACTTGAACAGCGTAAAATGGAAAAACATTTTAAAAAATAATATTTTAGGCCCAAGTGATCATCACATTTTTAACATTGATACCGAGCAGGTGTTTACGCATGTCCGTTTAAATATTTATCCAGATGGCGGTGTGGCACGGTTTAAAGTTTATGGTGAAGTACAACTTCAAAGGCACGGTAGCAACCAAACTTTAGACTTGTTAGCTTTAGAAAACGGTGGTCGCGTGATTGCTTATAGTGATGCGCATTTTGGTCATCCACATAATCTGATTAATCCGGGTCGTGGCATCAATATGGGCGATGGCTGGGAAACCAAGCGCCGCCGTGTGCCCGGTTTTGACTGGTGTCTTCTGGCTTTGGGTCAAAGCGGAAAGATTGAAAAAGTTGAAATTGATACCGCCCATTTTAAAGGCAACTTCCCTGCCCAAGTGTCCATACAAGCCATCTATATTGAAGATGCCACCGATCAGCAACTCATTCCCCAAAGCATGTTCTGGCCATTTTTACTGGCAGCACAAGATATGCAGATGGATCATATCCATACGTTTGTGGAGGAAATTTTGAAACAGGAAAAGGTTTCCCATATCCGGGTCAACATGATTCCCGATGGCGGTATTAGCCGGATTCGTCTCTGGGGGAAGGTGGACTAAGTAATGAATAGCATGCGTATGCCAAGCATAAAAATACAGCCTTTAAGCACTGAAAACTTTCTGCCTTATGGTGAAGTCATTGCCTGTCAGGGTAATCACTTTTTTCAGATCAATGAGCAGCAGACCGAGCGTTACCATGCTTTGGCTGAAGTAGAAAGTGATGCCAAGGTTGGACTCAGTATTTTTAAAAATATTCAGGCCACCGCCATCCCTTTTGAAATTGCAATGCTGGAAAGGCATCCTATAGGTTCACAGGCTTTTGTTCCGATGCAGGGTCAACAGTTTTTAATTGTCGTTGCCTCCTGTCTGGATCATGAACACCCAGATCTGGATCAGATTCAGGCTTTTATCAGCGATGGTAGGCAAGGCGTGAATTATCGTGCCGGAACCTGGCATCATCCCTTGCTCACTTTGGAAGCGCCGAGTGATTTTGTAGTCGTGGATCGTATAGGAACCGGAGCAAATTGTGATGTTTATACTTTTCCTGAAAAAATTCGGATAGAGTTTTAAGTGCATTAAAAAAGCCCTTTTTATAAGGGCTTTTAACTCATTGCTTCATCACTTTGCTTAGAAGTGATATTTGACCAAGGCACTGACATTATTTTCATCGGCATTTGGAATACCGAATTTGTTGTTCCAGATAGAATGTTCAATCCCCAGATATAAATTGGTGTCTGGAGAAATGTGTTTACCTACATTCCATTTCCATTGTGTGGTCCAGTTCATCTCGCTGTCATGATCATCCTCTTCTGTTGACCAGTCCAGGAAGCCATCCACCAGGAATTCTTCAGTCCCCAGTTTAAATGGTACGCCATAGGTCAATGTTAACTGGTAGTCATCATCAATATTCTCATTATTAGCTCGATAAAGATTAATGCTGGCATAACGGAAATACCGAATGTCCAGATCGAAACCTACGCCGTACAGGAAGTTATCAAAACCTTCTCCGCCTTCCCAGGTCGTTGATACCAATACATCCTTGACCGGACCAAAGGCAAGTTTCTGCCCTGACACTTCACCCAAGCTTAAACGTGGTGACAATTCAAAATAACTTGATTTAATGTCATCAGCGCCACGCATCCGGTCAATGAAGAAGAAGACATCTGCATATTTCACTTTTGCCGTATATTCAAGGGTTAAGGTGGTCTGTTTCTCATCAACCACTTCATAGTTTTCACCATAAAGTCCGGTCACGCTGAAGTCTTGCCAGATCGGTTTTGCCTGTGCCGATAGAGCGCCGAATGCGAGTAATGTTGCAACAGTAAGTTGAGTGAATTTCATAAATAAGGGTCCCCAGTAGAATGAAAAAATCACGCTATAAATTAAGCAAAAACAAAGCCAACTTTTTAATTTTTGATAAAAACCTATGACTGGAACAGGTTTATTGAAGAGGTAAAATTTTAGTGCAGTGTTTCTGCAATACTCTTTGGCGCCTCGGCATTTCGCGGTTTGAATAGGGTCAGATGGTTAAACAGCAAGTTTAAAATAATCGCCATCAAACAGGTGGAACTGATGCCTGAATGAAACAGGGTTTGAAACCATTTTGGGAAATTGGCATAGAAAGAATAATCGATAATCGGAATCATACCGGCAGCAATGGCAGTCGCGACAATGATCAGGTTTTTCTGCTCATTATAATCAATTTTTGCCAGAGTACGGATGCCACTCGCGGCCACTGTACCAAATAGTACCAATCCTGCACCACCAAGTACCGGAACCGGAATCGCTGCAATTAAACGTCCCATAATGGGCAACAGTCCTAATACCACGAGAATGATGCCGCCTGCCGCGACCACAAAACGGCTTTTTACCCCGGTAATTGCCACCAAGCCCACATTTTGTGCAAATGCACTTTGCATGAAGGATCCAAAAACTGGCGCTACTGCACTGGAGAGCATATCGGCACGTAGACCATTGGAAATACGGTCTGAATCCACTTTGGTTCCGATAATTTCACCGACCGCGATAATATCCGCAGTGGTTTCCGTCATAATGACCAAGGTTACGATCAGCATGGAAATGATGGCAGTCAGCTCAAAAGTTGGCAGTCCGAAAGCAAAGAAACTAGGTACCTGCACCCATGCACCATTACCGACTTTGCTGAAATCAACAAAACCTAAGAGATAGGCCAATACCGAACCCAATACAATCGCCAACAGGATGGATAGGCGGCGAATCGAGGCATTTCTGCTCAGATTCAGACAGATCACAATCGCCAGGGTCATGATGGCCAAACTAATATTTTCTACACTTCCCCATTCAGGTGCATTTTTATTGCCCCCCATCATCCAGCGAACCGCCACAGGTAAAAGTGACAAGCCAATAATGGTAATCACACAGCCCGTCACCACCGGCGGAAAAAAGCGGATGATCTTGGAAAAATAAGGTGCAAGGAAGAAACCAATTAATGAAGCGACAATGACTGCACCATACACTGCCGATAGACCTCCACCTGTAGTCACAATTGCGACCATGGTCGCCACACCTGCAAAGGAAACCCCTTGCACCAGCGGCAGTTTTGCACCGATATATTTCACTCCCATGGTTTGCAGAATCGTAGCCAGACCGCCTACAAATAGCGCGGCTGCAATCAATAAACCGATTTTATAGGGTTCCAATCCGGCTGCAGTTCCTACAATCAATGGCGGTGCGATAATTCCGCTGTACATGGTCAATACGTGCTGTAAACCATAGGCTGCACTTTTACCCGCACCTAAATACTCATGTTCCGGTGAAATGGTTTTATTTTCTTCGGTCATTCTTTTTCTCTCCCTCAAAGTCAAAAAATATAATTAGCTACCGCGATATGTGGAGTACGCAAACGGGCTGATCAGTAAAGGAATGTGAAAATGCTGGGATGCATCTTTCACATAGAAGTGAATGACTGCTTTAGGAAAGAAAGTATCTAGTCCCAAGCGTTCAAAATAGGCAGCAGTGGCAAATTCAAGGCTGTAATTTCCTGCTTTTAAAGCGCTTAAACCGAAGTCTGTTACCCGGCCATCGGTATTGGTAAATGCTTCGCCGAGCAAATGACCATCTTCCGCATAAAGTTTGATGGCAACCTGGGCTGCGGGTTTGCCCAGATGGGTATCTAAAATATGGGTGCTGATCATGCTTGCAGCTCCTGAGACAGTCTTAATAAAGCGATTTCAGCCAGTTGGTTGTGGACTATCCGCTTTTCGGTTTCAGAATCATTGTCCAAACGATATTTCAGGGCCTGCAGGACTTCTTCACTATTTAAACCCGCAGCCTTAATCAGGAAGATGTAGCCATATTTTTTTTCATAGGCAAGATTACCTTTAGTCAAAGCGAGCTGAGTTTCTTCATCCGCTGTAATGGATGACTGTTCACGGTTAGAAAAGCTCTTTTCGATTTCACTCAATTCAGCTTGTGCTTTTTTCTCGCCAATACGTGGGTGATTATCCAAAGCCGCTTTAATTTCATCCCATGTCCAGGTTGCTGATTGTTGTTTGGCCAACTCCATAACCGCTTCAATTGATGCATAAGGACGCTTGGCTACAATCTCGGTCGACCAGCTGGGTATTTGCACACAATGCTTTAAAAAGGTGATGGCATCTTCTGATGATGCTCGATTAAATTCAACGAGTTGCATTATTAAATCACCTGTTAATATTGAATTTTTGTTCAAAACTGGATTTGCAATAACAGTGCCAAATCTGGTTTCAGTATTATTTTTATAAAATGCATAAATCAAAAAAGAGAACATAAGGTTCTCTTTCTAAATATATTTTTTAATTATGGCGCGTGATGTTTATACCAGTGTTCAGCAATATCACCACGTCGGCAAATCCAGACCTTGTCATGACTTTGAATATAGTCCAGAAACTTTTGCAGGGCTTTAAAACGTCCCGGTCGCCCTAAAATACGGCAGTGCATCCCGATCGACAGCATTTTTGGTACAGTTTCCCCTTCAGCATAGAGCACATCAAAGGCATCTTTGAGATATTGATAGAACTGTTCACCGCTGTTAAAGCCACCTGGTGAAGCAAATTTCATGTCATTGTTATCTAAAGTATATGGGAGGATCAAATGCGGGCGTTTTTCACCCTTCGTCGTAGTCACGCTGCTCCAAAATGGTAAGTCGTCACCATAATAGTCACAGTCATATTTAATCTGGGGAAATTCAGCCAGTAGCTGCCGGGTGTTTGGACTATCACGACCTGTATACCAGCCCATTGGTGCTTGGCCAAACAGTGCTTCAAGTACACTTATTGCCTGATCCATGTGCTGACGTTCAAGTTCGATGGGCATGTCCTGATAATGCAGCCAGCGCTGTCCATGAGAAACCACGTCATAATGGGCTTCTTTGATCGCTTCGACAATATAGGGATTACGTACCAATGCCATACCCACGCCGAAAATGGTCATGGGTAAATTTCGTTTTTTAAACTCGTTATGAATCCGCCAAAAGCCAGCACGTGAGCCGTATTCATACATTGAATCCATCGACATATGTTTGTCAGGAAAACTTGCTGCGCCAATAATGTCAGATAAGAACTGTTCCGAACCGGCATCACCATGTTCAACGTGGTTTTCGCCACCTTCTTCATAATTCAGTACAAACTGTACCGCGATACGGGCTTGGTTTGGCCACTCCACTTT
This sequence comes from Acinetobacter sp. ANC 4862, assembly GCF_004336635.1. Classification (GTDB taxonomy): domain Bacteria; phylum Pseudomonadota; class Gammaproteobacteria; order Pseudomonadales; family Moraxellaceae; genus Acinetobacter. The sequence goes on from NZ_SJXH01000003.1 coordinate 36,770, forward strand.
GGGTGGTTCGCCATGGTAGCCAATCAGGTCACGTGAATAGGGCGCGCTGCGAATGTCATCAATCAGTTCTTGGCCGCGTAAATAAGTCGTCGTCACGTTAAATCCCTAATGTGTTATATCAAATCATCAATTTTCTATAACAGCGATAAGCAATTTATGCGCCAAAAGGATTCATTTAATTCTTTCTAAATATATCCACCATTTTAGCTAATTGCTCCATACCATCAAATGTCGTTGGAATCTTGTCATCTGATGATACTAATGGTGAAAAAATGATATTTTCAAATTTTTCAAAGCCCGCTGAATTTTTCTTATGTAGTATTTCTGAATCTTCCGCATAGTTATGAATAAATTGGCAAAGTGCCATACGGAGTTCTAGTTGCATCATTTGAGATTGAATAGAACGCTTATCTTGAAGTGAGATTTTAACTAAATACAATGTAATCAAAATTAATGTTAAAAATGGGATTGTAATTAGCCACATAGCTGATGGGATATTTCCTTTGAAATATAAAAATGCGCCGATAAGAAATACAAATTCAGCAAATGGTATTAAGAACATGGTCGCTGCAATAAACGAATATGTATCTTTAGCTTTTTTTAACTCCTCTTTTTTTTGTTCGTAAAGCTGCTGAAAGCCTTTATTTAAACCTAAAAAATCATATGTTAACTTAGTCTCTGTTAATTTTTGCTCTAATTGGGAAACCGTATTTTTCTTGTCTTCAAATGAATCATCCCATTTTTCTAGTAAGTCACTTGCTTGTTTTAAGTTGACGTTCAATTCGTATAAATTTTTAATTTCACTTGAATGTAATAACTCTTTAAAAATTTGAAATGGTAAATCTCTTTCTGCAAATTTTACATACCTACCAAATTTGGGATGCTTTAAATATTTATCACTCACAAAAGTATTTACACTTGCAATCTCTAAAGAGATAGAACCATTCACTGCTCCTAAAATAAATGTAAGCTCAGAAAAATAGATATTGATGAGATTCAAACTTAATTCAAATAAATAAATGAGATCTTGATCTTGTTTGCTATTTTTATAAATCTTAATTGCTTTACTAACTTCTGATACGAAGTTTGCTACAGGTTGTTTTCTACTATATTCAATGATTTTATCAAATTCACTAAGGTCAATTTTGATGTTTAACACCTGACCTGCAGTCAAAAAGTGACTAGCTAAATTTGTAAGTTCATCAGAATTATTTTCAGTTTCTATTATATTTTTTGCAATTAATTCGACCTGTTCAAAGGTGGACTTAAATTCCTGACTTTCGAATTTAAAAGTCATCTTCACCCTTATTTCATATTAGTAAAGATGACATCTTGATCTATTTTTTCATTTAAAACAAGAAGTAACGCTGCGCCATCGGCAATACTTCCGCAGGTTCACAGGTTAAATGCACCCCATCTGCCCGCACTTCATAAATTTCTGGATCGACTTCCATGACCGGTGTATATGTGTTGTGCTTCATGTCTGCTTTAGAAATATTTCGGGTATTTTTCACTGGTGAAATTATTTTTTTAAGCCCTAATTTTTCCGCTACACCATTTTCAATACCCGCTTTCGACAAAAAGGTAATACAGGTGTTATGTACCCCTCGTACGTTTGCACCAAACATCGGACGGTAATGCACAGGCTGTGGCGTTGGAATAGAGGCATTAATATCCCCCATCGGTGCCGCGGCAATCATGCCGCCTTTAATAATCATGGAAGGTTTTACTCCAAAAAAAGCCGGCTTCCATAAGACTAAATCTGCCAGTTTACCTTCTTCCACCGAACCAATTTCATGGCTTAAACCATGGGTAATGGCCGGGTTAATCGTATATTTGGCAATATACCGCTTCACCCGATTATTATCGTGCGCGGCATTATCACCTTCAAGTACACCTCGTTGCACTTTCATTTTATGCGCAGTTTGCCAGGTGCGAATGATCACTTCACCAACACGGCCCATGGCTTGCGAATCTGAAGACATCATCGCAATTGCACCCAAGTCCTGTAAAATGTCTTCAGCTGCAATGGTTTCTCGGCGAATCCGACTTTCTGCAAAGGCGACATCTTCTGAAATAGCCGGGTCAAGGTGATGACAAACCATCAACATATCTAAATGCTCATCAATAGTGTTGATGGTATATGGACGCGTCGGATTGGTTGAAGACGGCAAAACATTGGGCTGACCAATGGCTTTTAAAATATCTGGCGCATGTCCGCCACCCGCACCTTCGGTATGATAGGTATGAATGGTCCGGTTTTTAAATGCAGCCAGAGTCTCTTCTAAAAAACCACTTTCGTTAAGCGTGTCGGTATGAATCGCGACCTGGACATCATATTCATCCGCCACCGTTAAACAATTGTCGATGGCTGCCGGGGTTGATCCCCAGTCTTCATGCAATTTTAAACCCACCACACCAGCTTCAATCTGTTCACGAATCGGATCCGGCAAACTCAAATTGCCTTTGCCGAGTAAACCAATGTTCATGGGTAAATCATCAATGGCTTGTAACATGGTGGCAATATGCCAAGGTCCCGGGGTAACTGTAGTTGCAGAAGTTCCTGCCGCCGGTCCTGTACCGCCACCAATCATGGTGGTGGTGCCAGACATGAGTGCTGTTTCAACTTGTTGCGGGCAAATCCAGTGAATATGGGTATCAATTCCACCTGCGGTGAGAATCTGTCCTTCGCCGGCAATGACTTCGGTCGCTGCACCTAAAGGAATGGTGATATTGGGCTGAATATCTGGATTTCCGGCTTTACCAATTTTCCAGATTCGGCCATTTTTCAAGCCGACATCGGCTTTGACAATACCCCACCAATCGATAATCAAGGCATTGGTAATCACTGTATCAGCAACATCTTGCGCCAAGAGTTGGGACTGCCCCATACCATCCCGAATCACTTTACCGCCGCCAAATTTGACTTCTTCGCCATAGGTGGTCAGGTCTTTTTCAACCTGAATGAACAATTCAGTATCGGCCAAACGAACGCGATCCCCAAGCGTTGGACCAAACATTTCTGCATAAGCACGGCGTGACATTTTCATACTGGCTACCTTCATTTTTTAAATTTTTAATAGGGTTTAATTTAGTCAAGTTTGCCCATGACACGACCAGCAAATCCGTAAACTTCACGCAATCCGACTAAAGCAATCAATTCAATCGAGCGACTTTGCCCTGGTTCAAAACGCACAGCGGTACCGGCAGCAATATTTAAGCGGTAACCACGCGTAGCCTCACGGTCAAATTGCAGTGCATCATTGGCTTCAAAGAAATGAAAATGTGAGCCGATTTGAATCGGTCGATCGCCCGTATTCGCTACAGACATTTTTAAAGTTTCACGACCGACATTCAGCTCGATATCGCTATCTGGAGTAATGACTTCGCCTGGAATCATAATCTTGTCCTTATTATTAAAGAATCGGCTGATGTACCGTGACCAGTTTAGAACCGTCCGGAAAAGTCGCTTCAACTTGCACTTCAGCAATCATTTCAGCAATGCCATCCATGACATCATTGCGGCTAAGTAAAGTCGTGCCGTAATGCATCAATTCACTGACGCTCATACCGTCACGCGCACCTTCAAGTAATGCCGCGGAAATAAAAGCAATCGCTTCCGGATAATTCAGTTTTAAGCCGCGAGCTTTACGACGTTCAGCCACCAAGCCGGCAGTAAAAATCAACATTTTGTCTTTTTCTGTTGGATTGAGTTCCATAAACGGTTCCTAATTCATGTATTTATGTCTAAGCAAAATGTGTGCAAGATTCGATATTTGGCGTTCTCCCTCCCAAAGGGAGGGAGAACGCTCATAACTTTGATGTTAAAAATACTCCTTCTCCCTTTGGGAGAAGGTTGGGATGAGGGTTAATAAAAATTAAACTAAGTCCGCCAAATTCTTGGAAATTCTTCTTCTAACTCAAACCAGTATCGTCGTAACCGTGCTCGGATTGCGGCAAAAGCATCGTGACATTGCCGTACATCATCCCCTAAAAAACGTGCGCAAATGACATCACCCAACACCGTCAAAGTGACATTGATTTTCATCCGGGTGATCAGCTCACGAATCACGGCAACGTATTCATCTAAGTACAGCGTAGCGCGATATTTTTCCGGTGCAACGGCCCATAAACTACCCATCACGGCCTGACCATTCATGCCCAAACATGAGCTTAACCAACGGTCATTACCGACAAAATTTAAACTGTCCGCCACCAACAATTTATTTTCACGCAGCAGCTTAAAATGATTACGGTATTGACCCTCACTAAACTGTTCTGCACAGGCTTGGCGACCAATCATCAACATATCCCAGCCAATAAAGCTCGATGTTCGATCTAACTGAATGGTGGTTTCTGAATGCGCGTGCGCTCCGTTGAATAGCATGGTTTCTTGCGGCAGCCATTCGAAAATAGCATTGTCTTTTAAACGAATCTGAATATGTTGAAAGGCCGATTTACCATTGGTTTTGTACCATTTCCCGGCACCGGGTGTAGTCACCAAGGCATGTGCATCAGCATCCACCTGCATATCAAAAGTCAGATGGTCACCCCCTGCAATACCCGCAGGAGGATGGACAATAATGGCATGACAAATCCCGCTCTTTTCCGGCCAAAGCATTTTTTGCACCCGTACAGGTCCGCTATGTTTTCGATGCGCCAAGGTCGTGCGTTGCTGCGCAGCTTGATAACGAAAGCCTAGCTCGAGGCAGGCGTACCAAAGCTGCGATGAGTTCTGTGCATCAGCAGTTTTTGAGAGGGGTAAGTTCAACATATTCATGATCAATACTGCTTAAAACGCATTAAGCCAGACCGATAACAGCAAGGATTGCAGCCAGTGCGGCTATAATTTTTCGACCATGCGGCAGGTATTTCTCAGTCAATGCACCCAAGCCTAAACCCATCAGATAAATGATCGACATCGCAGAAACCATACCCAACATGAGTTGCAGCATGTGTCCTGATTGTCCCAGTTCATTGCCATGTGCTACGCCATGGAAACTTGCGAGTAGCATGGTCGCGACAGCAAAAATACGATTGGATTTCATCAATAACGCTGTCGCCAAAACCGCTAAAGATAAAATAATGCCGTATTCTGCAAAAACATTGGGTAATACCTGCTGCTGTCCTAAAATAAAGCCTGCAATCATGGCTACCGCTAAACCGAAAAAGCCTGCGACTTTCCAGCGTTGTGTGGCTGTCCAGAGCAAGACACCGAAAGCAATCGCCATGGTTAAATGATCCAAGCCGGTAAAAGGATGGCTAAATCCATTCCAAAAACTGCTTTCATGTGCATGACCAGGATGTGCCATGGCGATCATCGGTAAGCTTCCCACGACAACAGCAAAAAATCTTTTTAACATTGACATCACACTCCTGCTTAAGCCTTAAATAAGCCTTGTTTTTCAATAAAGGAAATGATGGATTCCAGTCCATCCTTGGTTTTCATATTGGAAAATAAGAACGGTTTTTCGCCACGCATGCGTTTAGCATCTTGATCCATTACATCCAGGTTGGCACCCACCATTGGCGCCAAGTCAGTTTTATTGATGATCAGTAAGTCGGATTTGGTGATCCCGGGACCACCTTTACGTGGGATTTTTTCGCCGCCACCGACATCAATCACATACAGGGTTAAATCAGACAATTCGGGACTAAAGGTTGCCGCCAAATTGTCACCGCCACTTTCAATAATGATTAGTTCTAGACCATCGAACTTTTCACATAGGTCATCGATCGCTGCCAGGTTAATCGAGGCATCTTCACGAATTGCGGTATGTGGACAACCGCCAGTTTCCACCCCCACAATGCGATCGGGCGACATCGCTTCATTGCGGGTCAAAAAGTTGGAGTCTTCTTTGGTGTAAATGTCATTGGTGACCACAGCCATATTGTATTTTTCACGCAAGGCCTGACATAAATTTAAGGTTAATGCGGTTTTACCCGAACCGACTGGACCACCAATTCCAACACGTAATGGGCTACGTTCTGACATTTTAAATTTCCTCATTATCTTTTTAAATTTTATATATTTACGATCTGAATAATCTTGAATATTGGTTTTCATGCTGCATGCTGAGCATGGCATAGCGTGGTAAAGCGCTACTGATTTCGGCATCTTCTAAATTCAGAGCGCGCTGAATTGCGTCAGGAATAAGACCATGTAAATGCCATAAAATCCGTTGCCCGCTCATTTGACCTAAGGGTACTGTTTTGACCGCTGCCAACACTTGGTTTTCTAATACAGTGAAGGTATAAGCAGTGAGTACATCAGCTGAATTTAAGGCTAAAGTGCCACACAAATGCCCATACACCGGCATAAAACCCAGTTGTTTTTTAACCCTGACCGGTTGTTTTAAAACATCGCGGATCCAGGCATTTAAAGAAAAAGCCAATTGAGTGGATTCTGCGAGCAGCTCTTTGCTTTCACGACTAGAACGATAGAGATTTGCCCAATACTCAAATTGCGTTTCATCATCAAAGCACTGCATTAAGCGCTTAAGTAAAGGCAACTCGAAACGAACCAGCAACATCTCAAGCACTTCTTCAAAATAAGCAATGCTAGATGCCTCATCATGAATCATGCCGCGATCAATCGCAGTTTCTACTCCTTGCGAGTAGCAATATGCTCCGATCGGCAACGCCGTAGAAGACAGCGTCAGTAAACTGAGCAGCTGCGCCGCATTAGTGATGGACATGCTGTAAAGCTTTAATTGGACTTAGACGATGATCATGTTGATGCTGGGCATAGGCACCACTTTCAGGCTCAAAAGGATGTACAGTTTCTATCACGCACAGTCCTAAGCCTGTGACCATTTCAGCCAAAACATGATCGGGTTCAAAATAAAGTGCCGTAGGCGTTAACATTAAAGGCACATGGCGATTGCCCAAGTGGTAGGCGGCTTTTAACAGATCAAATTCAGTTTGTGCTGTGACTTGCATGAGTTTTTCAGCTTGTGCATTGACTTGCAACACATCGCCCTGTGCTGTTGCAATATAAGAGCCACTACGTAAAATGCCGTTGCGAGGCAAATCCGCACCAATATCAACCCCATTTTGCAAGGTTGCACGAAAACGACTCTTTTGACGCACATCAAAAGTTAATTCAATGGTTTCAAACAGCTCGTTGTGTTTAAGTTGTTCTAATCGTTGAGTATAAATTTTCATTTTTGCTCCATTTTAGTATCCCTTTATTCCACCTTCTGATCCAAAATAAAGCAATAAAAGCAGCATGGATATAAAAGTGCATCATTATGATTATTAGGCAATTTTCGTACCAAGTTTTTTTTATAGAGTCGGTTTTAGAGAAAATGTCCAAGACATTAATGAATGGTATAAATACCGAAATTGAAGCATCTTGCTGATATGCTGCTAGGTAATGTCTCCTACTTTTCTTAAGCCAAAAATAAACACCACAGTAAATCGTTAAATCTGTATGGCGGCAATTCCACTCGTAAGATCAACGCTTTCCAACAAGCACAACTTGCTTAATATAAGGTGAAATGTAGGGATGCCACTCTTGGTAGGACTAGTCGACTAATCACACGCAACGTATAAAGCATAAAATTAAATGCTTACGAAAAAAATCATCTTTGAAATAAAACGCTAACAATTGAAGCGTAAGCTACAGCACAAAACGAGTTGTTACACCAAACCAATAATCAAAAAGCGTATTGCTCAGACTGAAAAAATGGAATTCAGAAATAATTTAGCCCAAAGAGGCATTGGAGGTGGTGAACAATTTTGGAGTTGTTGCACATCAGGCTGAATACTACAAAAGCAATATAAGTTATTACCAGGAATCAATAATATGCCTATCCAAATTAAACAGAATTCACGTACACGCCACGTCCGTGATTTAGGTGAGTTCAGTGTTGTATCAGGAGCAATTCGCTTCACTGACCCTTGTTATGCCAATGATGTTTGGTGCAAAGGTTCAATGCCGGCAGCCAATGGCAAGTACCAAGCCCAGATCGGTTTTTTTCGCGATCCCTACGATGAACGCAGTATGTTGGAAAAAATCGACCAATTTAAATACCTGCTGCACTATCACGCAAAGTTTGGAGAGAAGTACAAAGATCACTTGTTCTCTTTTGAAAAACTTGTCAGTAAAGCGCGTGATCAAGCCAATTGGGATGGTAAGTTGCAAAGCGTTGAAAGAATCTTTCAATTGATCAAAGAAGAACCGGACGTTGAAAAACAACGTATCTATAAAGAATTAGCAGACGATGCGGTGGAATGGTATTCGAAGTGCTATGTGTCAGAAGAATACAATTATTGGGAAAAACAAAGTTGGTTGCTGTTTGAAATCAATTCCACTTTTGCCCACGCAAGACATTCGATCAGCACTCGTCCTTCCAAGTTCCGTGCGTTAATGCTTGACCAGCACAGCCAACACCTGACCGAAGATCAGATCAGAGAAAAGGCAAATAAAATTGAAGCGGAAGAACGACGCGACTTTATTGCCAACCTCGAAAGAAAAATCACTGACCTGCAAGACACTTATTCTGCAGGTAAACCGCTCCGTACCCACTTTTTACGCATCAAGCATGAATCCGTACCCAGCTTTAATCCGATTGAAAATGGGAAATGGCATTTCAACACTAACTTTGACGTAGGTGTTGATTCGGGACAAGCAGGATTTTTCGATGAGCTTTGGTATGAACGTTACAACGGAGATCGCAATAACCAAGACCTTAGCTCTTACTTCAACTTATGCACTTTATCATCAGGTGGTAATCATGATCGAAGTGTCAAAAAATCAATGAAAGAAGGTGGTGTATTTGATTTTGGTGCCAATTCTCACACTGCTCATGGTGACGGTTCAGCTCCCCTATTTTATCGCCTCAACAAAGCGGGTGAAGTGATTGAAGCGGCCTATCTATATGACGTGAATTTTGAGGAATGTGAAAATGCATTAAACGATAACAAAGCAACTATAAAACAGAAGGTAAAATAGTGAAAATTAACGATTTCAATAAAATCTTTCAAGTAACCGAACATCTAAGCGCAGAAGAGTCCCATTTAAACGGTTTCTCAAATGAAACCTCGAAAGTAGACGACCTAAATAAAATTACTTTTATGGTGGGTGAAAACAAGAATATAAGACTTGACACCTTAAAGAAATCTACACAGATCAACAATGAGTATGACCCTGTTTCATACCATGCAGGAAAGGTCATTTTCAAAAAAACAAATTATGAACAAGCTGTTTTGGATTTGATGAATATCGATAACGAGACTCAAAAAATTTTTAAAAAAGCAAAGTTTCAAGGTTTTGTGATTGGCTTTTGGCATGAGGACAAATTTGCATTCGCTAATATTTCGAAAGAGCTAAATGAATCTGGTCAAACCCATGCCAATGCCCACTTCTATGATTCACCTCGATACGCCACTTGCATGTCTGATCTTTCCGAGGCCGCCGAGCAGCTTGTGCATATTCAAAGTGTATCTGATGAACGTACGTTTCAAATCTTCGTGCTGTATTTAGGCGAGACAAAATCAGGCGAAATCTATTTACCGCTTCCCTTGTACTTTGAGGAAATGTTCCTTTAAAGGCAGGATTTTTTAAAGTTGGGGAACCTTGTTTTCCAACTTATTTTTCATAAATTCTAAAAATATGTTTTTTTCAAAGGGTATGATATGAACGACATCCAAGCAAAACGCAACCTATTAGAAACAGTGGACAAGTTAGTCCGTAAACCAACAACAATAAGCGAATTGGATTTGGTCAACATCTTTGTTCACTTAGGCTCAATTCTAAAAGAATCTTTCGCTGAACCTGTCGAGATCACGCCAATTTTTTCAGGTCGCAAGTCTATAGTACCTATTCCGCTTGGGGAACTAACTGCAGAAGAAAAGGAGGCTGAACGTCAAATGTTCATTCGCTTCCTCAAATTACAACCTCATGTTTTAAATATTGGCTATAACACTGAGACACAGCAGTTCCTTCTGAAAGAAGATCAGGCAGCATGGGATGCTTGGCTGTATCGTGCAATGATTGCACGCAACCTTCTTAAGTCAAGTGAAGTACCAAAAGATCTACTCGAGCGCTTCGATACACACTATAAGAAAACGCCAAAAGGTTATAAGATCTCTGAGACTGTAATCAGCTTTTGGAATTACGACTGTCAGCGTTTTATGATAGATGAAATTCAAAATGAATTTGAAACCTGGTCAAAGGCAAGTTAATAAAATAAAAATGAACAATAATAAGTTGCAAAGATAAAACCAGAAAAAAGCGCATAATTCTTGCAGGACAATCAATTTATACTGTTCCGGCAACTTAAGACCGGAAAGTGAATCGATATTTTAGGTTCTTGTTTGTTTGGTGAATCCAATCCAAGAAAAAATGTATTGCATGATGAGAGCTGTAATCCCCCATCATGCAATTTAATGTCTGAACGTACTGGAAAATACCACAAGGTTTTTACAGGATATCAAGCAGTTTTATTTTGAAACTGCACTTCCACAACCCATAGCTTGAATCTGAATTACCCGGATCAAACGCCGAATGTCATTCCCCTGTAATGACATCACAACTAAAATCACACCACTTGGCATATCATACCTGCAATTAATCAGGTTTGGTTTTGCCACACTTACGACATTCAACTTCTTCGAAATATTCATAAGTGTGCATGCAGAATAATTTACGGAAAAAGTGAAACATCTCGTTGACCTCCCGCCATAGCAATCAAGCAGTACCCCCAATTGGGTATTGTTATGTTTGGGTCTCATATATTTATATGGGGACATTAGATCGGAGTTAAAGATTTCAAGTTCAAAAGGTTGGCTGTTTTTGTTGCCTAATAGAAACATTTTTATATTTTTTAGATGATAAAAACCATTCATTAAAATAATGGGATTTACTTTAATTTAGCACTCATTAAGGTTGTTTTTTCTGATTTTTTTAATATAAAAAACCATAAATCACATTGATGAAAATGGTAAGCACATGTAAATAAAAACAAAAAATAAACAGAGTTAAAATAACAAGAAAATATGTAAACTTTATTTAAATTGTGTGGGTTTAATAATAAATTGAGGTGATCTTTAAATTTTTAATGCTATTAGTTAATAACCAGAATAAGTAGTAGATATCAAATATGCGTCATGCTACCACCCAATTTGTAAATAATGAATCTTATTCTTCAAACGTATTACAACTTATTTCTCATCATTTTTCTAAAGAAAAACAATACTGTTTATTTCTTGATATAGATGGGACACTTTCCGAATTCCATATAGATCCTTCACAAAGTTTTATTCCTAAAACTACCTTGCAAACATTGCAGCAACTTATAGATTTAGACATTACTGTTATTGCTATGACTGGGCGTTCTATAAAAGTAGCATCTCGGCTATTTTTTCCTCTTCAGCCACCCATTGCGGGGATGCATGGTTTAGAAATAAAAATGGATCAGGAAACGAAATTAAATACATGCGTTGATGAAATTGATATTTCTTTGCTCCAACACAATGTTCAAAAGGCATGCTTTGCCTATCCTCAACTGTTAATTGAAAATAAAGATTATTCAGTGGCTATTCACTATCGTCAATATCCTGAACTGGAGGAAATTGCAAAAAAAATTGCAAATGATGTCCAATGCATGCACCCCAAATTTAAAATTAATGAAGGTAAATATGTCTTTGAATTATTACCTGCGGAGGCTGATAAAGGACGGGCTATTCAAAAGATTTTAGATCATTTTAATTTCACCCATGTTTTACCCATTTTTATTGGGGATGACAAAACGGATGAATCCGGTTTTAAAATCATCAATCACTATCACGGTGTCAGTATAAAAGTTGGAGAAGAACAAACCCAAGCGCACTATCGCCTTAAAAATGTTGCAGATGTGGCTCATTTTCTGGATTTATTTTCACAATTCTTAAAAACACATTTTTCAAGACAGTCTCAAGTATCAAATGGAGAAAAAGCATGTCTAAATTAATCGTATTATCGAATCGTGTAAGTTTACCCAATCCCGACAAGTCCACTGCTGGCGGCTTAGCTGTAGCTCTACAAGATGCATTGAACGATATCGGAGGAATTTGGTTAGGCTGGAATGGAGAAAAAATTGAAAATCACCATGATCCAAATTTTAGCCCGACTGAATATGAAGGTGTTGAATACATTACCTGCCCGCTCACTGAAGCGCAATATAGCGGCTATTATTGCGGCTTTGCAAATAGTACCCTTTGGCCAGCGATGCATAACCGTGCAGACTTAATAGAATATCAACCAGAAGAATTTAAAATCTACCAACAAGTGAATCGTTTATTTGCTCATCAACTTGCTCAAATCGCTCATCCGGATGATATCATTTGGGTTCATGATTATCATTTTTTAAGTGTGGCGCATTATTGTCGTGAATTGGGTATGCAAAATAGAATCGGATTTTTTTTACATATTCCCTTTGCTGATTTAAATATCTGGAATCTACTTCCAACCGCCCACTCCCTCATTCAAGATCTTTGTCAGTATGATGTAATCGGATTACAGACTGAACTAGACCAAAAGCAATGTATGGATGTATGTCATCATTTTTTGCCATCCCAAGTCATTCATTCCAATGTGCTGAACTATAATAACCACCAGATCACTATTCAATGTTATCCAATTGGTATTAATCCAGAACTTATACAAAAAGTCGCTCAACAAAAAAAAGAGAATCCTCACCCTATCTTTGAATTTGAGGATTTAATTGATCAAAAAACAATTATTAGCGTCGATCGTATTGATTATTCCAAAGGTTTGATTGAGCGTTTTAATGCTTTTGAAGAGTTTCTGAAAAATAACCCTGAATATCATAAACACATCACCGATTTACAAATCGCCTGTCCATGCCGCATGGAGATCCCGGCATATAAAAATTTATATGCGCTTATAGATTCAAAAGTTGATTTTATTAATCACGAGTTTTCACAGGATAATTGGCAGCCTATCAATTGTAGCCATGAGACTGTAGCGCATGATGACTTGATGAAAATTTATCTTCAGTCCGATATCTGTTGGGTCAATTCATTACGTGATGGAATGAATCTGGTTGCAAAGGAGTTTGTTGCAGCACAAAATCCTGATAATCCCGGTGTTTTGATTCTTTCTAAATATGCTGGGGCCGCGGAGCAAATGTCAGAAGCCATTATTGTCGATCCTGAAAATCGTGGCGATATGATTAAGGCATTAAAGACAGCTTTAAGCATGTCAAAATCAGAGCGTTTAGAGCGGTATAAACAATTAATGCAGGGTCTAAAAAGTTTTGATATTAATGACTGGCGTAATGCTTTTTTAAAGGATCTTAGAAGAGCGCAAGTATTACCTATTTTTAAATCTCCCCTCCGAAAATCCTATAACCGAATTGTGAGTTATTAAAGATATGCATGAGATCATCTCTATATTGAGCGATAAAAAAGCCGATATATCATTTGATAGACCGGCTGTATATTTATTTAAATGAGGGATTAAAAATTAAGAGATTTTGACCTGAGTAAAATGATTTAAAAAGGCAATCAGCATTAATAAAGCGGCAATCATCCCAAACACAAGGGTGAGTCCCATCATTTCACTAGTCATTCCCACCAAAGCAGGCCCTAATAAAGATCCGCTATAAGCCATAGTCGAAACGCACGATAAGGCTGCTGCTTTGGGCATGACATTTTGACGACCTACACGTGAAAACATTACCGGGACAATATTAGAACAACCTAAACCCAGTAATGAATAACCGAACAGCACAACCATCCAATGTGGCGCCATGACTACAGTGAAAAGACCCAGCGATGCGCAAATTGCACCATATACAATGATATTTTTTTCACCCAGTATTTTTTGCAAGTAATGACCAGCAAAACGACCCGCGGTCATTGCGATCGCAAAGAATGTATAAGCAAGCCCAGCAAATGCCGGCTTTAAGTCATACTCACTCACTAAATAAATACCACTCCAGTCCATGGCTGAACCTTCTGAGAGAAAAGCAATAAAACAGACCAGACCAATCAGTAGAATCAGTGGGCTGGGTAATTTTCCAGGCTTATTCTGTATTTCAGCAGAATTGATTTTTTTATCATTTTCAATCTCAGACAAACTATTCGGAACAGCAATTAAACTGATAATCACCAGTAAAATACAAATAGCCAAAGCACTCAACAGTGGTGATACGCCTATCGCAAGCAATGCCGTAACCGTCATTACTCCCGCCAAACCACCTAAACTGCACATACCATGAAACTGAGACATCATGTTTTTAGCACTATTTTTTTCTACAATGACTGCTTGTAAATTAATCGCAACCCCTAAGCTACCGGCAGCTGTACCAAACAAGAACAAAGCGACTGACATGATCAAGACACTACTGCTCAAAGCAAATGTAGGTAAAACCAGTAATAAGAGTAAAAGTGCTACAGATATAACCGCACGACAGCCAACTTTTTGAATCAATAGCCCTGTTGCCGGCATAGCAATCATGGAACCTAATCCTATACTCAGTAACAACATACCGAAGTCAGCATGATTAAGATGAAGTCGTTGCTGCGCATAAGGAATAAGCGGAGCCCAAGCCGCAGTACTCAATCCTAAACTGAAAAAACACAGCAGTGTGGATAGACGCTGAGCATGATGTTGTTTTGCATGGTCTAGATGTGCTGTTTTGGAAGAAAACATGTGTGAGCCACCACGGTAAGAAAGTTTTGGCATCCCATTCCAAAATAATTTCCATAGAAAAACCCCTGTAGACTTATAGGAAAACCAATAACTATACAGAGGCTAAATTTGGCGAAATTATACACAAAAAAATTGTCAATAAATTGCTTTTTTGAGTATTTGAAAAATGTTTTGTAACTGCCTTAATGACTACAAAAACCACCTGCCTATAAGCTATAGATAAGATCTTAAAATCATGGATTATTTAATCTGAGTACTTAAAATAGAGCTCACTTTTATGAAAGGTTCCGTCATCTCAAATGAGTTGATGGTCAAAAATATTATTTTTGGACTGAAGTAATAAACTTGAAAATTCATTCGCTACACGAGCATTCAAGTGACTACTAGGCATGCTGAGTGTTCAATAATTTAGACTCTACAAGCCAACCTATACATTGGATTTTATGGATTGGTTCTTGGAGGCTTTAAATGCTTGTCTGTGTCAAAGTTATAATTTTTGTGCAAAAAACCACTGTGTTAAATTTACACAATTAAACAAAAAAAATATATATCTTAGGTACATGTTTTTATTCTCATTATATATTCTGTAAGGGCTCAATTATTATAAAAATACCTTTCAGGAGCATCTTAATGTCAACTCAATTCGATTTTGTTTCTGTAGTAAAAAAACCAAATATTTATTTTGATGGTTTATCTATTAGCCGTACGATCCAGTTCAAAAATGGAATAAAAAAAACACTAGGCGTCATTTTACCTACAGAACGACCTTTAACCTTTGAAACATCTGTAGCTGAACGTATAGAAATCATTTCAGGTAAGTGTCATGTTCAAATAGCAAATGACCTAGAGGGTGAGATTTATTATGCGGGACAATCATTTTATGTCCCCAAAAATAGTCGTTTCAAGATTATGACAGATGACGTCTTAGACTATATTTGTCACCTAGAAGACTAAGTTTTCTCATAAATGATGATGTATCACTGGATGGGGAAGCTTTGCTGTTGCCCCATTCAGTGATAATTCGTTCTACATGCGCTTAATAATAAACAGATGCTTTTATAAGCATTTAAGCAGGAATTTCTTCCGCATTTTTTTCCCTTTCCCAAATACGATGATGACGAATTAAATCCTTAAATTTATCCTGTACTGTAGAAAAACTGTCCGTACTCAAAGTCCCCTCATCAGTAACGAGTTGCAGAGTATCAAGCAGTTTTTGCTTATCACCTAAAAATACAATCGGTTTTAAATGCTTATAAGCTTCAAGAATATAATGTTTGGTGACACCATCTTGCTTCACGGCTTCATAGTTATCACCATCTACAACAATCACTGCATCATAAGCGATAGATGGTTCTGCTTTCTGCATACCATTGGAATCCAGTTTGGCTTGTTTGCTATTTAAAACGGCTGCTGGTGTAGGCGTAAGTATATGAGCAACTGCATTTTCAGTTTTAGCCCACTGCTGAATGGCTTCAATATTCTCTTGGTTCACCTTGTCATGAACCAGTACAGCAATTTTTCTGGCTTTTATATCTTCAGAAATAAAAGCCTGCATGGTAAATTTTGCTGATTTTTCTACTGTGGAGGACTTCATATTTTGTGCTGACTCAGGAACTTCAATTCCCAGGTTTTTACCCACTTGTTGAGCTAAATCCAAATCAATATTTGCCAGTACTTCTTGCACTTCCCTTTCTCGGATATGTTTGCGTTGCACTTTACTTAACTCAAAAGTATAGGCATCGACCACATGCTTTTGTTCGTGAGGCGCCAAGCTTCTATAGTACAGACGTGCATGAGAAAAATGATCAGAAAAAGACTCACTGCGTGCACGAATTTTCTTGCCATCAATGCGTTCTTGATAGCTTTCAAAACCACCATTTTCTGCAGTAGGTGCTGTTTCTACCGGCCAGTTATTGTCAATCGAATTCGGTTGATACGATGCCTGACCTTTATGAATCGTGGTTTGATGCATCGCATCTCGCTGGTTATTATGAAATGGGCAAACGGGCTTATTAATCGGCAGTTGGTGGAAATTAGGTCCACCCAGACGGCTCAATTGCGTATCGGTATAGGAAAATAAGCGGGCTTGCAAAAGTGGATCATTGCTAAAATCAATTCCCGGTACAATATGCCCAGGACAAAATGCGACTTGTTCAATTTCAGCAAAAAAATTATCAACATTGCGATTCAATACAAATTTTCCTATGGGGGTAACAGGAACCAGTTCTTCAGGAATAATTTTGGTTGGATCAAGCAAGTCAAAATTAAAATTCATTTCATCTTGTTCTTGTACAATTTGGATGCCCAGTTCCCATTCAGGATAGAAGCCATTTTCAATTGCTTCATATAAATCCCGTCGATGAAAGTCTGGATCCTTCCCTGCCAATTTTTGTGCCTCATCCCACACCAACTGGCTCAAACCTTGTTTTGGTGTCCAATGATATTTCACAAATATGGCTTTACCTTCGGCATTAATCAACCGGAATGTATGCACACCAAAACCCTGAATTGAACGTAGATTGCGAGGAATCGCCCGATCAGACATTGCCCACATCACCGCATGAGCCGATTCGGGAACCAATGAAACGAAATCCCAGAATGTATCATGGGCAGAACCACCCGTAGGTACTTCTGTGTGCGGTTCTGGTTTTACTGCATGGACAAAGTCGGGGAATTTAATCCCATCCTGGATAAAAAAGACCGGTGCATTATTACCGACCAGGTCGTAATTCCCTTCCTGAGTATAAAACTTGATGGCAAAACCACGAATATCACGTACGGTATCTGCTGAACCACGTGGTCCTTGAACTGTCGAAAAGCGTACAAAAATTGGCGTTTGAATCTCGGGATCAGTCAAAAAACTGGCTTTGGTATATTTTTCATTTCCTGCATAAGCTTGAAAATAACCGTGCGCACCTACACCACGCGCATGCACAATTCGCTCTGGTATACGTTCGTGATCAAAATGCGTGATTTTTTCCCGGAGTATGAAGTCTTCTAATAAGGTTGAACCTCGCACCCCAGCCCTTAAGCTGTTTTGATTATCGGCAATTTTTACGCCTTGATTGGTTGTCAGTGCTTGATCAGTGGCATCACTACGGAAGGCATCTAACTGTTGTGTTTTTGCGCTTTGATTTTGTTTATCTAAAGTATCCGTGCCTGCCACTTCACTTTTGTTCGATTTATTGTCCATTTTTTTACCTATATAATTGATCAAAATAATCATTTGAGGGGGATATCGTTTAAATCATCAATAACTGTCAAAACCTTTTATCGATATTCAGCTAATAGGGTGATGAATTTTTATCGCTCAAAAATGGAAAAAGAAAATTGACAAAACGTTGAGTACACCAAAGTCCAATTTCACTGTGGTGGGCATGAGGTGCTAGGTAAGGAAACAATTTATTCATCTTCATCGCGAGATTGCCTGTTGCTGAAATCTGATGTTGAATCTCCTCCAACTCTCCGTCAGACAAGTAACTGAACATAAAATCATTTTTATCAGCAGGATTGATTTTCTGCGTATTTAAATTAAATTTTTTAGAATGCTCTCCTGCAATCCAATCATAAATAATCTGCTTTTCTGTCGAATTAAAGACACCATACATTTTTCCCTCTTCATGACTAATCAACTGCCAGAAGCGACTTTCTTCAGGGTCTTGATCCATCTTGATCCATTGTTTCTCAATCAAGAGTTCTACAAATTCTTCGACTAAATTAGGAGTCGAAAGCCACTCATTTATAGATTTAGAATTCAATTTACATTTATCGCTATGAATCACATTCCCCACTAAAGCTTTACGCTTAAGAGTTTTAACTACCAAAGCTTCTAAATTGAGGTTTTTAATAATCTGTAATGAACTCAATCCTTTATTATTTAAAGCAAAACCCGCCTTTACTTTATTCATAAAGGAATTTTTATCCTTGAATTTACTATAAATTTTCTCAAGTGCTTTAATAGATAAATTTGCATGACCATTATCCATATTGTCTATGGTGATATGCAGATTAAAATATTGGGAATTTATGCCTAATTCTTTAAGCTCGTAATTGGTAATCAGAAGATGTAATGGAAGTTGCTCATATCCCAAATTAAAACCAATAATTTCTGGAATGAATTCTGGTGGAGCGTATGCAAGTGCTAATTGAATTGCAGGATGATGATAATATTCATCTTCTAGTTCTAATACGAAATGTTCTAAGCCTAAATTAAAAAGTAAATCATCAAATAAACAAACATGATTCGATTTAGCCCGTCCTAATCCTAATTCTTCAATATAAATCTGGATTAAGTCTCTGAAAACCGGGTCATTCCAGTATTGGACTATGCTATATAACCATGAACCGTCTACTCGCTTTACCGGAGCAACTTTAATTAAAAATTCAAATGCTTGCCCCACATTTTTAAAATATTCACGCTCTGCTCCGCTATTTCTTCTTTCTTTGTATAATTGATATTCATGACATTGAATTTTATTGTTATTCACAATCCATTGATGAATTTCACCTAAACTGGAAGGAAAATTGGAATGACTCGAATTGAGGGTGTGAATTTCTTTTTTTAAAAAAATAGATGCTTTTCGTTCCTTATCGGGTGTAGAAATATTTGAATCTAGAAAAAAACTCACTAAATCGCAATAACTTTGCTGGTTGTTATCAAGTAAATCTAGCAATTTTTCTTTTACTGCTACTGGCATTTTTATTCTCCACGCGGTAAGTCTGCTATAAACCTAATTTACTAATATGACACGGTGAAAGATTCAAATTGTTATTATTCGTTTAAGTTATGTTTAATTAATTTTTATCTATTTATAAAATTCAATAACTTAACACATATAAATCCAAAAATTTTAATAAAACACAGCTAAAAAAGATATTGTTAATATCCAAATACCTCCTTAAAATAATAGGATTAATTCCAAATAAAGTTATAGATATGTCTATTACTAAATGCTGTAAATTAATAGCCAAAAATAAACTTAATATTACTTTTATTGAAAGTGCTTCTGCAGGTTACTTGGCTTACCGCTTTTCCCTTAGTC
Organism: Acinetobacter sp. ANC 4862; assembly: GCF_004336635.1. GTDB lineage: Bacteria > Pseudomonadota > Gammaproteobacteria > Pseudomonadales > Moraxellaceae > Acinetobacter. The sequence goes on from NZ_SJXH01000003.1 coordinate 56,477, forward strand.
CATTTTCGGGTGAAATTTTAAATGGTGGACTGGTTTGTTATGATTTAAAAATAAAGGAAAATGTTTTAAAAATTCCATCAAAAATGATTAAGGAATACACACCTGAATCTTCTAAAATTACAGAAGAACTAATTAAAAAATCAAAAAAAATATTTAAATCAGATATCTATGTTGGATGTACTGGGTTGCTCAAACAGGGTGGTTCAGAAACTAAGGATAAGCCAGTCGGAACATTTTTTTATTCGATTTTGTATAATAATAAAATATATAGTTATCGTTGCTTTTGCAAAGGGAAAAAGGAAGAAAAATTAAAAAAACTGATTAATTATATCTCTAATAGTTTAATTAAAATCATTCAAAACAATTAATTTTTTAGTGTTTATTAATTTTAACTAACTATTCCTTTTCTATGTAATTTATTAATACATTTCCACCATACACCTTGTTTTAAAATAAAATTTATTAAATACTAAACACCATGTAACATTTCTTGGGTTTTTCAATCTAAAATTCATGCTAATAATTATATCTGGTTTATACAGATTTTGGAAACCACTAATATATTATATTGAGGTGTAAAATGAGTAATGTAAATAACCAGCAAGATCAAAATAAGAGTAGCCGCAATAATCCAAATCAACCACAACAGCAAAATGAAAATCAAGGTCAGCAGCAGCAACAAAATAATCCTCAACGTCAACCCAACCAGCAAAACCCGCAAGAACAGCAAGAACAGCAAGAACAGCAAGAACAGCAAGAACAGCAAGAACAGCAACAGCAACAGCAACAGCAACAGCAACAGCAACAGCAACAGCAACAGCAACAGCAACAGCAACAAAATCCTAATCAGCCTTTAAAACATGTAAATGATGATCAGCAGCAATAAATATTGTATTAACGATCAGATTTAAAATTTTCAGCTGGGGAAAGTGTTGAATAGTACTCTCCCATGCGGGTTCAAAAAAATCAGGAGTTAAATAATGGCGACCAATTTAGAAAATCAAAACCGTTCTCAAAATAGTGAATCTGATCAATATTGGCGCGAAAAATAAACCAATCGCCATAAATACATTGGATATGACTTGAGTGATGTGATCAAAACAGATTCAAAAGTAATTTTCATAATAGATCATTTGAAGCATGGACTTGATGTTCATGCTTTTTTTATGCCTCAATATTGCATAGAATCATAACCAATAATCTTCTCGAGACATTATACATCCATGCAATTCATTTGGTTTCGACAGGATTTACGCATTCAAGACCATGCAGCTCTTTGGCATGCCACACAAGCGGGATCCTGCATTGCATTGGTCATCATCTCACCTGAACAATGGGCTTTACACAGTGACGCCGCTGTTAAAATAGATTTTTATTTAAGACAGCTTCAGGCGCTTAAAACACAGCTAAAAACGCTGAATATTCCCTTAATGATTCGGCATATTCCTTTTTGGAAAGATGTTCCGCAAGGCATTTTGCAGCTTGCACAGCAACTCAATATCAATAGCATACATGCCAATATTGAACTGGGTGTAAATGAGTTAAAGCGCGATGCCCAGCTTCAAAAGCTCCTTGATAAATATAATAAATCACTTGAGCTGTATCATGACCGCACTTTATTTCCTGTGGGCAGTATTCGCAATAAGAGTCATCAACCTTATCAGGTTTTCAGCGCATTCAAGAAAAATTGCTATGAACGACTCAGTGTGAGTTTACCGCAGTGTTATCCTCAAATTGAAGTACAGGCTGATCTTCAACTTGACTCTCTCGAGGATGAGCCGGTTTGTACTTTTGCAGAATTATATCCAGATCATCCTTCGATAAAATTACAGGATCGTTGGCCCGTCAGTGAAGAATATGCCCTAACTTTATTGGATGATTTTATCAGTGATAAAGTAATTCACTATGAGAATGAGAGAGACTTTCCTCATCTGGACTCAACCAGCCAATTATCACCCTATTTAAATTTAGGCATGATTTCTATCCGTCAATGTATTCAGGCCTTATTTCATCGACAGCATGGACATTTCCATATAGAACATTTAGGCCAGCAAACCTGGCTAGATGAATTATTATGGCGCGAGTTTTATCAACATATCTTATTTGATTTTCCGCAGGTGTCTAAACATCAGCCCTTTAAGGCAGATACACAAAAAATCCAATGGCGTGACGCACCTGAAGACTTGGCTGCCTGGCAGCAAGGGCAAACTGGTATTCCGATTGTAGATGCAGGGATGCGCCAATTATTGGCAACGGGCTGGATGCATAACCGTGTTCGCATGATCACAGCCATGTTCCTGACCAAAAACCTGCTGATTGACTGGCGATTGGGTGAACAATGGTTTATGCAACATTTAATTGATGGTGATTTGGCAGCAAATAATGGCGGGTGGCAATGGTGTGCTTCTACCGGCACGGATTCAGTGCCCTATTTCCGTATATTTAACCCCATCAACCAGTCGCAAAAGTTTGATGCGAATGGTGACTATATTCGCCAATGGGTTCCTGAACTGGCCCATTTGGATGCCAAAACCATCCATGAGCCTTATGCCAAAAATTCTAATTTGGCTTTAAATTATCCCAAACCGATTGCGGATTTGAAACAAACCCGAATTCGGGCAATTGAGGTTTTTAAAAGTATTTAAATCAATCCGCATGAGTTATTTAAGCTGAAATAGCAGAATCAATACACAATAAAAAATCCCAACATGACTGTTGGGATTTTTTATCTCTTTGCGCTGCCTTACTTCCCTGATCTTAAAACTTATAATTTTTTGTTTTTTGTTCCGGAACATCCTGTTCCTGATGTCTTGATCATAAATAATAGTCTATTTGCAAAATATAAGAGATAGACTTGAATTTCTGTCAGTTAAAACTGACAAAAAATAATTAAATTTTTCCATACAAATTGGAGGTTATTTTTGGCTTTAGTAGAAGGCTAAATCGCCACCAAATCTTTAATTCCTTTCTCAGGCATTTCACTTCCCACACCATGAGCAATCACTTGCCCACGTGCCATGACCGTATAGCCATCCGCGAGTTCTTCAGCGAAGTCATAGAATTGCTCAACTAAAACAATCGCCATTTCCCCACCATCCGCAAGTTTACGAATCACCTTGCCAATATCTTTAATAATCGATGGCTGAATGCCTTCAGTCGGTTCATCTAAAATCAATACACGCGGTTCAGAAGCGAGCGCACGTGCAATCGCAAGCTGCTGTTGTTGACCACCCGATAAATCTCCACCACGGCGATGTTTCATTTCATCCAAGATGGGGAAAATTTCATAAAGATGCTCAGGCACTTTCTTGGTTTTAGCGCCTGAAAATTTAGCCATCCCAATCAGGATATTTTCTTCCACAGTCAAGGTCGAAAAAATATCCCGTCCTTGTGGGACATATGCCAAGCCAGCACGAACACGTTGTTCAGGACTCATTTTTGAAATATCTTTTCCATCTAGCAGGATCTGTCCCGATTTGATTGGCAAGATGCCCATCAAACATTTCAATAAAGTGGTTTTTCCTACTCCATTGCGTCCAAGGACAACCGAACATTCGCCTATAGGGGCTTGCAAGGATACGTCACGTAAAATATGACTGCCGCCATAAAACTGATTGACGTCTTTGACTTCTAACATGGTCTACTCCTTAACGTCCTAAATATTTTTCAATCACATCTTCATTGGCTTGAACTTCTGCCAATGTACCTTCCGCTAAAATTGCCCCTTGAGCCAATACCGTCACTTTTTCGCTGATGCTATTAATGAAACTCATGTCATGCTCCACTACAATCAAGGTATGGTTTTTTTTGAGTTCCAGACAAAGTTCAGCAGTTCGTTCCGTTTCGGCATCAGTCATTCCTGCCACGGGTTCATCTAGCAAAATCAGTTTTGGACGTTGCATCAATAACATGCCAATTTCCAACCATTGCTTTTGACCATGAGACAATAAGCCGGCAGGTTTGTTAATGAATTCTTTTAAACGAATTTGCTCGAGTGACTGTTCCAAAGCAAGTTGAGCATCTGGCTCTAGCCTGCTGAAAAAACTTTTCTTTACCTGTTTATTTTTAGGTGCGGCAAGCAACAGGTTTTCCATCACGGTGAAATTTTCAAACACGGTGGGTTTTTGAAATTTACGTCCAATCCCTGCTTCAGCAATTTCTTCGGTACTCATTTTCGCGAGGTCATAGTTTTGACCGAAAAATGCTGTGCCTTCCGTTGGGCGCGTCTTCCCGGTAATCACATCCATGAGTGTGGTTTTACCTGCCCCATTTGGACCGATGATGCAACGTAACTCACCTTCCTTGATGTAAAGCGACAAATCGTTTAAGGCACGAAATGCATCGAACCAAACACTGACTTTTTCTAAATATAAAGCGATGCCATGGCTAAAGTCAGGTCCTGCTTCTTTTAAACGTCCATAGCCTTCGCCCAGTTGACCGCCATGTTGTTGTGCGTTTAATCCTAAATCTGACATTTAGTTTTTCTCCTTTTTAAAGCGGTCGAACATGCCAATCACCCCTTTGGGGAGGAAAATCGTCACCACAATGAAGAGTGCTCCTAAAATCAGCAACCACGCTTCTGGATATGCCACAGTGAAATAGGTCTTCACGCCATTAATTAAACCTGCACCTAGAATGGGTCCAATTAAAGTTCCCCGGCCACCTGCCGCAACCCACACAGCCATTTCAATAGAATTCACCGGATTCATTTCACTGGGGTTAATAATCCCCGCCTGTGGGACATAAAGCGCTCCTGCAATGCCCGCAATGACTGCAGAAAGTACCCATGCAGACAGCTTGTACCAAAGGGTACGATAACCTAAATATTGCAATCGGTTCTCGCTATCTCGAATTGCCCCCAATACACGTCCATAAGGTTTATTCATTAAATGACGTAAGCCGATAAAACACAGTAACAATACTAAAGCGGTGATAAAGCATAAGCTTGCACGCATTGAAGTAGAGGTAATATCCATACCTAAAATGGTTTTAAAACCGGTAAAACCATTGTTCCCGCCAAAGCCGGTTTCATTGCGGAAGAACAACAATGCGGCTGCGAAAGTCATGGCCTGGGTGATGATGGAGAAATACACGCCTTTGATTTTTGAACGGAAAGCGAAATATCCGAAGATAAAAGCGATAAGTCCCGGAACTAAAATCACCAAGCTGAGTGACCATAAAATATGGTCTGTTCCCACCCAATACCACGGCAGTTCCGTCCAGCTTAAAAAGCGCATAAAGTCAGGTAAACCGTCCCCTGCGGATTCACGCATCAGGTACATGCCAAAGGCATAACCGCCGAGGGCAAAGTACAAACCATGTCCAAGACTTAAAATGCCGGCATAACCCCACACCAAATCAAGCGCTAAAGCCACCAGGGCCAAACACATGATTTTGCCAATGAGGGTCACCCAATAAGCAGAAAGATGCAGACTTGAATCGCTTGGCAATAAATGAAACCAGGGTAAAATCAGCATGATGGCAAAACACACCGCAATGGCCACTGCGCTATAAGGTTTATCGGATAGGAAAGATGTGATTTTCATAGTGCTTACTCCACAAATCGACCTTTAATGGCGAATAAACCTTGTGGGCGTTTTTGAATAAACAAAATCACAAGAACCAGTAAAATAATTTTTGCAAGCACAGCTCCCATTCCAATCTCAAGTACTGTACCGCTGATCCCTAAACCGAGTGCTGCAAGAACTGCCCCCCAGACTTGTCCTACACCACCGATGACAACAACAAGAAAAGCATCAATAATGTAGTTTTGACCCAAGTCAGGGCCAACGTTACCGACTTGCGCCAAAGCACAACCTGCCAGGCCTGCTAAACCTGAACCCAAACCAAAAGCCAGCATGTCGATACGGCTTGAACGAATTCCCACGGCACGTGCCATTTGACGGTTTTGAGTTACAGCACGAACGAATAAACCAAAACGTGTTTTATTCAGTAGATAAACCAAAAACAGAAAAACTGCCACAGTAAAGACGATAATGGCGATGCGGTTATAAGGCAGCATCAGGCTTGGGGTGATTGAAATGCCCCCTGAAAGCCATGAAATATTGGAGACTTCGACATTTTGTGCACCAAAAATCATACGCACCAATTGCATAAGAATCAGGCTGACACCAAAAGTTGCCAATAAGGTTTCAAGTTGCCGACCATATAAGGGACGAATCACGGTTCTTTCAATCAACATGCCAATCAATGCACTGACCACAAATGCTGCAGGAATTGCAGCAATTAAGTACCAGTCGACATATCCTGAAAAATGGGTCTTGAACAGGCTTTGCACCACATAGGTGGTATATGCACCAATCATGATCAGTTCGCCATGCGCCATATTGATGACACCGAGCAAACCGTATGTAATGGCTAAACCTAAGGCAGCCAACAATAAAATACTGGCTGTGCTCAAACCTGAAAAGACATGTCCTGTCCATTCACTGGCTTGAAGTCGGGTTTTTATACTGCTTTTAGCATCCACTAATGCCGCTTTTAATTCTGGATTTAAATTCGGTTGTTGGAGTTCTTGCTCAACCAAAGCCAGTACATCGGGACGATTCGATTGTTTGAGTACTTTTACCGCTTGGATCTTGACCAATACATCGGTACTGCTATAGTCCAAACGTGCTTTGAGTTGTTCTAATCGGGCTTTAACCTTGTTATTCGTTTCATTTAAATACAGCGCATTTACCATTGCTGTATCTAATTCGGATAAATTATTTTCCAAAATATCAATAGCTTCTAAACGCTGAGAAGCATCTTCAGACTGTAATCTTACTTTGGCTTGTCCAAAGCTCAAGGCCTTACGCAAGGTGTTCACCAAGGTGACTTGAGATAAATCTGATGGCCAAGTCTCTATGACTTGTTCATTTGGATAGCTGAATAACTTTTCATCATTTTTTAAAATATAGGTTTGTCCAGAACCATCTGTATACAGTTCATTATTATTTACATAGGCAACCAAACGATCGAGCTCTTCAATGCTGGCTGGCCATTGGTTTAACATATTGCGACGTTCAGAAAATCTCGCATGGACAAATTGTTGGATCGCATCACCCGATGAGGCAACTGCCTTATGCATGTTTTCAGTCTGAGTAATGACTTGAGAATTTTCTGCTGAAGAAGAATTTGGCGTCTCTGCATTCAAATTTTGCAGGAAAAAAAATTGAATAATAATGAATAGAATAGTAGGGTAATTTATTCGATAAATCATGCTAAGCCTCCCTATTAAGTGTTAATCCCATGAGGGAAAAATAAATCAAAAAAGCCTGCTGCACCTGCAACAGGCTTAGGGAAAACTTATTTAGGAATATACGGGCTCCATGGCTCCGCTTTTATAGCATTCGGTGTTTTGTAAACGATATCAAACTGACCATCACCACGAATCTCACCAATCATGACCGGCTTATGTAAATGATGATTGGTTTCATCCATTTTTAAGGTATAACCCGATGGAGCCGCAAAAGTTTGCCCCGCCATTGCTTCACGCACTTTATCTACATCTGTAGTCCCCGCTTTTTCTACCGCTTGCTTCCACATGTTAATACCGACATAGGTCGCTTCCATTGGATCATTGGTTACAACCTTCGCTGCATTGGGGAGCTTGTACTCCACTGCAAATTGTTTGTATTTATCAATAAATTTAGTATTAACCGGATTTTTCACGGTCATGAAATAGTTCCATGCCGCCAAATGTCCCACTAAAGGCTTGGTATCAATGCCGCGGAGTTCCTCCTCACCCACTGAAAATGCCATAACAGGAATATCCGAAGCTTTTATACCTTGGTTACCCAATTCACGGTAAAAGGGTACATTTGAATCGCCATTGATTGTGGAAATGACTGCAGTCTTTTTACCGGCAGCAAATTTCTTCACATTACCCACAATGGTTTGATAGTTGCTGTGACCGAAGGGTGTGTACTCTTCCATAATATCGGCTTCGGCAATACCTTTGGATTTTAAGAATGCACGCAAGATTTTGTTGGTGGTTCGTGGGTAAACATAGTCTGTACCTAACAATACAAAACGCTTAGCGTTACCACCCTCTTCGCTCATAAGATATTCAACTGCGGGAATTGCTTGTTGATTTGGGGCAGCACCGGTGTAGAAAATATTTTTTGATTGTTCTTGTCCTTCATATTGAACTGGATAGAACATTAAGCCATTTAATTCTTCAACTACTGGAAGTACGGATTTACGCGATACTGAAGTCCACGCACCAAAAATCACTGCCACTTTATCTTGAGTGATTAACTGACGTGCACGTTCTGCAAACAAAGGCCAATCGGAAGCAGGGTCAACCACGACAGCTTCCAGTTTTTTACCCAAGACCCCCCCATTTGCATTAATTTCATTGATCGCCATTAAAGCGGTATCTTTTAACGATGTTTCAGAAATTGCCATCGTGCCTGAAAGGGAATGTAAAATACCGACTTTGATCGTATCGCCACTTGTTGCAGCTGCTTTTGCTTCAGGCTGAGTTGCTTCATTTTTTTCAGCAGGTTTTGAGCATCCTGCAAGTGTAATACTTGCCAGTAATGCAGCAGTAAGTAAACTTTTAGAAATCAATTTTTGTTGCATCATCATTTATTCTCCGACCCTTTTTAAGGCATTTTCTTGTAAAGTCAGAATGTGTTATTCAAATAATGTGCCAACTGTGACTATACACACTTAAATAAATGATCATTATAAATGTTAACGATTAAATGGTCGGCGCTTTCTATTCTATGAGCACTAAAATGGAACGAGCGCTACACCATAGAAATGGAATAAATATAAGTAATTGACAGATGATGATGCAGAATTGAAAGTATCCAGGTTGAATTCATTTTTTCAGTAGAGAATAAAAATATTTAAAAAAAATAAAGCCTTATAGTCTCTCCCAAAACTATAAGGCTTAGATCTGTTGCTTCCTCTTCATAACTTACCTTATAAGAAGGTAAGTTATGTGTTTATAATTATTATTATGCGATTTCCATCTATACATGATGGAATTTATTAAATGAATAATTACATATATTTAAGCTAAATTATAGCGACAATTACTTGTTTTCTTGTAAGCATTTACCTACAAAAATAAAGCGCAATCAATTCTATAGCGCTATTTTTAATCATCTATTTGCAATAGACATCCAATGATTTGTACGAAACGAAAAATCGAAGTAAAACTCCCAATCCTCTACTCGATTTTAGGATTGAGTCCTATTTTTCCATGCTGACTTAAAATATATGAAGTGAGCCACATTATAATTGATGAGGCTTTTATTAATTAAAAGTGAGTAGAAACCATGACACCTGAACAGCGCTTGTAAGCAATATTTGCCAAATCAATACAACATGATGGTGAGCAATCTTATCGATCTAAATTGGAAAATAAGCTGGTTGCAACAAGTCATGAACTTAAAGAGTTAGCGAATAAAATTGAAGAAAAAGTCACAAATTTAATATTTATTGAGATGGATAAATTCTTGGAATCTCAAGGATGGATTTCAGAAATCCATGATGCAAAGAATAAAAGATATACGCAAGCTTTTAAAAACATTTATATAAGTGCTATAAAACCGGCAAGTGGAAAATTCGAATTTATTATTAAGCATGACCTATTTGAGAGCATAGATCATCGTATAGAAGTATCTTTTAAAGATAGTACAACTACAAGTCATTTTAAAACAGCTACTCAAAGTCTAAATATTAAAAAAGACATGTCTATAGAGGTGCTTGAGGATTGGGTGAAAGGCTTACAATCCACTCATCAAAAACTAAAAATAGAAAGTGAAAAATTAAAACTTGAAGATTTGACCTTTGAGGTGATAAAAGTTGGTCAAAGTCACCGAAAAAAACGACCAAACTTTATTGAAGCATTTTTATCAATTTTGGAAAATCAATAAGCCCTTTTATTAAGTAAGCTTCCTCTTATTATGTGCACATATGAAGGGTGGTATTGCTAAAATAAATCAGATCATTAGCGATGTAATTGTTTATATACCCATGTCAGAAACTCGTTTTTATGCCTTATCGGAGGCGCTAAATTAATATTGATTATTTGTCGACTCCCAAATTTACCGATAATTTTAGAAGGTGAATCAAGCCTGACCCCTGTTTTTTGATCCTGCTGTATTTCTGAAAAAAATTCCAATAATAGATCGAGCTCCGCCTTAGTTTTAAAATTTGGTTGCTCTGCTATAAAATTATAAACTTGCTGTAACATCTGAAAATTAGCGGCACTTTTCATTTTTCATTGCTCCAGCAAGCATATTCATTCAATAATATACACCCGAAGAATTTCAAAAATATTCACTGCATTTGTTAGCTGATTGTTCACATTTAGTTATAAAAAAACCAACCTTGCAATGAGTTTTTAATTTCTTGTTTATACATCAATCACTGTTAAAAAAATCACCCCCAACTTGCATGAGTGATTTTCTTAGAGACTGGATCAATCGTAACTGTAATATGAAGAAAATATTTGATGATATGAGCCAGATTTTAATTAAATATAAGACAGTGAATATAGGATTCAATGCCAAGGCTCTATTTACTGCTCACTTTATCTTGGCAAAGACTACAAACATAAATATATAAAAAATCCATAATAACGACTATTTTTTTTATAATAATTCTCATTGAACATATCTTCTTCTTTTCCGAGTAGAAGTCTGGAATGTGTAATACAAAACTTCTATTCATTTTAAAGAAAAAACTTACTCAAATCAGTTGAGGTCTAATGATGATAAAAACAACTCTAAGCGTATTAGGACTATCTCTAGTGTCTAGCCTTGCTTTAGCTTCTGATCCATTACATGGCACTAAATGGAAAACCATCGATGATGAAACCAAAAAGCCATTATCGATTGTTCAATTTTCTGAAACCTCGAACGGTGTCCTTTCTGCAAAAATTTTAGATGTACTAGACGGTACTGAAGGTAAAAAATGCACGAAATGTGCAGGTAAATTCCATAACAAACCAATTGAAGGTTTGCAGATTGTTTCAGGTCTGAAAAAGACTGCAAAGAATGTTTATGATGGCGGAAAAATTACCGACCCTAAAAATGGTAAAACTTATAGCTTTAGGGTCAAATTATCCAATGATGGTAAAACCTTAGCAGGTCGTGGCTATATTGGTATTTCTGTTTTAGGACGTAGCCAAACCTGGATTCGTATGAACTAATCCTGATTGATGTATCAAAAAAAAGCGACTGATTAAAGTCGCTTTTTTATGGGAGGATTACTATGTCTGCTCCTCCCATTATTTAATAATATCGGGAGGTATGCAGATGGTGCTAGCCCATATTGAATCAATATTAAGCAATATCTTCCAGTAAATTCAGTTCCTGACGCATCAATTCCTGTAATTTGAATTTTTGCGCCTTGCCTGAAGCGGTCATTGGAAATTCAGTAAAGAAGCGGACATATCGCGGTACTTTATTGTGAGAAATATGCTCTGCACAATACTTACGAATCGCTTCTTCATTTACCTGATGATGCTCATGCAGAATAATACAAGCGCAGAGTTCTTCACCATATCTGGCATCCGGTAAACCAATGACTTGTACATCCGAAACATCAGGATGGGTATACAGGAAATCTTCAATTTCTTTCGGGAACAGGTTTTCACCGCCACGAATGACCATATCCTTAATCCGGCCTTTAATTTTAACAAAGCCTTCTTCGTCCATTTCTGCAATATCACCAGTATGCATCCACTTGGCAACATCAATGACTTCCTGGGTTTTGTCATTGTCTTCCCAATAACCGAGCATGACTGAATAGCCGCGTACACAAAGTTCACCGAGGTTTCCACGCGGGACAACTTTGCCATTTTCATCGACAATTTTGATTTCAAGATGTGGATGAACCCGGCCAACCGTACCGACACGACGTTCCACAGAATCTGCTGTTGAACTTTGTGCACTCACAGGCGCTGTTTCAGTCATACCATAACAGATCGTAATTTCTGACATATGCATACGGTCAATCACACGCTGCATAATTTCACGTGGACACGGGCTGCCCGCCATGATGCCAGTACGTAAGCTGCTCAGGTCAAATTCATCAAATTGTTCATGTTCAAGCATGGCAATAAACATGGTCGGAACGCCATACGCCGCGGTACATTTTTCTTGCTGGATAGTTTTTAAAGTGTCGAGCGGATTAAACACAGCCGATGGATAAACCATGGTTGAACCATGCGTAATACAGGCCAAGTTCCCCATCACCATGCCAAAACAATGGAATAAGGGAACCGAAATACAGACCCGATCCTGTGGGGTTAAATGAATCGCTTCACCGACAAAATAGCCATTATTCAAAATATTATTGTGCGTCAACATGGTTCCTTTCGGATTACCCGTAGTACCAGACGTAAATTGAATATTAATGGTTTCATCAAACTGTAAATCAGCGGCAATCGCGTGTAACTGATCTAACTGTGCAGCCGTGGGTTCTGGCAATAAATCAGCAAAACGGTGAATACCGGTATGCTGCTCATGGTCAATTTTAATAATGTGCTTTAAATGCGGCAGGCGTTTTGCAGAAAGCTGTTTATCTGTCGATTGGGTAATTTCAGGGGCAATTTTCGTCAAGATGTCCTGATAATTACTGGTTTTAAATTGTGCTGCAATGACCAAGGCCTTGCAGGATACTTTATTCAGCACATATTCAAGTTCACTGCTTTTATACGCTGGATTCAAATTGACTAAAATCATACCGGCTTTAAAGGCTGCAAATTGTGTAATGGTCCATTCCACACAATTTGGTGACCAAATCGCGATTCGATCGCCCTTTTCCAAGCCTAATTGAAGCAGGCTGCAAGCAAATGCATTGACTTGATCCTGTAGCTGTTTATAGCTTAAGCGTACATTTTGATACACGCTGACCACAGCATCTTGTTCAGCATATTGCTGGCAGGCCTGATCAAACTTTTCACCAATGGTCATCCCAAGTAAAGGCTGACTGCTTGTTCCATAGGCATAACTTAACCGTACTTGTGTCATTGAATCACTCTCCTTGATTCTTTGTAATTATGATTCTTTCACTTTAATTGTTTTGACTCAGACAACTTTCCCAAACAACCTTATTTTTTTGTGTTTAACTGATCAAGCACCCTCCTTTAAGCAAACTCCACTTACACAAAAATCGGCAATCTGTTTGACAAAATAGTCCTTATAGGCCTGATCAAACCTGACATTTTTAGAAGGATTCAACGGTTCAATCACCACAAAAGTCATTGCGCCAACCACGCACAGCGCTGCGGTATTTAAATCTTCAAATCCAAACTCACCATTGATTTTACCTTCGGCAAGTATTTCATTAATGCTTTGTTTAATCAGTTGCTTACTACGAAAACGCTCATGTTCTATCGAAGGATCGACAGGTTCAAACATCAGCGAATACGCAAGCTGGGGACTATTCAATGCACGTTTAACGAAAGTTGATACTGCCTTATGTAATTTTTCAGCGACGGGCAGATCACTTGCAGCAATGTTATTCAAAATTTGAATTTCATGCTGAATTGCATCCGACAATACTTCAATTAACACTTGGCTTTTATTATCGAAATAACGATAAACCAGACCACTGGAAACGCCAGCACGCTCCGCAATCGCCTGAATTTGTGCATCTTTAAATCCCCCTTGAGCAATCAGTTCACGAGCAGACTGCAAAATCGTTTGACGATTTTGATCCATTCGTTCCTGCATCAATGATGATCTTTTATAACTCATAATCTTATTCTCAACCAGATAAAATGAATTGTAAATCATTTTGTGAATTTATATTCACTTTTTTGAAAAATAGTTGTATTGTAAAAATCAAGCACAACAAAAATGCTTTTTGGAACAAAAAATATAACCATCAGGATGAATGAAGAAATGAATCTACAAAGCTTAAATTTCGGTTTGGATGAAACGCTAGTTGCCTTACAAGATTCAATCGCAGCATTCTGTGCAAAGGAGATTGCACCGATTGCTCAGCAAGTTGACCAAGACAATGAGTTCCCTGCTCACCTTTGGAAAAAATTTGGTGATATGGGTCTGCTTGGCCTGACTGTAAGTGAAGAATACGGTGGTACTAACCTGGGTTATTTGGCCCATATTATTGCCATGCAAGAAATTTCCCGCGCATCAGCATCGATTGGCTTGTCCTACGGGGCACATTCTAACTTATGTGTAAACCAAATTAAGCGAAATGGTAGCGAAGAACAAAAACAAAAGTATTTACCTAAACTGGTTTCCGGTGATTTTGTCGGTGCCCTGGCAATGTCGGAGCCTAATGCCGGTTCGGATGTGGTGAGCATGAAATTAAAAGCCGAAGACAAAGGCGATCATTACCTGCTCAATGGTTCAAAAATGTGGATTACCAATGGTGGCGACGCTGACGTATTGGTGGTGTATGCCAAAACTGATCTTCAAGCCGGCTCTAAAGGCATGACGGCTTTTCTGGTTGAAAAAGGCATGCCAGGTTTTAGCCATGGCACTCATCTGGATAAATTGGGGATGCGCGGTTCAAACACCTACCCGCTTTTCTTCGACAATGTTGAAGTGCCGAAAGAAAATGTGCTGGGTGGCGTGGGTAACGGCACCAAGGTTTTAATGAGTGGTTTGGACTATGAACGTGCAGTTTTAAGTGCAGGTCCACTGGGCATTATGGATGCCTGTCTAGACACGGTGATTCCTTATATTCATGACCGTAAACAGTTTGGTCAGGCACTGGGTGAATTCCAGTTGATGCAAGGCAAAATTGCCGATATGTACTCCACCTGGCTGGCATGTAAAGCGCTGGTTTATGCCGTGGGTGCTGAATGTGACAAGGCTGAACATAGCCGTAGCTTACGTAAAGATGCAGCAAGTGCCATTTTATATGCTGCTGAAAAAGCCACCTGGATGGCAGGTGAAACCATTCAAACCTTAGGTGGCAATGGTTATATCAATGAATTTGCAGCGGGTCGTTTATGGCGCGATGCCAAACTTTATGAAATTGGTGCGGGAACTTCTGAAATCCGTCGCATGCTGATTGGTCGCGAACTGTTTAATGAAACAGCTTAAATCACGATTTATAAGCACACTGAATAACAAGGAAGTTCGAGAATGAATATATTACAAAGCAAAATTAATATTCGAAGCGAAGATTTTAAAACCAACCAGGCTGCCATGCAGATTTTGGTTGATGATTTGAAACAAAAAGCGCAGCAGATTGCTTTAGGCGGCGGCGAAAAAGCCCGTGAAAAACATTTGGCTCGTGGCAAACTGTTACCGCGTGAACGGGTTGATCATCTGATTGATGCCGGAACTGCCTTTTTAGAAATTGGGCAATTGGCAGCTTATAACGTCTATCCCGATGATGTACCTGCTGCCGGTGTGATTGCCGGAATTGGTCAGGTGAATGGCGTGACCTGCATGATTGTGGCGAATGATGCCACGGTAAAAGGTGGAACCTACTACCCGCTGACGGTGAAGAAACATTTACGTGCCCAAGAGATTGCAGAACAAAACCATTTACCGTGTATTTATCTGGTTGATTCAGGTGGTGCTTATTTACCGATGCAGGATGAGGTGTTCCCGGATCGTGATCACTTCGGTCGTATTTTCTATAATCAAGCCCGTATGTCGAGCCAAGGCATCGCGCAGATTGCGGTAGTGATGGGTAGCTGTACCGCAGGGGGTGCTTATGTGCCTGCCATGTCGGACGAAACCATTATCGTGCGTAATCAAGGCACGATTTTCTTGGGTGGCCCGCCATTGGTGAAAGCCGCGACCGGTGAAGTGGTCAGTTCTGAGGACTTGGGTGGTGGTGATGTGCATACCCGTCTTTCTGGGGTTGCTGATCATCTGGCTGAAAATGATGAACATGCGATTGCGATTGCCCGCAATATTGTGGCGAACTTAAATAAAAAAACCAATAAAACCGCAGATGAAATTGAAGCACCATTATTTAATGCAGATGAGTTGTACGGCATTGTACCAAGTGATGCGCGTAAGCCTTTTGATGTGCGTGAAGTGATTGCCCGTATTGTCGATGGTTCACGTTTTGATGAATTTAAAGCCCGTTTTGGTACCACGCTGATCACAGGCTTCGCTGAACTTTTTGGCATGAAAGTCGGCATCATTGCCAATAACGGCATTCTATTTTCAGAATCTGCACAAAAAGGTGCGCATTTCATTGAACTGTGCACCCAGCGCAATATTCCCCTACTCTTTATTCAGAACATTACCGGTTTTATGGTCGGTCGCCAGTATGAAAATGAAGGCATTGCAAAAAATGGCGCCAAACTGGTGATGGCGGTTGCCAACGCCAATGTACCTAAACTGACTTTGGTGATTGGTGGTTCATTTGGTGCCGGTAACTATGGCATGTGTGGTCGTGCCTATTCTCCACGTTTCCTGTGGACTTGGCCAAACTCACGTATTTCGGTGATGGGCGGTGAGCAAGCTTCAAGCGTATTGTCTACCTTAAAACGCGACCAGATTGAACAAAAAGGTGAAACTTGGTCAGCCGAACAGGAAGATCAATTTAAACAACCGATTCGTGATCAATACGAGCGCCAAGGTCATCCTTATTATGCTTCAGCGCGTCTTTGGGATGATGGTGTGATTGATCCTGCGCAAACGCGTCAGGTCTTGGGCTTAAGTTTGGCAGCTGCTTTAAATGCACCAATTTTACCAACCAAATTTGGCGTATTCCGCATGTAAGGGGTAAAAATAATGAGCTATCAATTTTTACAATTCGAACAACAGAATCAGGTCGCTACGGTGTGGATTAACCGCGCTGAATTGCACAATGCCTTTAACACCCAAGTGATTGAAGAACTGCACGCCTGCTTTCAGTCTTTAAATAACCGTGATGATGTACGTGTGGTGATTTTGGCGGGTCGAGGCAAGAGCTTCTCGGCCGGCGCCGACCTGAACTGGATGAAACAGGCGGGACAAGCTTCGCAAGTGGAAAATCAAGCTGATGCGCTGAAACTGGCGAAAATGTTGCAAAGTTTGGCGACTTTAAAACAGCCAACCATTGCCCGGGTACACGGTATTGCCTTTGGCGGCGGTATGGGTCTGGCTTCAGCATGTGATATCTGTATTGCCAGTACAGATGCCAAGTTTGCCACCTCGGAAGTTCGTCTAGGTCTAGCACCTTCGACTATTAGCCCTTATGTGATTCGTGCCATTGGTGCCCGTCAGGCTTCGCGCTATTTCTTAACCGCAGAACGGATTACAGCTGAACAAGCCAAGACTATCGGTTTAGTGCATGAAGTCACTCCTGCGGATGAGTTAGATGACAAGATTGATGAAATTGTTCAAGCCTTGCTCTTGGGTGGGCCTGAAGCACAGACAGCATCCAAACAACTGATTCAACTGGTCGATCAACAGGTTCTAACTGAAGAATTACTGCTGCAAACAGCGCAACATATTGCTCACGTACGCCAGGGATCAGAGGCGAAAAATGGCTTGAGTGCTTTTTTAGATAAGCAAAGTCCTTCCTGGATTATCTCTACAGCACAACAATAATAAGGATCATACAATGTTTGAAAAAATCTTAATTGCCAACCGTGGTGAAATCGCCTGCCGTGTGATTCGTAGCGCAAAAAAACTTGGAATCGCAACGGTGGCTGTCTATTCCGATGCCGATGCACAATCGCAACACGTCAAACTTGCCGATGAAGCAATCTATATTGGCGAATCACCGGCGGCACAAAGCTATTTACAGATTGATCGCATTATTCAGGCAGCTGTAAAAACTGGTGCACAAGCCATTCACCCGGGCTACGGTTTCTTGTCGGAAAATGACCAGTTTGCCGAAGCCTGCCAAGCCAATAACATCACTTTTATTGGTCCACCGGTAGCAGCCATTTTGGCCATGGGTTTAAAAGCGACGTCTAAAGCCTTGATGGAAAAAGCCGGTGTTCCGCTTACACCGGGTTATCACGGCACCAATCAAGATGCCGATTTTTTAAAACAACAGGCCGATATGATTGGCTATCCGGTGCTAATTAAAGCCAGCGCTGGCGGTGGCGGTAAAGGCATGCGTCTGGTTGAACGCAGTGAAGATTTCTTAGGTTCACTGGCTTCTTGTAAAAGCGAAGCTAAATCCAGCTTCGGTAATGATGAAGTTCTGATTGAGCGTTATGTGATTAATCCGCGTCATATTGAAGTACAGGTATTTGGCGACTCACACGGCAACTATGTGCATTTATTTGAACGGGATTGCTCGGTACAGCGCCGTCATCAAAAAGTGCTTGAAGAAGCGCCTGCCCCATTGGTTTCACAAGATAAACTCGATGCCATGCGCCAGGCTGCTATTGATGCCGCGCGTGCGGTTGATTATATCGGTGCCGGTACGGTCGAGTTTATTGTGGAGCAAGACGGCACCGCGTATTTCATGGAAATGAACACCCGTCTACAAGTTGAACATCCAGTCACTGAAATGATCACCGGCGTTGATCTGGTGGAATGGCAATTGCGTGTTGCCTTTGGCGAGCCATTACCGAAACAGCAAGATCAGTTGAAAATTCATGGTCATGCCATCGAAGCCCGCGTCTATGCAGAAGAACCTGAAAAAGGCTTTATTCCTGCGATTGGGCAAATCAGCTATTTACACTACCCTGAACAGAACCAGCATGTCCGGGTTGATAGCGGTATTGTTCAAGGCGATGAAATCAGCAGCTATTACGATCCGATGATTGCCAAACTGATTGTCTGGGGCGAAAATCGTGAAGCCGCTTTATTGCAAATGCATCATGCTTTAGGACAGTTCCATGTCGATGGTTTGGGTAACAATATTGCCTTCCTGGACCGCATCATTCGCTGTGACTCTTTTAAAAATGCCAAACTGGATACCAACCTGATTCAGCGTGAAGATGAATTTTTGTTTAAAAATATTCAATCACTGCAACCTGAGCTGGTTGTGGCGACGGCATTGACCGAATTATTGTTGCGTTTTAGCAAAAATAAACCAGCCAGCAATCCGGTTTGGCAAAGTGAAACACTATGGCGCGTGAATATCAGCCCAAGCTATGCCATTAAGTTGAAACTCGATGAAGCGCTTGTTCAAGTCAATTTAAGCGCTGAAAAAGAAGGTTTTGTGGCTGAATATCTAGGTGAAAAATTCCATATTTCTGGACAGCTTTTAAATAGCAATACTGCACATTTCAACATTAATGGCAAACAAGACAAAATTGCGTTTAGTCAAAATGCACACGGCCTGACCATTTTCAAAAATGGTCAAAGCCATAAGTTTAGTTATCTGAATCAGAAATTCAGTTCTGAGGATGCACAAAGTACTGAAGGCAATTTAAAAGCACCGATGCCAGGCGTGATTACTCAAGTTCTGGTTGCCGCCAATGATCAGGTGAAAAAAGATGATGTGCTGATGACCCTTGAAGCCATGAAAATGGAATATTCAATTCGTGCACCGCATGACGGCATTGTCGCAGCTTCCTATTTCCAAGCCGGTGACCAGGTCAAAGCCGGTGATGAACTTGTGGAATTTCAGGTACTGGTGGAGGAAGTCGCATGACTGATTTCGTCAAAATTGTAGAGGTCGGGCCACGCGATGGTCTGCAAAATGAAAAAACACCCCTCACCCTGGATGATCGAAAAAACCTGATTCTGGATTTAATGAAAACCGGTTTGCAGGCGATTGAAATCGGTTCCTGTGTTTCGGCAAAGTGGGTGCCGCAAATGGCAGACAGTGATGCACTGTTTGCCCAATTGCCGCAAGATCCCAATATTCAATTCAGCTTGCTGACACCGAATTTGAAAGGTTTTGAGTCTGCATTGACTGTGGGATGTAAAGAGGTTGCGGTGTTTACCGCAGCTTCTGAAAGTTTTACCCGTAAGAACATCAACTGTTCCATTGATGAAAGCTTTGAAAAGTTTGCCGATGTGATGGCAGCAGCCAAAGCCAATGATATCAAGGTTCGCGGTTATGTTTCCTGTATGGTCGATTGCCCTTATGAAGGTGCGATTGATCCGCAGCAAGTCGCCAAAGTCAGTAAACGCTTACTGGATATGGGCTGTTATGAAGTGTCCTTAGGAGAAACTATTGGCACTGCTACCCCGAATCGGGTTAAAAAAGTGTGGGAAGCTTGCCTTGCCGAATTAGACAGCCAGGTTTTAGCCGGTCATTTTCATAATACTTACGGCATGGCGATTGCCAATATCTATCAATCGCTTAATCAAGGCATTCGGATATTTGATTCTTCGATTGCCGGTTTAGGTGGCTGCCCCTATGCCAAAGGTGCTTCGGGCAATGTAGCAACGGAAGACTTGTACTATTTATTGTCCAAGATGGGTTTTGAAACCGGTATCAACTTGGATGCCTTAATGCAGGCCAGCCGTAACATCAGTCAGGTATTAAACCGTAATAATCCATCGAACTATGCCAATGCCTATTGGCAAACAAAGTGTGCTTAAAACAAAACTGCATGATTTTCTCATGTTTAAAAAGTCATGCAGGAAATTTATAAAAAGTTGCAATTCGGTCATACCCAGGACTGACCAGGAATAAAAAGAGGGATCAAATGCCAAATAAAGTTTATGAAAATGCACAGGCTGCATTACAAGATATTGTTCAGGATGGTCAAACCCTGGCGGTCGGTGGCTTCGGTTTATGTGGTATCCCGGAAGCGTTAATTGCGGCACTCAAAGACACAGGTGCCAAACAACTGACCTGTATTTCCAACAATGCCGGCGTCGATGGTTTCGGTTTGGGTCTTTTACTGGAAACCAAACAAATTAAAAAAATGATTTCATCTTATGTCGGTGAAAACAAAGAATTTGAACGTCAATATCTAAGCGGCGAACTGGAAGTCGAACTGACTCCGCAAGGTACACTGGCTGAAAAACTTCGTGCTGGCGGTGCAGGTATTCCTGCCTTTTTTACCCAAACCGGTGTCGGCACTTTAATCGCCGAAGGTAAAGAAGTTCGTGAATTTGAGGGCAAGGAATATATTCTGGAAAATTCCTTAACTGCCGATATTGCCTTGGTCAAAGCCTATAAAGCCGATAAAGCCGGAAATCTGATTTTCCGTAAAACCGCACAAAACTTTAATCCGGTCTGTGCCATGGCTGGCAAAATCAGCATTGCTGAAGTCGAAGAAATTGTCGAAATTGGCGATTTGGATCCTGATGAAATTCATCTTCCTGGCATTTATATCAACCGGATTATTTTAAATAATAATCCTGAAAAGCGCATCGAACAAATGACATTAAAAGCGGAGGCGGTATAAATGGCTTGGACTCGTAATGAAATGGCACAGCGTGCCGCTTTGGAACTGGAAGATGGGTTCTATGTCAATTTAGGCATTGGCTTGCCGACGCTGGTTGCAAACTATATTCCTGAAAATATGGATGTCTGGTTACAGTCAGAAAATGGCTTGCTCGGGATTGGTGAATTCCCAACTCAGGAAACGGTCGATGCAGACTTGATTAATGCCGGCAAGCAAACCGTCACTGCCCGTAAAGGCGCGGCTTTTTTCTCCAGTGCTGACTCTTTTGCCATGATTCGTGGCGGCCATGTCAACATTGCCATTTTAGGCGCCATGGAAGTTTCCCAAACCGGCGATTTGGCCAACTGGATGATCCCGGGCAAAAAAGTCAAAGGCATGGGCGGTGCTATGGATCTGGTTGCAGGCGTACAAAAAGTGGTGGTCTTGATGGAACACTGTGCTAAAGATGGCACGCCAAAAATTGTACAGCAATGTGCCCTGCCTCTGACCGGTAAAGGCGTAGTACACCGGATTATTAGCGACTTGGGTGTACTCGATATCACCGCCGACGGGGTCAAACTGGTGGAACTGGCGAAAGACGTCAGCTTTGAAGATATTCAAAAAGTCACTGGGGTCAAACTGCTTCAATAATGCTGTCTTGATGTGATCTTCTATTCTCCTTCTCCCCTTAAAGCTGACTAAAGTTTTAAGGGGAAATCATTTTGGTAGGAATACCGGTCGAACGCTTAGCTATATTCCAGCTACTTTTTAACAATAAAATATAGAATTAAGGGCATGTAACTATGCCCTTTTTTATGCTGAGTTTCATGCGATATCGCTTTAATAAATATCCCGCTGATAACGTCCTTCAAGTTTCAGTTGTGCTAATTGTTCAGTACCTAGAAAGCCTTAATAAGGCTTGCTCAACTTCTTGCACCATGCTTTTAAACTGCCACATTAAAACGCTTTAACATTACAAAATTTGATTTACCTAAAGAAAGTACTTACCGTATCCGCACTCAAGATGTGCTGGGTAATAGTGGTAAATATGCCTTGGTTGATGGTCGCTGGTTACACATCCGTCCGGTTCGTGCCCTTATACAAGCGCCTGCAGCTAAACCTGCTGAAACAGCAAGCATTCAAAAACCGGCCACTGAAAACTTTACTTATGGTTTAACGATTGAAGTCACAGAATAATGTTGATGAATAGATAAAAAATGATTCATATAAAAAAGCCTCCATTTGAAAATAGAGGCTTTTTATTTTAGAAAGATTAAATATTAAAAATTATAAATCGCTACCATATTAATTCGATTGTCTTCACCCGTTTTACTGCCATTAGGTGTAGCAGCACCAAAAGCTTCACGTTCACCATAAACATATTCAAGACCAAAACTTAAAGGCTTGGTTGGGCTATAAAAAACATTGGCCCAAGCTTGCCATAAGTCTTTATTGGCTTTCGTCTTATCCGTTGCAGTTAGAGCATCAATATAGTTTTGATTTTCATCAAAAGTCATATAACCATATCCCAAAGTACCACGTAGTTTTTCATTAAACTGTTGGGTCAAACCGACAGTAATCGAATCAAACTCACTTTGAGCAGCAATACGGCTATTTGCTGTAATTGCCCCATTATTATTCAGATTAGTAACCGCTACACCACTGTTGGTAAAGGAAACAAAACTGCTATCGCCTTTGACATGGTAATAATCGGCTTTTAAGGTTGTTCCCGGCACCACATCATACTTGGCACCTACGCCTACGCCCCATGCCATTTCTTCATCAGAATTAACCCGTTTTTCATGCCCCATGGCACGTGCACTGATGTTGAAATTATCAGCAAACTGATGGTTTAATCGTGCCGTTAATGCAGGAAAACGCTGTGTGCTTAACTTATCTTTCGGATCTTCAGCCGCTAATACCAAATTGGTTTGTGGACTAAATTTGCTGGTATAACGCACTTGTGGGGTTCGTTTCACAGCACCACCAACAAAAGCCAAGGCATCAATGGTTTCTGGCATGTAGTCAGGTACTGCAAAGTTTGACCAGGTTTGCCCCATCAGCCAGTTACCATAATTCACATAGGCATGACGGATACGCAAATTATCAAGGTTGGCTCCACCCAGGAAGTCGACTTCAATTTTACCCTTCACCTCTTGCTCAGCAGCCTGAGTTTTAAAATCCAGACCTAAACGCGTCGCAGATAAAGTCGATCTGAAACGATCGCTATTCCCAGCAGCACCTTCTAGTGGCACGCTATTGATCTGGTTATATGGCATATCCACACCACCACCTTCAGCCTGATAGGATGCATCTGCACGGACATTACCATACAGATTAAACTCGGCACCTTTGGCAGTTTTCAGTACAGGAGTTGCTGTAGCCACAGGCGCTGGGCGTTGAACCGCTGCAATAGCAGTTGCAGTCTGTGCTGTCTGTACTTTTTGCTGTTCAACCAGATTACGTAAAGCTTGAACTTCCTGTCTGAGTTGTTCAATTTCTTTTTGCTGTTGGGTTTGGGCTTGGGCCGCTACGCTGACTCCACCTAGACTTAGGGCAATCATGCTCATCATGAGCGTACGTTTCATTGTCGGTTGCGTGGTGTTCATCCTAAACTCACTTGTTGTTGTTCGATCAAATATTAGCAATAGATTTTCACTACTACGATGGCAATCTATTTCACTTAGACTATGGTCTTTATTGAAAATGATAAGAGATTATTGGGTTGCTTTTTGCGTAATTGGTTTAGCTTTAACTTCATGTGCTGCAAGGGATTGACCATCGACAGACGCTTTTAAATTAACCAGATAAATAGCCACGGCAGCAATAATTCCAGGAATAGCGATGGCTAAAAAATTTATTTGATGAGGTAATTCAAAAGTAAGCAAGGTGCCAGTTAAGACAGGTCCAACAATGGCACCAATTCGTCCAATTCCTGATGCCCAGCCCATACCTGTTGAGCGAACTGCAGTTGGGTAAAATTGTGCAACAAAGGTATAAAGCAGAATTTGTGAGCCGATGGTTGCTGCGCCAGCAATGGCGATCAGAACATATAGCACCGCTTGTGGGCTGTTAAAACCAAGCAAGATTAAGGCAATCGCACCCACAGTAAACATAATGCTCAGTACCGGTTTTAAATGGAATTTATCTGCAAGCACTCCACCACCAATTGCGCCGATCATGCCGCCAATATTCAGGGCAAACAGGAACATTAAACTTGCACCCAATGAATAACCGGCCTGAATCATCAGTTTTGGCAACCAGCTGCCTAATGCATAAACCATAAGCAAGCACATAAAGAAGGCTGCCCAAAACATTAAGGTACTGAACATACGGCCTTGCTGAAATAATGCGCGTAATGGAGCATCATCGCCAGCAGTCGGTTCATTCAGAACAAAAGTCGTTTGTGGACCAATCTCTTGTTCTGGTGCAATTTTTTTCACAATTACACGAGTCTTTTCTGTTTCACCCTTTTTGGTCAAAAACATCAGGGATTCTGGGAGATATTTCCAGATAACCGGCAAAAGTAATAAAGGCATACCGGCAAGAAGGAACATGATTTTCCAGCCAAACTGCGGTACCAACCATGCACCCAATAATGCAGACGACATTCCACCAATCGCATAACCACTGAACATCAGGGCAACAAGCGTGCTGCGGATACGTTTTGGTGCATATTCGGTCATGAGGGCAACCACGTTTGGCATGACTCCGCCAATTCCCAAACCCGCTAAGAAGCGAAGAATACCGAACTCAGTAGGGTTACTAGCAAAAGAACCTAAAAAGGTAAAACCACTGAAAAGTGCAACACAGATCATAATGGTTTTTTTACGGCCAATTTTATCGGATAGGGTTCCGAAACTCATGGCACCGAACATCATGCCGAATAATGCGGTACTAGCCAGTAAACCCGCCTGTACTGTATTGAGTGCCCATTCCTGCATTAACAATGGTAGAGCCACTCCATAAATCACCAGGTCATAACCGTCGAAAATAATAATCATTAAACACCAAATCAGGACTCCCCAATGAAAACGGGTAAATTTGGCTTCATCCACTAAAGTGTTTATGTTCAGTTTGTTGGTATTCACTGTGCGCTCCTGCATATGAATCTTTAGATTTGTGGCAACAATGCAGCAAAGTGTTTTTTTTGTCCAAAACCGATTACATATATATTCATACCTTAAAAGTTAGAGGAATGAGATTAAAAACAAAAACAATACTTTATAGATATATAAAAACTAGATTCTGCAGGTTGTGACATTTTATTTTCTCTATTGAGCTTTATTTTTCTGAAAAAAAATATGCCTACTGATCAAATATAGACAATTTGATCAGTAGGCATATTTCAAAAATCACGGTCTGATTTGCGAATGACAAGGCTAAAAATTAAGGCTAGAAACTGTAGCGAGATGAGACTTTGGTCTGTTAAATCACGGCACGATCATAAACAATCGCTTCAAGGTCATAAACCTGATAAATACAATCAAATAATGAGCGGATATCTTCACTTTCATCCATGCTGCGTATCGCCAGAAAAATAGGACTGACCGCAGCATCATCGAGTAAAGGAATATAGTGCAAATGCGATAACTGAATGGTTCTAGCACTTTCAGGAACAATGCAAATCCCTTCACCTGCGGCAACCAGCCCCAAAGCCAGCTGAATTTCGCGAACCTCTTTTAAGCTTTTTGGATCGAGACTGTATTCTGAAAAAAGCGATCGGACTTGCGTAGAAAAGTTAGGTTTAGGGTGACTTGGATATAAGAACAGGTTCTCATCCACAATATCGGTCAGAAAGACGCCTTTCTTTTGTGAGGCAAGTGGATGGCTGGCATGCACAGCGACCATTAAAGGCTCTTCACGTAAAAGGATTCGTCTAACTGCAGGATCCGAAATTCGTAGTCGACCAAAGCCTACATCAATCCGCCCTTCCTTGAGCGCCTGAATTTGATCTTTGGTGCTCATTTCAATCAGTTCAATTTTTAAATGGGGTTGTTGTTGACGAAATAAATACACTATTTTCGGTAATAAACCATAAAGTAGAGAACCGACAAAACCCAAAGTTACAGTTTTTTCGACCATTCCCACACGCTGGGTCATAGCCTTGATTTCTTCGGCATTAGACAAAAGTTTAACAGCGTGTTGATAGAAGAACTGACCCGCTTCAGTGGTCAGTAATGGTCGACTTCCACGCTCAAAAAGCTGTATACCCAGCTCAGCTTCAAGGTTTTGTATCTGACGGCTTAAAGGAGGCTGAGCAATAAACAGTTTTTCAGCCGCTTTGGTGAAACTTTGTTCTTCCACCACAGCAACAAAGTATCGTAAATGTCTTAGTTCCATAATTAACCATACCTTTAAAGCATAATAAAATGCAAAATTGATCTTAGACAGCAAATGTTTATTCTTTTAAGGTATACCACATGAGATAGACAAAGCAAGATTGGGAAGCTTAAAGATGTACAAATCCATAGAAACGTTGCTTGTTGAAATTCCAACCATCCGTCCGCACAAGATGGCTGTGGCAACCATGCAAACCCAAACATTAGTGTTGGTAAAAGTCACCACTGAAGATGGTTTCATCGGTTGGGGCGAAGCGACCACGATTGGTGGATTGGGATATGGCGATGAAAGTCCGGAAAGCGTTAAAACCAATATTGAAACATATTTTGCACCATTACTGAAATCACTTTCAGGTCTGAATGTCGCTCAAACGATTAAAACCCTTAAACGCAATATCAACGGTAACCGTTTTGCTAAATGTGCCATTCAAACTGCACTACTTGATATTCAGGCACAACGCTTAGGTTTGCCGTTAAGCGAAATCCTCGGTGGCCGTCTGCGTGATAGCGTGCCGGTACTCTGGGTACTTGCTTCAGGTGATACTGAGAAAGACATTGCCGAAGCGAAAAAAATGATTGAGCTGAAACGTCATAACGTATTCAAACTCAAAATCGGTTCACGTCCTGTAGAAGACGATGTTGCCCATGTTTTAGCAATCAAGAAAGCTTTGGGTTCAGACATCTCGATTCGTGTCGATGTCAATCGTGCCTGGTCAGAACTTGAAGCGGTTAAAGGCATTCAGTTATTGCAAGATGGTGGTGTCGACCTGATTGAACAACCATGTGCAATTGAAAATCTGGATGCAATGCAGCGTTTAACCCGTCGCTTTGATATTGCGATTATGGCGGATGAATCATTATACGGTCCGCAGAGTGCTTATCAGATTGCCCGTAACAACGGTGCATCAGTATTTGCAGTAAAAATTGCCCAGTCAGGTGGTCTGATTGAAGGCTGTGAAGTTGGGAAAATTGCCAAACTTGCAGGCATTGATCTGTACGGTGGCACCATGCTTGAAGGACCAGTCGGTACGATTGCTTCAGCGCATGTATTCTCAACTTTCGAAAGCCTGGCTTATGGCACAGAGTTATTTGGTCCACTACTGCTGACTGAAGAAATTTTAAAAACACCGCTTCAATATCAAAACTATGAGTTGGTTTTACCAACTGTGCCTGGTTTAGGTATCGAACTGGATTTAGACAAAATTGACAACTTACGTCGTCAGTAATTGAAGGAGTTAGACATGCTTTTCCAAGTACGCATGGATGTAAATATTCCGCTAGATATGCCAACTGAACAAGCCAACCAAATTAAAGCGGTTGAAAAAGCTTATTCACATGATTTACAGCGTCAAGGTAAATGGCGTCATATCTGGCGCATTACGGGTCAGTACTCAAACATCAGTATCTTTGATGTCGAGAGCAACGAAGAACTACACAATATTTTACAAGGTCTTCCTCTATATCCGTATATGAATATTGAAGTGATGCCATTAAACCGCCATCCTTCTTCTATTCATGAAGACGACCGCTAAGTTTTAAACATGCCAGATGGCGAACTTCTTCTCCATCTGTGCAAAAAACAGCATTCAAAGGGTAATTAAACAAGGACTGTGGCAGCCAGTGATCTCAAAACAAACACTGAGAAACTAGCCACCCAAAACCATACTTCCAAGGAGTAACAAAATGGATCGTCAAACGATTGAAAATGTAGTTAAAGCTTGTAACGTGGACACTTCTGAAGGTCCAGTAAATGCACGCGTACAACAAGTACTGGTACGTTTAGTTACAGATTTATTCCAAGCGATTGAAGACTTAGATTTAAGCCAATCAGAAGTTTGGAAAGGTATTGAAACTATTATCGACATTGCAAAAGCAGATGAGTTTGCATTGATGGGTTCTGCAGTAGGTCTTGAACATTTCCTTGACTTACGTGCTGATGAAGCAGATGTAAAAGCAGGTTTAACTGGTGGTACGCCACGTACGATCGAAGGTCCACTTTATGTTGCAGGTGCACCTGAATCAACTGGTTTTGCACGTATGGATGATGGTTCTGAAGAAGGCAAAATCCCGACGCTTATCATCGACGGTACAGTAACGGATACTGATGGCAACATCATTCCGGGTGCTAAAGTTGAAGTATGGCATGCAAACAGCCACGGCAACTATTCATTCTTTGATAAGTCACAAAGCCACTTTAACCTACGTCGCTCAATCTTGACAGACGAAAAAGGTCAATACACTGCGCTTACTACTATGCCTGTAGGTTATGGCTTAAACCCTGAAGGTCCACTTCAAGGCGTATTAAACCAGATCTCTCGTCATGGTCAACGCCCTGCTCACGTGCACTATTTCATCTCTGCACCGGGCTTCCGTAAATTAACGACTCAGTTCAACATCGAAGGCGACAAATACCTTTGGGATGACTTCGCATTCGGTACACGTGAAGGTTTGGTTGCAGAAGCTGTTGATGTTACTGATGAAGCTGAAATCGCGCGTCGTGGCTTGAAAGGTCCTTTCAAACACATTCAATTCAACGTCGTTCTTCAACACGATAAAGAAGGTGCACCTTCTACTGAAGTTGAACGTCGCCGCGCAAGCGCTTAATAAGCTCATGATAAGGAACCGAGATGTCAATTTAATGACATTTCGGGGACTTACCCAAATTTGGAAAGTCGGAGAACGGACATGCCACGTATTCCTGTAATTAACACCAGCCATCTCGATCGCATTGATGAATTACTTGTTGAAAACTATGAAACAGGTGAATTCAAGCTTCATCGTTCAGTATTCACAGATCAAGCCTTATTCGATTTAGAGATGAAATATATCTTTGAAGGCAATTGGGTTTACCTGGCACATGAAAGCCAAATTCCGAATAATAACGATTTCTATACCACTTATATTGGCCGTCAACCAATCATCATTGCACGTAACCGTGCAGGTGAATTGAATGCAATGATTAATGCCTGTTCACACCGTGGCGCACAATTGTGTCGCAACAAGAAAGGCAATAAAGCGACCTATACTTGCCCATTCCACGGTTGGACATTTAACAACTCGGGTAAATTGTTAAAAGTTAAAGATCCTTCTGATGCAGGCTATTCAGACTGCTTTAACAAAGATGGTTCTCACGATCTTAAGAAAGTGGCCCGTTTTGAAAGCTATAAAGGTTTCTTGTTTGGTAGCTTAAACCCAGATGTTCCACCGCTAGAAGAATACCTTGGCGAAGCGACTAAAATCATGGACATGATTGTAGGTCAGTCTGATCAAGGTCTTGAAGTTTTACGTGGTGCTTCTACCTACACTTATGAAGGTAACTGGAAGTTAACTGCTGAAAACGGTGCCGATGGTTACCACGTGTCTGCAGTACACTGGAACTATGCTGCAACAACTCAGCAACGTAAAGAAAAAGAAGCCGGTGACAACATTCGTGCCATGAGTGCGGGTTCTTGGGGTAAACAAGGCGGTGGTTCTTACGGTTTCGACAATGGTCACATGTTGCTTTGGACTCAATGGGCGAACCCTGAAGACCGTCCAAACTTCGCTAAAGCAGAGGAATATACCGAGAAATTCGGTGCTGCAATGGCGAAATGGATGATCGAGCGTTCTCGTAACCTGTGTATTTATCCAAACGTATATTTCATGGATCAGTTCGGTTCACAAATTCGTGTACTTCGCCCGTTATCTCCAAGCAAAACTGAAGTGACCATTTACTGTATCGCCCCTGTTGGTGAAGACAAAGAAGCGCGTTCACGCCGTATTCGTCAGTATGAAGACTTCTTTAATGCTTCAGGTATGGCAACTCCAGATGACTTGGAAGAATTCCGTGCATGTCAAGCTGGTTATGCCGGTATTGCGCTTGAATGGAATGATATGAGCCGTGGTGCAAAACACTGGATTCAAGGTCCAGATGATGCAGCCAATGAAATTGGTTTGAAACCAAAACTTTCAGGAATTAAAACTGAAGACGAAGGTTTGTATCTTGCTCAGCATGAACACTGGTTACATCTGATGAAAGACGCGATTACTTCTGAAAAAGAACTTGCTGCAACTGAAGGAGAAAACGCATGAGCGCGATTACTTTAGAAAAAATTGCTCAATTCCTCTACAAAGAAGCCCGTTTTCTGGATGATGAACAATGGGATGACTGGTTACAGTGCTATGCCCCATCAGCAGAATTCTGGATGCCATCTTGGGATGATGATGACAAACTGACTACAGATCCTCAGTCTGAAATCTCTTTGATTTATTACCCTGACCGTCAAGGTTTAGAAGACCGCGTGTTCCGTATCAAGACTGAACGTTCTTCTGCAACCATGCCGGATACCCGTACCAGTCACAACATTTGCAATATTGAAATTGTTGAGCAAAACGGTGATCAAGTCACTGTGCGTTTTAACTGGAATACGTTGAGTTTCCGTTATAAAACCAATTATAGCTACTTCGGTATGTCACGTTATGTGATTGATTGCTCAAGCGAGCAGTTCAAAATCTTGAACAAATACGTGGTTCTCAAAAATGATTACATCAATCAAGTGATTGATGTGTATCACCTCTAAGACTGCTCCCACAGACGAAAAAACCTTTCAGCCAGATGGAAAATTGGCTGAAAGGTCCAGATTTAAAGATTTATATAGGATATTCAGCCATGTCAAACCACAATGTTGCACTTCAATTTGAAGATGGCGTTACACGTTTTATTTCTGTTTCAGACGGAGAAACCCTGTCAGACGCAGCTTACCGTCAAAAGATCAATATTCCTTTGGACTGCCGTGACGGTGCATGTGGAACGTGCCGTGCGTTTTGTGAATCAGGTTCATATGACATGCCTGAAGAAACTTATATTGAAGATGCATTAACTCCTGAAGAAGCAGCTGAAGGCTACATCCTAGCTTGTCAGTGTAAACCGACTTCAGACGCAGTATTCCAAATTCAAGCTTCATCAGAAGTTTGTAAAACTGAAATTCATGAATTCCAGGGTACTTTGGCGCGTGTAGAAAATTTATCTGACTCGACCATCACCTTTGACATCCAGTTAGACGAAGGTCAGCCGGATATTCATTTCCTTGCTGGTCAATATGTCAATGTGGGTATTCCAGGAACTACTGAAACCCGTTCTTATTCTTTCAGCTCTAAACCGGGTAACCGTTTAACCAGTTTTGTGGTACGTAACGTACCAAACGGCAAAATGAGCGAGTTTTTAAGTGCTAATGCCAAAGCTGGTGACAAAATGACCTTCGCGGGTCCATTTGGCAGTTTCTACCTACGTCCAGTGACTCGTCCTGTGTTAATGCTTGCTGGTGGTACGGGTATTGCACCATTTATGTCAATGCTGCAAGTGCTTGAAGAAAAAGGTTCAGAACATCCAGTACGTTTAGTTTTTGGTGTAACCAATGACTTTGACTTGGTGGCCATTGAAAAACTGAATGAACTGCAAGAGAAATTCCCGTGGTTCGAATACCGCACAGTGATTGCTAACCCAGAATCTGCACATGAGCGTAAAGGTTATGTGACAAGTCATATTGAAAATGACTGGTTAAATGCAGGCGATGTTGATATTTATCTATGTGGCCCTGTAATGATGGTAGAAGCCGTGCGTGGCTGGTTAGAGGCTGAAGGCGTTAAACCTGCAAGCTTCTTATTTGAAAAATTCTCTGCAAACTAAGTTTAAGAGACTGAGCCGGAGAATAAAATGAATCGTGCAAAAAGATTTGAAAATAAAGTTGTGATCGTAACCGGTGCCGCTCAAGGCATCGGTCGCGGTGTCGCGCTGCAAGTTGCCAGCGAAGGCGCACAAGTCGTTATGGCTGACCTCTCCCCATATGTGGAAGAAGTGCTGGCTGAAATTGAAGCCACTGGTGGCGATGCGATTACCGTCAAAGCCAATCTGGAAACTTTTGCCGGTGCCCAGTCAGTCGTTGAAAAAGCATTGGACACTTATGGCCGTGTTGACGCATTGATCAACAACGTGGGTGGTGCAATCTGGATGAAACCTTTCGAAGAATTTTCTGAAGAGGAAATTATCAAGGAAGTGAATCGTTCATTGTTCCCGACCCTGTGGTGTTGCCGCGCAGTGTTACCTGAAATGATTAAAAATCAAAAAGGTACGATTGTAAACGTTTCATCTATTGCAACACGTGGTATCAACCGTGTGCCTTACTCTGCTTCTAAAGGTGGCGTAAATGGTTTAACGGCTGCCCTCGCATTTGAACATGCCAAAGATGGTATTCGTGTCAATGCGGTGGCAACTGGTGGTACAGAAGCGCCACCACGTAAAGTGCCACGCAATGCCAATCCTCTGACCGAGTCAGAAAAAGAATGGATGCAGCAAGTTGTGGATCAAACCATTGACCGTACTTTCTTGGGACGCTATGGCACCATTCAAGAACAGGTGAATGCCATTGTATTCCTTGCTTCAGATGAATCTTCATATATGACAGGAACTGTGGTTCCTGTAGGTGGTGGTGATCAGGGTTAAACCTGATCTCATCAAAATTCAACAGGATCATTGAAATCTAAGCATGGAGGCAATAGCGCAATGACAACCCTGTTACAAACATTAAAAGATGATTGGTCCATTTCAGCCACTGTCGCAGGATTTTTGGCAGTGCTGATTTCCTATTCAGGTCCACTCATCATTTTTTTCCAGGCTGCCCAAAAAGCGCAAGTCTCCAGTGCCATGATGATTTCGTGGATTTGGGGAATTTCAATTGGTGCAGCGGTTGCCGGTATTTTTCTTTCGATTAAATACAAAGTTCCCGTGATTACCGCATGGTCTGCACCGGGAACGGCATTATTGGTGACCCTGTTCCCCAATATTTCATTGAATGAAGCCATTGCCGCATACATCACTTCTGCTGTGGTGATTTTTTTGATTGGAATTACCGGTTATTTTGACAAATTATTGAAATGGATTCCCCAAGATGTCGCAGCTGGCATGATGGCCGGAATCCTTTTTCAGTTTGGTCTAGGGCTTTTTACTGCAACTGACACCATGCCGATGATTGTTTTTGGCATGCTGATGGTGTTTCTCGTTGCAAAGCGTTTAGTGCCACGCTATGCCATGGTTTGGGTGCTCGTTTCAGGTGTGGTTCTGAGTCTGGTTTTAGGCAAGATGAATCCGGTGGATGTCAATTTCACTCTCGCCATTCCGCAATTTATCGCCCCTGAATGGACCTGGAATTCAACCCTGAATTTGGCCATTCCCCTGATTCTGGTCAGTCTTTCCGGTCAGTTTTTACCGGGTATGGCCATCATGAAACTCAGTGGTTATGACACTCCGGCTAAACCGATTATCACGATAACCAGTATTGCATCCTTAGCAGTCGCTTGTGTCGGTGGGATTACCATCGTTCTGGCTTCTATCACTGCTGCTTTATGTATGGGTAAAGATGCACATGAACTGAAAGACAAACGTTATATCGCCGGAATCGCCAACGGTATTTTTTACATTTTAGGCGGTTTATTTGCCGGCAGTATTGTCATGTTGTTCAGCTTACTGCCTAAAGAGCTTGTCGCTGCATTAGCAGGTCTTGCTTTACTGGGTGCGATTGCAACCAATATTTCTGTCGCGATGAAAAATGAATCTCATCGAGATGCAGCTCTCATCACTTTTTTAGCCACTGCCTCTGGCATGCATTTTTTAGGGCTCAGTTCCGTATTTTGGGGTATTTGTATCGGTATCATTGCGCATTTAGTTTTAAATAAACGTGAACCGAATAGCACTGCTCTCCCTTCAACTCAAAGCTCTAAAAGTTAATGGGCAAATGATTGTCTAGGAAACATTATGATTGATAAAAGCTCCGCTTCACTGACTGAAGCACTTTCCCAAATTAAAGATGGTGCAACCATCATGATTGGTGGTTTCGGTACGGCTGGACAACCGGCTGAACTGATTGATGGCTTGATTGAACTGGGTGTTAAAGACCTGATCATCGTCAACAACAATGCCGGTAATGGTGATTACGGTTTGGCTAAACTGTTAAAAACCGGTGCGGTACGCAAAATCATCTGCTCTTTCCCTCGTCAGTCAGATTCCTATGTGTTCGATGAAATCTATCGTGCCGGCAAGATTGAACTGGAACTGGTACCGCAAGGCAACCTGGCCTGCCGTATTCAGGCTGCAGGTATGGGCTTAGGTCCAATCTATACCCCAACCGGTTTTGGTACTTTGCTGGCTGAAGGCAAACCGACCCTGAGCTATGAAGGCAAAGACTTTGTGCTGGAAAACCCGATCAAGGCTGACTTTGCCTTGATCAAGGCGCATAAAGGCGACCGCTGGGGCAATCTGGTGTACCGTAAATCGGCACGTAACTTTGGCCCGATTATGGCCATGGCAGCCGATGTCACCATTGCCCAGGTTTCTGAAGTGGTTGAACTGGGTGCACTGGATCCAGAGCACATCATCACCCCAGGGATTTTTGTTCAACACGTGGTTGCAGTAAAACCTGCACAGTAATTGGCATTGGAGTATTAAAAGATGAGTTATACCAAATTAAGCCGTGACCAGATTGCTGAACGTGTGGCACAAGACATTCCTGATGGTGCTTATGTGAACCTCGGGATTGGCTTGCCGACCAAGATTTCCAGCTACCTGCCTTCAGACAAAGACGTGTTTTTACATTCTGAAAATGGTTTATTGGCTTTCGGTCCTCCTCCTGCTGAAGAAGACCGTGATCCAGAGTTAATTAATGCCGGTAAAGAATTTGTCACCTTGCTTGAAGGCGGTTCATTCTTCCATCACGGTGATTCCTTCGCCATGATGCGTGGCGGTCACCTGGATATTGCTGTGCTTGGTGCATTCCAGGTCGCTGAAAATGGTGACCTGGCCAACTGGCATACCGGTGCACCGGATGCCATCCCAGCGGTGGGCGGTGCGATGGACTTGGCTGTTGGTGCAAAAAAAGTCTTTATCACTACAGACCACGTGACTAAAAAAGGCGAGCCAAAAATCGTCGCTGAGTTGTCTTACCCTGCGACTGGCTTGAAATGTGTCGACCGCATTTACACCGACCTCTGCGTGATTGATGTCACCCCTGAAGGCATGAAAGTGATTGAGAAAGTTGAAGGTCTATCATTTGAAGAATTGCAGTCATTGACCGGTGCCAAACTGATTGATGCGACTCAATCCAATTAAGGGGAAGTCCCTCCTTTATTAAAGGAGGGATTTAGGGAGGATTTGAGGAATAAAACTACTTCATTAAATCCCTCCCGACCTCCCTTTAAAAAAGGGAGGAGTTTTCTTCTTTTAAATATGTGAGCAAATACACAATGAAAAATGCATATATCGTAGATGCCATCCGTACCCCATTCGGCCGTTATGCCGGTGGTCTGGCTCCTGTTCATGCCGATGACCTGGGTGCACTTCCAATCAAAGCCTTGATGGAACGCAATCCATCAGTGAACTGGGAACTGGTTGATGATGTGATTTATGGCTGTGCCAATCAGGCCGGTGAAGATAACCGTAACGTCGGTCGCATGTCATCTCTGCTTGCAGGTCTGCCTTATCAAGTGCCTGCAACGACGGTCAACCGTTTATGTGGTTCATCGCTGGATGCTTTAGCAATCGCTGCACGTGCCATTAAAGCTGGTGAAGCCAATCTGATTATTGCCGG
This sequence comes from Acinetobacter sp. ANC 4862, assembly GCF_004336635.1. Lineage (GTDB taxonomy): Bacteria > Pseudomonadota > Gammaproteobacteria > Pseudomonadales > Moraxellaceae > Acinetobacter. Next base: position 92,641 of record NZ_SJXH01000003.1, read on the forward strand.
CGGTGTGGAATCCATGAGCCGTGCACCCTTGGTGATGGGTAAATCGGAAACTGCCTTTGGTCGTAGTCAAAAACTTGAAGACACCACCATGGGCTGGCGTTTTATCAATCCAAAACTGAAAGAGATGTATGGTGTCGAAACCATGCCGCAAACGGCTGAAAATGTGGCCGCACAGTTCAACATTAGCCGTGCAGACCAAGACCAGTTCGCTTTCTCAAGTCAGCAGCGCACGGCAGCAGCACAAGCAAAAGGTTTCTTTGCCAACGAAATCGTGCCTGTGGTGATTCCACAACGTAAAGGCGAGCCCGTTGTAGTGGATACCGATGAACATCCACGTGCTTCGACCACCCTTGAAGCCCTCACCAAGCTAAAACCGGTAGTGAAAGCCGAAGGTACGGTAACGGCAGGTAATGCTTCCGGGATCAACGATGGTGCAGCAGCCCTGCTGATTGCTTCGGATGATGCTGTAGCACAGTATGGTTTAAAACCACGGGCCAAAATTATTGGCGCAACGGTGGTGGGCGTTGAACCTCGCATCATGGGCTTTGGTCCTGCACCTGCGATTAAAAAGTTGTTGAAACAAACCGGTTTGACTTTAGAGCAGATGGATGTGATTGAGCTGAATGAAGCCTTTTCTGCTCAAGCCTTGGCGGTAACCCGTGACCTAGGTTTGGAAGATGGCTCAACCAAAGTCAACCCGAATGGTGGCGCGATTGCATTGGGTCACCCTCTCGGTGCATCGGGTGCACGTCTGGTGACGACTGCTTTAAATCAGCTGGAACAAACGGGTGGCAAGTATGGCCTTTGTTCAATGTGTATTGGTGTCGGTCAAGGTATCGCTTTGATTATTGAACGCGTTTAAAAATAGAATCCTTCAAAAACCCTTCCTGTGCTTTTTTTATAGCAATATTTAAATTTTGTACAAGAAGGATTGAAGAAGGATAAGTAATAAAAGGAATATCTATGCCAACTTTTAGCTCGAATGGTGCTGAAATCAATTACCAAACCTTTGGTAATGTGACTAAACCTGCGATCATTTTTTCAAATTCGCTTGGGACGAATTATGCAATGTGGCAACCTCAAATTGATCATTTTAAAGATGATTTTTTTGTGATTTGTTATGACACACGCGGTCATGGTGCATCATCAGCTCCACAAGGCCCCTATACCCTTGAGCAATTGGGTCAAGACGTAGTGAACTTGCTTGACCATCTTAATATTGAAAAAGCTGTTTTTTGCGGTATTTCAATGGGTGGCTTAACGGGTCAATGGCTTGCCGTTCACAAGGCCAAACGTTTTAACCAAATCATTGTCTGCAATACTGCAGCGAAAATTGGTCAAGAACAAGCGTGGAATGAGCGCGCAGCACTGGTGCGTGAGCAAGGTTTACAGCCGATCGCTTCAACTGCAGCCGGGCGCTGGTTTACGGATAAATTTATTCAAAGCAATGCAGCAGAAGTTGAGAAGTTGCAAAACAGCTTGGCAGCTGGTAGCGCCGAAGGTTATGCAAGTTGCTGTGAAGCTTTAGCAAAAGCAGATTTACGTCAACAGTTAGAAGAAATTCGTGTACCGGTACTGGTTATTGCAGGTCAAAAAGATCCAGTGACTACAGTTTCAGACGGTCAATATATGGTAAATCATATTAAAAATAGCGCATTATTTGAAATTAATGCCTCGCATATTTCAAATATTGAATGTCCAAACGAGTTCAATCAGGCTGTTCAGCAGTTTATTGCTCAATAGAAAAATAACACAATTAGCCCTCACAAATTTGTGGGGGCTTTTTTTATAGCGGCTCAAAAGTAAAATTGCAGTGCTCTATAAAACCTATCAAAACCTGAATAATTTATGATACGTTTATTTAAATCAAAGACAAAGAACTTAAAAAAATGCCAAAAATCGTGATCTTTTCAGGTGCAGGAATGAGTGCAGAAAGTGGAATCAATACATTTCGTGATCATGATGGGCTCTGGGAAAACCACAAGATTGAAGAAGTTGCCACGCCCGAAGCATGGCAAAGAAATCCGCAACTGGTGCAACGCTTTTATAATGCACGACGCAAAAATGTCTTGGAAGCACAGCCAAATTTAGCACATCAACTCATTGCCAAAATTCAAGACTTTGCAGAGTGTTATGTGATTACCCAAAATATAGATGACTTACATGAACGCGCTGGAAACCAGCATGTTTTACATTTACATGGCAATATTCGCTTGGCCAAAACCTCTGCGCCTGGTGCCCAGTATTCTGAGACTTTCTATCCGATTCAAGGTTGGGAATTAAACTTGGAACGAGATAAATGTCCGCAAGGCTATCCGCTGCGTCCGCATGTGGTCTGGTTTGGCGAGGCAGTTCCGGCTTATGAACACGCCATGCAACTGGTTCAAGATGCCGAAATTTTTATTGTGATCGGCTCCAGTTTAGTGGTTTACCCCGTTGCCGGACTGATCCATGAAATACCTGAAAGCTGTGAAGCCTATTATATCGACCCTAAAGCCGATCACCTTCGAGTACCGCAGCAGTATCATTTGATTCCCCAAACAGCAACTCAAGGCATGCAAATCCTGTTTACCCAGCTTGAAGAAAGATTTTCCAATAAAAACTAAAATAAGGAAATTTTGTCCTTCAATCTTTGCTCCGATTGAGACGAGATATCATTCAGGTCATTCAACTCAACAAAAGATTTGGCAGCATTATTCAATTTTATCAGTTAAAAAAGATGTCATGAACAATACCCTTTCATGACATCTTTTGTATTAAGACATTGCAGCAATGATTATTTTACTTTTTTATAGATTGAGCCTGAACCCACCAGATTTCCGGTTTTTTCGTCAATCGCAAAATCAACCACACCGGCACCTGCATTCACCTCAAGTAAACCATTCTTGCTGACTGAGGCAGGAACAGGATTTTTCTTTTCAGTTTTACCGGTTGCTTTGTCTTTTAAAGTATTGGTAATGAAATAATTGTCACCATTTTTGCTAATCACGAGTGAATTTTCAAGTTTTGGATTTTCTAGGGTATTTTTCCAAGTGCCCTGATAATCCGGTGCTTTGGCACAAGCAGTTAACAGAAGTAATAACGTGATTCCTGAAAAATATTGAATATATTTCAAAATTTTGACCCTGAGTATTGCAAAGTGGCCATTATAGAAAGAACAATCTTTCGGTTAATCGGGTTCTTGTTGGCAAAGCGTTTCAGCAGTATTGCATCTGTTTTGCTTTCGTCATTTTTTGAAATTTATATCCACATTTCATTCATAAAAATTAAAAAACCCATCATTTGATGGGTTCTCTCATGTTCTAGCTAGATGTGATCTTATGCAGTTTTTTGCATGCTACCTGTTTCTTCAAATTGTGCATGCCAAGACAAAGCTTCTTGCAAAATATGCGGCGTGTGTCCGCCCTTTGCACAAGCACGGTCAAAATAGTCGTTTAATGCATCACGATAGCTTGGATGCGCACAGCAATCAATAATCTTGCGTGCACGTTCACGCGGTGCCAAACCACGCAAATCTGCCAGACCTTGCTCTGTCACCAATACATCAATGTCATGTTCAGTATGATCGGTATGACTGACCATTGGAACCACTGATGAAATTGCACCGCCCTTGGCAATCGACTTGGTCACAAAAATCGCCAGATGTGCATGACGGGTAAAGTCACCTGAACCGCCAATCCCATTCATCATTTTGGTGCCGCTGACATGGGTCGAATTTACGTTGCCGTAGATATCAAACTCAAGTGCCGTGTTAATCGCAATGATCCCTAAACGGCGGATGATTTCAGGATTATTGGAAATTTCTTGCGGACGTAGCACAATCTTGTCTTTGTATTGTTCAAAATTGCTCATGACACGCTTGGCACAAGCGTCAGAAAGCGTCATTGAACAACCTGAAGCAAAGGTCATTTTGCCAGAATCAATCAATTCGAAAGTACAGTCCTGCAAGACTTCCGAGTACATTTCCAGATGATGGAAGTTTGAATGCTCAAAGCCCGAAAAGACTGCATTGGCAATTGAACCCACACCTGACTGCAATGGACCCAGATTTTCCGGCAAGCGCCCTGCTGCCACTTCATCCTCAAAGAACTGAATCAGGTGTTTGGCAATAGACAAGGTATTGCTATCGGGTTCATCCATATTGAAGGATGTATCTGGAATATCATTCAGTACAATCGCGGAAATCTTTTCAGGACTGACCTGAATTCCAATCGTACCAATACGATCGCCGGCGTGAATCAAGGGAATCGGTGCACGGTTTGGACGGGCTTTGGGCACATAAATATCATGCACGCCTTCAAGCACAGGATTGATTGTATTATCAATTTCGATAATGACATGATCAGCCATTTCAATAAAGTTAGCCGAATTACCGCATGAACCTGTTGGAATAATCTGGCCATCTTCAGTAATGGCAGTTGCTGCAATGACAGCCACATTAATACGCGGTAAATTATGATGACGAATGTTATCTGCCATTTCAGACAGATGCTGATCGATATACATCACTTCACCGGCGTTTATGGCTTTACGCAAGCCAGGATCAGCTTGATAGGGATAACGGCGCCCAATGGCATGGGCTTCATTTAAACGGCCATCAATTTGATTGCCTAAACTTGCACCGGTTGCCAGGGTGATTTTTAAAGGATGTTGCTGAGCATAATCAGCCAAAGCCAAAGGCACTGTTTTGGCTTCACCGGCCCCACCAAAACCACTTAAACCCACTACAGCACCGTCTTGAATCAATTCAATCGCTTGTTGAGCAGACATTATTTTGTCGCGAAGGGAGACTAAGCGAATGCGTTCTAAACCATTCATAATAAAAATCTCAAAAATAAACATATTTGTTGCCACTGTCCCAGCGGGCCGAAAGAGTGGCTTTTATTGCTTATCGAATTTCAAATTTGTTACTTATAGATTTACTTGATAAAAACTTTTTAAATGAGTTCAATGGCAACGGCTGTTGCTTCACCACCGCCGATACATAAACTGGCAATCCCTTTTTTGCCACCGGTACGTTGAAGTGTATGGATTAGCGTGACAATAATACGTGAACCCGATGAACCCAGTGGATGTCCGAGTGCACACGCACCACCGTTCACATTGACCTTGGCTTCGTCTAAATTGAAAGCATCCATAGCGGCCATGGTCACCATCGCGAAGGCTTCATTAATTTCCCAAAGATCAACTTCTGCAGCAGTCCAGCCAGTTTGCTTCAAGACTTTCTCGATTGCACCTACGGGGGCAATACTAAATTCAGAAGGATGCTGGGAATGGCTGGCATAGGCGAGAACTTTAGCAACGGGTTCAAGTCCACGTTCAGCTACAATTTTTTCCGAAGTGATCACCAATGCAGATGCGCCATCGCTGATTGAGCTGGAGTTTGCCGCTGTAATGGTGCCATCTTTTTTAAACGCTGGACGTAAAGTCGGAATTTTATCTGCTTTGGCATTCAGGGGTTGCTCATCTTGCTCAACCACCACATCGCCTTTACGGCTAGATACGGTTACAGGCGCAATTTCAGCCTTGAAATAACCATTATTAATTGCAGTCACGGCTTTATTTAAAGAGCTGATCGCAAAAGCATCTTGTTGCTCGCGGGTATAGCCTTTTTTATCTGCCATTTCTTGTGCAAGGATGCCCATGGAAAGACCGGTTTCTGCATCTTCCAGACCTTCCTGGAACATGTGGTCTGTGGTTTTCCCATGTCCCATACGGTAACCGCTACGTGCTTTTTCCAGTAAATATGGCGCATTACTCATCGATTCCATACCACCGGCAACCACAATTTGTGCAGAACCGGCTTTAACTGCATCGGCAGCTTGCATCACCGCTTTCATACCCGAACCACAAATTTTATTGATGGTGGTCGCACCGGTAGAATCCGGTAAGCCTGCCTGGCGCATGGCTTGACGTGCCGGACCTTGCTTTAAACCCGCAGGTAAAACACAGCCAAAAATCACTTCATCAATATCTGTAGGCTGTAAGCCTGAACGTGCAACCGCTTCTTTAATGGCCACTGCGCCTAAATCGGGTGCGGTACATGCAGAAAGTGCGCCCTGAAAACCACCCATCGCTGTACGTACACCATTCACAATAACAATCATTTTTTCCATCCTAATTTATAAATTTTGTTGTTTGATATGAGCAGAAGACCCTGCCCATCTCATTTCCTTCTATGTAAATCGAGGTTAAACCCAAGTGCTGAGCTTAAGATTGAGCAGTAAAGTAATCTTCTGGCAACTGCATCATCAAGTTTGAACCGGCTTTAATTTGGGTAATATGTGCAGTTAAGCCGGGTAACACTTTCTCTGCAAAGTACTGTGCCAAAATAAGTTTGTTTTGATAAAAGGCTTCTGTTTTAACCTGAGCTGCTTGCGAAATTTTCGCAAACATATAGCTGAAGCTAAGCAAACCCACTGCATGCAAGTAATCTACCGCAACACCATTGGCAAAATCAGCTGCGCCTTTCGCCTGCTCCAAAATGAACTGGGTAATCGCTTCCACTTCATTACACGCATTTAAAGTCGCGGCTTTAATCGCCAGTGAATCATCCAGTGTAGCGACAAATTCACGAATTTCAGTGATATATTCAGCCATATTCGCACCATTGTTGCGAATGGTTTTACGACCAATTAAATCCTGCGCCTGCACACCGTTGGTGCCTTCATAAATTTGTGAGATCCGTAGGTCACGAACGCACTGTTCCATGCCCCATTCACGGATATAACCATGACCACCAAATACCATTTGTGAATCGAGTACAGCATTTAATGCGGTATCGGTTAAATAGGCTTTAGCAATTGGGGTTAATAACGCCACACGGTCATTGGCTTTTTTAACCGCTTCGGCATCATTCGAAAATTTGGTGATATCCAGTTGCTGACCGACATACACCGCAAATGCACGCGATGCTTCATTGTTAGCACGACCATTCAGCAACATACGACGCACATCACCATGTACCAGAATTGAATCGGCAGGTTTCTCTGGCGATTTCACCCCTGTTGCACTGCGGCCTTGTAAACGGTCTGTCGCATATTGCGCCGCATTTTGATAGGCAAACTCAGATGCGCCTAAACCTTGAATACCCATAGACAGACGTTCATAGTTCATCATCACAAACATGGCCGCCAGACCTTCATTTTCTTTCCCTACAAGGAAGCCTTTCGCAGCATCAAAGTTCAACACACACGTTGCAGAACCTTTAATCCCCATCTTGTGTTCAATCGAACCGGCACCCATGCTATTACGTTCGCCCAATGAACCATCTTCATTAACCATAAATTTCGGCACGATGAATAATGAAATACCGCGTGAACCTGCAGGTGCATCCGGTGTTTTAGCCAGTACCAGGTGAATAATGTTTTCAGATAGGTCATGCTCACCACTGGTAATGAAAATTTTGGTTCCGCTAATGTCATAAGAACCATCTTCATTGCGTTCAGCTTTGGTTTTAATAATGCCTAAATCGGTCCCTGCATGCGGTTCAGTTAGACACATGGTACCTGACCATTCACCTGTGTAAATTTTAGGTAAATAGGTTTGTTTCTGTTCTTGAGAAGCATAGTTGTTCAGTGCCATACCTGCGCCCACAGAAAGTAACGGGTAAAGCATAAACGATGGATTGGTCGCCCAAATCATCTCATCGGCGAGTACCGTCAGCATTTTCGGCATGCCTTGGCCGCCCCATTCTTCTTCAGCACCCAGACCAATCCAGCCGCCTTCTGCATATTGTTTAAATGCTTCTTTAAAACCTTTAGGCGTGGTCACAACACCATTGCTAAATTGAGCACCGCCTTCTTCATCACTTGAGCGGTTTAAATCCAGAATCATATTTTTAGAAAATTTTGCCATTTCTTCTAAAATGGCATTGGCCGTTGCCATGTCAATGTGGGCTAAGTCGTCATTGCCTTGCCAAAAATCTTCAGCCTTAAATACGTCATTTAAAATAAAATCCATGTCTTTAAGAGGTGCGTTATAAATAGGCATATTGCTTTCCTTGGGTGAAGACTTCACATTGAATACTGAAGTACTTTTTTAAGTTGTAAGAACCTAAACTGAAAATAACGAGCTTTATTTCAACCCATATATATTTAAATAAAATTTAGGCGTTCAAACCGGTTCTCAATATCCATCAGGAGAAATGGCATTGAGCTAAAACTGAGTTTGAAGGACAGTCCCATCAAGGTTTAAGAGTTAAAATGTGTTCATCATCTGATGTTCACTCGAATGTTTGCTGAATAAAACATCTTTTCTGTAATTTACTTTGAATTGAACGATTCATCCTAAAACCTAATCTTTAAATCTACGGTTGAAATACTGTTTGATCAGCACATTATTCTGTTTGCGTTAAATCGGTGATTTCACGTTTCAGCGCAAAAAGACAATAAAATAATTATGGATCAATTGGAATTTTATTGGCGATTATTGACCTCTCAGGTTCTCATTTATTGACTTTTAATTTTCGCTATGCAATTGAGAGCTATGAAATTCAGAATAGGGTTAAATATAAATATCTATTTTAAATATTAATTTTCACCCATACCCGACAATGGTGGAATGGTCATCACGATTTTATGGGTATATGTTGAAGGCGCTTTTTTTAATGTCTGCTTGGGACGATTGCAATGAATACAGTACGCCAACAAAATTTTCTATTACGTAAAGAGAAAATTTTAGCCATGGCAGAAACGCTGTTGCTGGATAACAATCAGGATATTACGCTTGGAGAGTTAGCCTCTGAACTGGATATTGCCAAAGGTACAATTTATAAGCATTTTAAAAGCAAGAATCAGCTGTATTTAGAATTGATTATCTTGAATGAAAAAAGACTGTTAGAAATTTCAAAGAAATATAAAAATAATATTAAAACCTATGTCTCCCAGTACATGCTTTACAACATGTTAAATTCCAACCGCACGATTTTATTACATGTGATTGAAGACCGGCTAACCAATAATGAAAGAAAATTAAAAGAATTATTTGAAGAATTATATCAAGTCCGTGAAGAACGGATTATTGAAATTAAAGACATGACCGATGAATATTTAAAATCATTAGATAGCGCCATGTCGATTCGCGATTATTTATCTTATATCTGGACGGTGACCTATGGTGCCTCGTTATTACTCAATTCCACCCATTATCAAAAATCCATTGGTTCACGTGAACGCTTAATCAAGCTTTATATTAATCAGGCGCTCATGACCCCGGATAAAATTTCTTCGGTGGATTAATAATAATCCATGATTGAGCTGGTGGTTCTGATTAGTGCTGAATGATTCCATGAGCTGAACAATCGAGTTCATTCATTTGGCTAAATAATTCATGGCACATCTGACGCAACCATTGATGGCTGGTTTTGTGATGACAAGACATATGCCAATATTGTTTAACCGCATAGGTGGGAAAGGTAATCGGTGCTTCAAAAATTTGTAAATTCCCGCGTGATAATAAGACCTCACTTAAATAATAAGGCACCGTCGCAATTGCATCGGTTTCCTGAACCACCAGCCCGACCCCTAAATAGCTCGGTAAACGCATCAAGATATTACGTTTTAATTCTAAATTTAACAGCTCATTTTCAATATGGTAATGCCCCATGCCGGCATCAATATCAATATGCTGTTCACTAATATATTGTTCCGTGCTTAAACGGTTTCCACTCAGCCTTGGATGATCCTTGGATGCAATCACCACATAATATTGCTCAAATAATTTTTGCTGATAAAAACCATTTTCCAGATTCGGTAAAAAACCAATGGCTAAATCAATTTCCCCATTGGCCATTTGGTAACTGGTTTCAGAAGTAATCGCACGCACATTTAAGCGAATATGGGAGGCATGTTGTTTTAAATACTGGGAAATTTTAGGTAATAATACCAAATGCGACACATCGGTCATGGCAATGGTGAATTTCTGCTGTGAGGTCGACTGATCAAAATTAATGGTGAAATTATTGATGATCTCGACCTTACTCAGCGCCTCACTCACCAAGGGGAAAAGCTGTTTAGACAGTTCGGTCGGCACCATCTCGTTGCCAATTCTTAAAAAAAGCGGATCGTTATAATGCTGGCGGATTTTATTCAGGATATTACTGACCGTCGGCTGGCTCATCGCCAGATATTCAGCTGCAACTGAAACACTTTTATATTTATAGATATAAAGAAAAACACTGAGTAATTTACAGTCAAGTTCAAACACGAATCAAAATCCCTGATCTTCTATTTTTAAAACTGAGATATCATCTGCTTTTTTCGACCTATTTCCAATGTTCATTTATATCGAATATGGCATGTAATTGTAATTAAATTGAGGCTTGATCATATAAGCATGAATAAGAATTCAATATTTTTATTTTATGAATCAAGCTCTAAACTGTATATCTTTTCGTCTAAGGCTTCGGTAAGATCAGTTTTAATAGGTGATAAAAACAATAGAAATATCACTTAAAACAAAAATGACATTCAAGAATAAATAACAGGAACAAGATCCTCTATGGAAAACCAGACGTTTGATTATATTGTCATTGGTGGCGGCAGTGCCGGCTGTGTATTGGCGGGGCGTTTATCCGAAAATCCAGACATATCGGTGTGTTTATTAGAAGCTGGTAGTCATGGCAATACATGGACGGTGAATACACCAGCGGCCGCAGTGATTAGCATTCCAACCAAAATCAATAACTGGGCCTTTGAAACCGTGCCGCAAAAAGGTCTGAATGGCCGTAAAGGCTATCAACCACGCGGGAAATGTTTGGGCGGTTCATCTGCCATTAACGCCATGATTTATGTGCGTGGCCATCAAAAAGACTACGATCAATGGGCAGAACTCGGCAATCACGGTTGGAGTTATCAGGAGGTGCTGCCCTATTTTATTCGCTCGGAAAACAATCAGGATATTGAAAATGAATATCATGGCAATACCGGGCCATTGTCGGTATCGAATTTGCGCACTGACAGCCCATGGCATGAGCGTTATATTACGGCAGCCAAAGAACAGGGTTATAAAATTCTGGATGACTTCAATGGTGCTGAACAGGAAGGTTTAGGCGTGTATCAAGTCACGCATATTAATGGTGAGCGCTGTAGTGCAGCACGTGCCTATTTATTTCCGCATTTGCAACGCCCCAACCTGACCATTTTCACCCATGCATCCACGCAGCGCATTTTAATTGAAAATCAGATTGCGGTTGGCGTCGAAGTCAAACATGCTGGTCAAATCAAACAGCTGCGTGCTAATAAAGAAGTGTTGTTAAGCGCAGGTGCGATGCATTCACCGCAGATTTTAATGCTCTCCGGTATTGGCGATGAAAAAGAGTTACTTAAGCATGATATTGAGGTGACTCAGCATTTACCGGGTGTCGGTAAAAATTTTCACGATCATCCCGACTTTATTTTTAGTTATACCGTCAGTGAGATTGCCGGCACTTTTGGCGTGTCACTGGCCGGTACGATCGATCTGGTGAAACAAATTTCGCGCTATCGTAAAGAACGCCGTGGCATGCTCAGCACCAACTTTGCAGAATGTGGCGGCTTTTTAAAAAGTACACCTGAAAAAGACATTCCGAATCTACAGCTGCATTTTGTGGTGGCTTTGGTCGATAACCATGCCCGCACTTTCCATGCCAGCCACGGTATTTCCTGTCATGTTTGCCTGCTGAATCCGAAAAGTCGTGGCAGCATTAAAATCAGCGGTCCAAGCATCGATGATCCTTTGCTGATCAATCCGAATTTCTTTGATCATGAAGATGATATTGAAGATATGGTCAATGCCTATAAGGTCACAGAACAACTGATGCATTCACCGGCCTTAAAAAGGCTGCATAAAAAAGATCTGTTTTGTGCTTCGGTCAAAACCGATGATGAAATTCGGCATATTTTGCGTGAACGTGCAGATACCGTGTATCACCCGGTCGGCAGCTGTAAAATGGGCGTTGATGAAATGGCCGTGGTTGATCCGCAGCTTTGTGTCTATGGCATTGAAAATTTACGTGTGGTGGATGCCTCCATCATGCCAAATGTGGTCAATGGCAATACCAATGCGCCAACCATCATGATTGCTGAAAAAGCGGTGGATATGATACGCAATAAACAATTGCACGCTTAATTCAAACAGCAAGCTCAATTTATTCTCACCTCACTTAGAGTGACTTGTTGACATATTGGAACTCTTCATAAAATATTTATAATAAATTCAAAGTTATAAGCAAAGTGAGAATAACCAAATCATAATCAAAAATTCAGGTTATTCTCTCTCACCAAAGGCAAAGGATATGTAAGATGTTGAATCACAAAATGGATCAAAATACAGATCAAAATATCTCGATCGAATTACAGCAATTATTCGAGAAACAACAACAGGCATTTACTGAAAACAGTTACCCGAGTTTAGAACAGCGTAGACAGCATCTTAAAACCTTGCAGCAATTGATTCTGCAGAATAAAACCGAGATTAATCTGGTGATTAGCCATGATTTTTCCAACCGAAGTCATTCTGAAACTGAAATGTTCGAGGTCATGACCAGCGTACTCGGCATTAAATACGCGTTAAAAAATTTGAAAAAATGGATGCGTCCCAGCAAACGTCATATTGGTATTCTTTTCCAACCTGCGACAGGTTATGTCCTGTATCAACCTGTCGGTGTGGTGGGTATCGTTGTGCCATGGAATTATCCGCTGTTTTTAGCCATTGGTCCCCTCTGCCAAGCACTCGCTGCAGGAAATCGAGTCATCTTAAAAATGAGCGAATATACGCCTGAATTTTCTGCATTATTCAAGCAACTGATTGCGCAAGCCTTTCCTGAGGATTTGGTTAGTGTGGTCAATGGTGATGCAGAAGTTGCACAGAAATTTACTCAATTACCTTTTAATCACATCTTATTTACCGGTGCCAGTGAAGTCGGTAAACATGTGATGCGTGCAGCAGCCAACAACCTCACACCAGTGACGTTGGAACTCGGTGGAAAGTCTCCAGCACTGGTTTTAGCCGATGCCAATATTCGTGAAAGTGCACGACGGATTGCCTTTGGCAAAGCCATGAATGCCGGACAGACCTGTGTTGCGCCCGATTATGTGCTGATTCCTGCGCAATTGCAGGCCCAATTTATTGAAGAATATGCGACTGCGATTCAGGAGTTTTTTCCAAAATTAGCCGATAACCCTGATTACACCGCGATTATTAACGAGCGACAGCTCAATCGTTTAAATCACTATCTTGAAGATGCAACTGCAAAAAATGCGACTGTTCATGTCATTACCGATGCCTCTTCAGGACGACGTTTAGCACATTATGTTTTAAGCAATGTCACAGATGATATGCAGGTGATGCAAAATGAAATTTTTGGTCCATTATTGCCAATTGTTACTTATCAGCAGCTTGATGAAGCGATTAACTATATTAATCAAAGACCGCGTCCTTTAGCTTTATATTATTTTGGTTATAACAAGCAAGAGCAGCAAAAAGTCCTCATGCAAACCCACAGTGGCGGTGTTTGCCTCAATGAAACTTTGGTTCATGTCGGACAGGAAGATCTACCCTTTGGCGGTGTAGGTACATCAGGACTGGGCAATTATCATGGTTATGAAGGATTTGTCACCTTTAGTCATGCGAAAGCCGTGTTTAACCGACCAAAATTTAGTTTGATGCGATTGTTCTATCCGCCTTATGGCACATTTATTCAAAAACTGATTTTAAAACTGTTTATCCGTTAAGGTTTTGTGATTCATACAAACTGAATAAAAAAGGCTGAAGATCAACTTCAGCCTTTTTACTTATCATCAGAAAAATTCGTGCCGCATTAATCGGCAGAAATATCTTCAAACAAAACCGAAGATAAATAACGCTCACCTGCATCCGGTAAAATCACCACAATGGTTTTTCCGGCATTTTCAGGACGTGCTGCCAGTTGTGCTGCCGCTGCCATTGCTGCACCACTTGAAATACCCACCAGAATGCCTTCATGGGTCGCGGTTTTACGCGCCCATTCAATCGCTGCTGAACTTTCAATTGCAATGACTTCATCAACCAAATCTAAATCCAGATTTTTCGGAATAAAGTTTGCGCCAATACCCTGGATTTTATGCGGTCCTGGAGTTAATGACTCACCACGTTTAGTTTGTCCAATAATCGGTGATTCAGCCGGTTCAACAGCAACCGAATAAAGCGGCTGATTTTTGACCTGCTCAAAATAACGTGAAATACCTGAAATGGTACCCCCTGTTCCCACACCCGAAACTAAAATATCAACTTTACCACCGGTTGCTTCCCAAATTTCAGGACCCGTAGTTTGCTCATGAATTTTAGGGTTGGCCGGATTTTCAAATTGTTGCGGTAAATAATACAGTTCCGGTTGTTCAGTGGCTAAACGCACTGCTTCATCCACTGCACCTTTCATCCCTTTAGCCGGTTCAGTCAGGACCAGATTTGCGCCAAATGCCTTTAAAACTTTACGACGTTCAACACTCATACTTGCAGGCATGGTTAAAGTGATGTCATAGCCTTTTGCAGCCGCTACGAATGCAAGTGCAATTCCAGTATTACCACTGGTCGGTTCGACAATATGCATGCCGGGTTTAAGCAAACCTTTTTCTTCAGCATCTGCAATTAAAGCGGCACCTACACGACATTTCACAGAAAATGCAGGATTACGGCTTTCAATTTTAGCCAGTACCGTTGCAGGTGAAGAAATTGAGCGATTGATACGAATTAATGGAGTGTTGCCAATAGATTCAGCATTATTACTATAAACCGCAATGCCTAAATTATTTGGTGTTGGAAATGCAGAATCTGTACTCATTTTAACTCCTTGAGCGATCTTTTGATTTTAAAGCCATGCCTTTCATCATAAGCCATTTAGACCCTGAAGATAAGATTTTCTATTCCAATTTTTTCGCCTTAAGCGTACTTTTAAGCCTAAAAAAAAATATTTTTTCACATCCTCACCGCTGGGTTTTTCTTAAATAGTTACAACTTAAATGACTTATTTGTCGTCAATAAGATTTGTATTTATCCTTGTTATTGCACACAATATCAAGCAAATGAAAACTGATTTAGGGAATACAATGTCTAATAAGGGTTATAGCCGATTCTATCGACAATTTACGCAAAAGATTCTAGATAAAATCGTGACACCTCAAGTCTTAGGCAATACTGAACAATTAGAAAAAACCATAGAACAGCAACTCGATAAAAAAATAATTTGTTATGTTTTACAAGATGCCTCCATCAGCAATACCGTCATCATTGATACTGAAGCCCAAGCACGAAAACTGCCTTCGGTTTTTACACCATTAAGCATTCAGGAGTTTAAAGAAGATGACTCCATTCTGGCCTTAAATGTACCGAGTTCCAAAAATGAGGCCTACCATTATTCGGCAAAACTCATTCGACTGATTGAAGCTTTGGAAAAATACCCTGAATACGATATTGAACTGGTACCGGTCACCGTTTTATGGGGACGCTCACCTGAATATGAAAATTCCTGGTTTAAAGCTTTATTTGCGGATGCCTGGGCGACCCCATCCAAATTAAAACAAGCCTTGAATATTTCATTATATAGTCGTGAAAACTACATTGAATTTCATAAACCGATTTCGCTTAAATCAGCGATTGAAAAAGCCAAAATTGAATATCCAAACTTTTCTCCGGCACATTCGATTGTCAAAGAACTCAATACCAATTTTAATAAACACAAAGAAGCGATTTTAGGACCCGATTTATCAGACCGTCGTAATCTCATTAATAAGTTAATGAAAACCGAAACGGTTCAAGATGCCATTCGCAAAGAAAGTATTGATCATAAAATTAGTATGTTTGAGGCGGAAAATCGCGCTAAAGGTTATTTAACCGAAGTGGTTTCGGATTTTTCCTATTCAACCTTACGTTTCGCGGAACTTGCCCTGACCAAGTTATGGACGCAACTTTATGACGGTATTGAAGTGCATAATTTCGATACGGTGCGTGAATTAGCCAAGGATTATGAAATTGTCTATACCCCATGCCATCGCAGTCATATCGATTATTTATTGCTCTCTTACGTGATTTTTAACCGTGGACTCATGGTTCCACACATTGCCGCGGGAATTAATTTAAACCTGCCTATTGTGGGTCAAATCATGCGTGGCGGTGGTGCCTATTTTATTCGCCGTACGTTTAGTGGTAATGAACTTTATACTTCTGTTTTTAAAGAATATTTACACAGTCTTTTATCACGTAACACGCCTTTGGAATATTTTATTGAAGGTGGACGTTCACGTACTGGATTATTATTGCCGCCTAAAAAAGGCATGCTTTCGATGACAGTACAAAGTCATTTACGCGGTGCGACCAAACCGATTGCTTTTATTCCGACCTATTTTGGTTATGAAAAGCTGATGGAAGGTACCTCGTACTTAAATGAACTGAATGGCAAACCCAAGGAAGCCGAATCGATCTGGGGTATTTTAAGTTCAGCGCGTAAAATTGAAAAAGTCTTTGGACAAGTCCATGTTAATTTTGGCGAACCCATTTTTCTGGATAAAATTTTAACCGCCAATCGCGCAGATCAGATTAAATTAAATATTAATGATGAATTACCTCAACCTGTCGTTCAAAGCGTGAATCAGGTCGCGAGTTCAATTTTAGAAAATATTAATAAAGCGGTTGTGGTTAATCCTATTTCACTGATCTCACTGATTTTACTCAATGTTGAAAATCATGCTTTAAGTGAAAATGATTTAATCTCGCAGATTGATCAATATCGTCAATTATTAAATGACACAAAATATGATTCCAGAATGATGATGACGGAATTATCCAGTGCTGAAATTATTCAATATGCTAAAAAATTAAAACAGGTTGAAACTTTTAATCAAAATAATGAAAACTGGATTCGTGTGGCTGAAAGTCAAAAAATTCTGTTAAGTTATTTTAGTAATAATATTCTGCATTGTTTTATTGTTCCTGCATTAATTGCCATGCTGATTCAATCTTATAAAAAGATCTCATGTCATTATTTAATCGATAACGTTAAAAATATCTATCCGTATTTTAAAGAAGAGTTTTTCTTAAAATGGAATCTCGATGAACTAGAAAATGAAATTGGATTAATTTTAAATAGTTTGGAACAGTTAGGCTGGATTGTTCAGCAAGACAACACGGTATCCATTGCATTAGATGAACAGATGCAAAATAAGCTGTTATCACTTGCGCATCTATCTAGCTCTAGCCTGAATAACATGATCATGATTTCAGAATTACTCAAGCAGTACGCTCCGACTCAAGCGCTGAGCATGAAAGAGTTAGAGAAAATGGGGAAAGCAGTCTTGCAAAAACTTTTCCAAACTCAAAAAATCCAATCTGGCTATTATTTTGACAGTGCGACCTTAAAAAGCTTCATTTCAATACTGAAACAAAACAGCTTATTAAATATTCAGGATGATCATTTTGTGATGAGTGATGATTTTGAAGAAAAAATATCGGCCATTTTTAATTGGTATGACCTTGATACTCGTCAAGCCATAATCGAAGCACTTCATTTTAATGAAAAAGAATTAAAACAATTTAAGCAGCCGGCTAAAAAATAAGTTCCGCATTTTTAGCGCTGAAATAAGGCATGGAGTTAAAACTCCATGCCTTATTTTATTTATATAAGAATATTTGATATTTAGCTTCATTAAAAACCATTGAAAATATTCCTTTTTCCTCATGTATTCAATTATGCAGCCCTTATACTGCGTATATGACTGATGAGTAGTATGGAAATGCTGTATGAACACCGATCTTGAAATTGCCTCTATGCATGGTTCTGTCGATATCGTTGTCACGATATTAAAATCACTCGCCAATACAGATCGACTACTTATTTTATGTCATCTTGCTAAACACGAACTTAATGTTTCGCAAATTGAAGAAATGACCCAAATTAATCAACCCACCTTATCTCAACAGCTGATGATGTTACGCAAAAGTGATGTGGTTTCGACCCGTCGTGACGGCAAACAGATTTTTTATTCGATTAAGGATGAAAAAATGGTGCAGCTGTTAAATACTTTATATGATTTGTATTGTCCTAAAATATAATTTAATTAAATGAATATCAATTATTTATATTAGTCATTTGAATAGCTTAAGACTTCTTAGCACTTTTTATGCATAATATATCTAAAATAGTGATTTAGTTTTAGATATGTCAGATTTAAAGACTCGCTTAACGACGTTGTTGCCCGCTTGGCAATGGCTGCAAAAATACAATCAAGCCAAATTTAAATCTGACCTGCTTTCTGCACTGATTGTCATTGCAATGCTGGTTCCGCAAGGTATGGCCTATGCCATGCTTGCAGGCTTACCGCCTATCATGGGCTTGTATGCCAGCATTCTGCCGATGATTATTTACGCCATGGTCGGTGGTAGCCCTACGCTATCGATCGGTCCGGTTGCCATTATTTCCATGATGACCTTTGCCACTTTAAATCCACTATTTGAAGTCGGCTCTCCGGTTTATATACAAGCCGCCTGTCTGCTTGCAGTGATGGTCGGTGTCATTTCATTATTGCTCGGGATCTTTAGATTTGGCTTTCTGATTCAACTGATTAGCCATCCCGTGATTAAAAGTTTTATTATTGCTTCTGCTTTGCTGATTGCATTAGGTCAATTCAAATTTCTGGTCGATGTACCCTTGCAAGCCAATAATATCCCTCAGTTTTTACTCAGTTTTTGGCACTATATTCGTTATAGCAATATTGAAACCTTTATTTTTGGCATTCTTGCATTACTGTTTCTTCTCTATCTGCCTAAAGTTTTAAGTTCCAATGCGGTTACAAGTCGCATCGGTTCTACCGCGTTTCTTTCTAAAGCGTTGCCTTTAGTACTCGTGGTTGTTTCAATTGCTGCGGTTTATTTTCTTAACTTGCAAGAAATCGGCATTAAAACCGTTGGAGAAATCCCTTCAGGATTTCCTCCTATTACTATGCCATTTTGGAATTTTGACTTGGTCATCACCTTATTACCGGGTGCTGCGATGATCGCCATGATTAGCTTTGTCGAGTCTTTATCCATCGCACAAGCAACTGCATTACAACAGCGCAGTCATTTAAACAGCAACCAGGAACTGGTGGCTTTAGGTTTAGCCAATTTAAGTGCCGGTCTGAGTTCTGCCTTTCCTGTCACAGGCAGTTTATCTCGAACTGTGGTAAATGCAGACTCTGGTGCTAAAACACCACTGGCAGGTGTGATGTCATCACTGCTGATTGTTCTGGTCAGCCTTTATTTCACCGGATTTTTCCGTGATTTGCCTTTAGCCATCTTGGCTGCAACCATTATTGTTTCAATCTGGAAACTGGTCGATTTCAAACCTTTTATCGAAACCTGGCGTTATTCAAAAGCCGATGGTATCGCCATGTGGATTACTTTTTTTGGCGTGATCTGCATTGATATTACGACCGGTTTAATTATCGGTATTATCTCCACCTTTATCCTTTTATTGTGGCGTATCAGTCGTCCACATATTGCAGTAATTGGTCTGGTTGAAGGCACGCAGCATTTTAGAAATGTGCAACGTCATCAGGTACTGACCTCTGCCAAAGTTATTTCCCTGCGTATTGATGAAAATCTTACCTTCTTAAATACCAATACCTTTAAAGGTTTTTTAATTAATGCGATCAGTCCGTATGCTGATTTGGAACATGTGGTGATTAACTGTTCGAGTATTAGTGCAATTGATTTCAGTGCTTTAGAAATGCTGGAAGATATCAATGCTGAATTTAGCAAACTTGATATCAAATTGCACTTTTCAGAAATCAAGGGTCCAGTAATGGATAAATTGCAGCATTCAAAACTATTAAAGCATTTAAGTGGTCAGATTTATTTGTCCCATTTCCAGGCCATGCAGCAGCTTTCACCTGAAGTTTTTTTAAATGAATGAGATAAATACCCAACTATAAATTGATCCAGCCTATTCACCATCATGGACTAGATTAAATCTAGTCCATGATGGTGAATAAATGAATCACTTCTAGAAAAAATTCCGACACAATATTTGATTTTTTTGAGTTGAAAAATATTTAAAAATAAAAATATCAACTTTAAAAATAAGTATTTAGTTTTTATATAAAAATTAATTTTTAGCAGCAACTCTTTTAGGTATAAAATGGCGAGCATATTTGTGAATTTTTTTAGTCCTCGTATTTGTAACAAGGCACCCTTATGTTCTCTGCTTTAATGCGTTTGAGTTTAGTCTCCCGAATTATTATCGCCATTATTTTAGGTATTGGTGTTGCTGTTTTGTTCCCTAATGTGGCTCCCTATTTAAGCCTGTTGGGTGACTTGTTTATTAAAGCTCTTAAATCTGTTGCACCTATATTGGTTTTTGTGTTGGTTTTATCGTCTATTGCTAATTTTAAAGTCGGACATAGCGCTAAAATCAAACCGATTATGGTGATGTATAGTGTTGGGATGTTATTGGCTGCATTAAGTGCAGTAATTGCCAGTATCATTTTTCCAAGTACCTTGTTTCTGGATATCCCTGCAAACACAGACTTGCAACCGCCAGGTAGCCTGATAGAAATCTTAAAGAATCTTCTTTTAAGTTTTGTGGCGAACCCTGTTGTGGCGATTAGTGAAGCGAACTTTATTGGTATTTTGGCTTGGGCTGTTGCTTTGGGTGCTGCATTCCGTCATGCCAATGACACCACAAAAGTGTTGCTCACCGATGCTGCAAATGCCGTAAATACAGTGATTCGTCTGGTGATTAATTTTGCCCCTGTCGGTATTTTTGGTCTGGTTGCTGTCACCGTTGCAGAAGCGGGATTAAGTACCTTTGAAAGCTATGCACAATTATTGGCTGTGCTGATTGGCACCATGTTTTTTGTGGCATTGGTGGTTAACCCAATCATGGTGGCATTTGTTACCCGTGCAAACCCCTATCCGCTGGTTTTACAATGTCTACGTGAAAGCGGGATTACCGCCTTCTTTACCCGTAGTTCGGCTGCAAATATTCCAGTGAACCTGGATTTAGCCAAACGTTTAGGCGTGAGCGAATCTACCGCAAGTGTAGCTATTCCGCTCGGTGCAACGATTAACATGGCGGGTGCCGCAGTCACCATTACCATTCTTACCTTAGCCACGGTCAATACTTTAGGTATTTCGGTTGATTTCACCACCATGCTGGTTTTATCTGTGCTTGCAACCGTTTCTGCTTGTGGTGCATCTGGTGTTGCCGGTGGTTCTTTACTGCTGATTCCTGTCGCGTGTGGCCTGTTTGGCATTAGTTCTGATATCGCCATGCAGGTGGTTGCGATTGGTATGGTCATCAGTGTGTTGCAAGATTCGACTGAAACTGCATTAAATTCTTCTACAGATGTGCTATTTACTGCTGCTGTAGACCGCGGTTTAGATTAATATAGTCATTCTTAAGATTTTTTTATGACGTTATGCCTCTTCAAACTTTACCGCTTTGGGTTCAATTAGGTGCTTTTTTTCTTGCAATGAATGCAGGAATGATTAACGTCCTCGGACTGGTGACCGTGTTGCATCAGTCCGTTTCACATATGACCGGAAATGTCAGCATGTTAGCCATGGCCTTGCTGCATTGGCAACCTGAACAGATCCTCTACTTGAGCTTGGTTGTCCTATGTTATGTGATCGGCTCCTGTTATAGCGGATTGATATTGGGAAATAGCCAGTTTAAGTTAGGAAGCCGCTATGGTTACCCTTTAAGCTTGGTGGCTTTTTTTATCCTATTGTGTTGGCTTTTACTCCCCTATTTCCCACGTTATGCCTTACTTTGGGCATGTGGCGCCATGGGCATACAAAATGCTATGGTGAGTCATTATAAGGGTACCATCATTCGAACAACGCACTTATCTGGCGTTTTGACCGATTTGGGTTTAGCGTTAGGTTATCGCTTACGTGGCTTAGATGTAGATCGCAGACGGATTATTCTCCACTTGCTCATTTTATTTGGATTTTTCATCGGTGGTTTGCTTGCCAGCGTGATTTATCCTTATTTAAAATTAAACGCCTACCTTGTCCCAGCGATGTTAAGTTGGACCCTTAGCTCGATTTATTGGGTTATTTATTATCGTTATCGACAGACTCAAGAGTAATATCGGAATTTATTATGGTCAAAAATGCATTACAGGCTCAATTGCTAAAAGCGGGTTTAGTCGATAATAAAAAGGCTAAAAAACTGTCTAAACAGGCGGTTCATGAGCAACGTACTGGACAAAGCAACGAAGCCGAATTGAAAGCGAAAATTGCGCAAGACAAGCAAGAGAAACTCGCGAAAGACCAAGCCCTGGATTTAGAGAAAAAACGTCTGCTGCAAGGCAAAGAATTAAAAGCTGCCATTATCCAGATGATCAATCAGCACAAAATTCACGACATTGATGGTGAAGTGGCTTATCAATTTATTGACGAGAGTAAAATCAAAAAGATTTACCTGAATCAGCAAATTTATAATGCGCTGGTTTCAGGTTCATTGGTGATTGCCAAAGAAAGCGAAAGTTATGCAGTTTTACCTAAAGCTTTGGCAGATCGTATTAATGACAAAATGGAAGGCTTCATTATTGTCAATAATTCTGAAAAGAATGAGCAAATCACGGATGAAGAAGATCCATACGCAGCTTATGTGATCCCTGATGATTTGATGTGGTAAGTTCAACTAATCTTTTTATCTTTAATGAAAAATAGCGATGTCAATATACGTATTGGCATCGTTCTAAAATTAAAAACAAGACGGAATAAAATTCCAAAAATACTCGCAGCCTGATCTCAATATGACGCAAGGTCGTTAATTCAGTTTGGGTTCCTGTAGCTAAAACGTTATCTTTAGCGATGATCAAAACATAACTATATAAACTATAAAGAATTTTTAAACTTCTATATTGAGGGTGCAGTTTTGCAGCATTTTGCTTTTATCCAGAATATTCAAGATTGGTCAGATCAATATCCATGGTTGGAGATGCTGACCTCTTTAAGTATCTTGATTTTACTGGCAGTTCTTGCAAATTTTATTGCCAAGCAGGTGGTGGTTCGGGGGATTCGCAAGCTTGTCTCCAAGATGAAGTCGGCGAATTCGAGTATTTTTGCTGAACATAATGTTATCCGCCGTATTTCCAACATTGTGCCTGCAATTGTGATTATGAATGGCATCGTGACCGTTCCGCACCTTTCAGAAAAAATAGTCACCTTTATTCAAATGGGTGCGCAAGCCTTTATTTTTCTGACTCTGGCGCTAGCCATCAGTGAATTTTTAAGCATTTTCAATCTGATTTATCAGCGTAATCCCAAATCAAGAAATAAGCCGATTAAAGGCTATTTACAACTGGTTAAGCTGATTATTTTTATTGTCTGTGGCTTGATGATTTTAGGCACGTTCCTGAAAAAAGATGTCTTTACGTTGCTCGCAGGCTTTGGTGCCATGGCGGCAGTGCTGATGTTGGTGTTTCAAAATACCATTCTCTCTTTAGTTGCTTCAGTGCAGATTTCATCTTATGACATGGTGCGTATTGGTGACTGGATTGAAATGCCGACCCTGAATGCAGATGGGGATGTCATTGATATGTCATTACATACCATTACCGTGCAGAACTTTGACAAGACTTTTACCACCATTCCGACCAACAAACTGGTGACGGATACCTTTAAAAACTGGCGTGGCATGGCTGCTGCTGGTGTACGCCGTATCAAGCGCTCTATCTATATTGATCAGAGTAGCGTGCATTTTATGACAGAGCATGAGCAACAAAAACTCAAAGAATTTTTGTTGCTCGATCAATACTTAGATACCAAACATAATGAACTGGAAAGCTTCAATCAGCAATTGTCGAATCAGGCTTCCTATAATCAGCGCCGTTTAACCAATTTAGGGACATTTCGTGCCTATATCGAGTTTTACTTAAAACAGCATCCCGGCATCGCACAAAATCAGTCTTTAATTATCCGTCAATTACAACCGACCAGTGAAGGTTTGCCACTGGAGATTTATGCTTTTACAAATACCACTGTATGGAAAGATTATGAAGCGATACAATCAGATATCTTTGATCACCTGATTGCGATTATTCCAGAGTTTGGTTTGAAAGTGTATCAGGCTCCTTCTGGCGCAGATTTTAAGCAGTTCTCGGCTGTTTCAGCACCGGGAGCAGAACAAAATGATCCATCAGTTTAAGTTTTAAATTAAAGAGAATGTTATATGTTGCAGTGGTTTGAAAAACTGGTTGATCCTTATCCCACCAAAGGTTTAAACGAACCACTTCCAACGCGCTTTTTCCCTTTTGTCTGGCAAGCGGCGAAAGGCGTTCGCCGGTATTTGCTGTTGCTGGTGTTATGTACTGCAGGCGCTGCAAGCTTTGAAGCCATTCTTTATTCAAAAATTGGCGATTTGGTCAACTGGTTGAGCAAGAGCCAACCTGAAACATTTTTAGCAGAACATACGCAAAATTTGACCCTTTTGACCTGTATTTTGCTGGCCAATATTTTATTCGCAAGCATGCAGTCGATTATCAAGCATCAAATTTTATACAGTTCCTTCCCGATGCGCCTGCGCTGGCGTTTTCACAACCTGCTTTTGCTGCAAAGTCTGGATTTTTTCCATAATGATTTTGCCGGTCGTTTATCTGCCAAAGTCATGCAAACTTCGCTTGCGGTACGTGAGTTCTGGGTAATTTTGGGTGACATGCTGGCCTATGTGCTGATTTATTTTGTCACCATCAGTTTTGTTCTGGGTGCAATCTCCCCTCTGCTGATTGTGCCACTTATGCTGTGGTTGGTGCTGTTTATTACTGCTGCCTGCTATTTTATTCCACGCTTAAGCAAAATTTCCAATAAACAGGCTGATGCACGTGCGGTAATGACCGGTCGTGTAACGGATGCCTATACCAATATTCAAACCGTAAAACTGTTTGCCCATGCGGGTCGTGAAAGTCAGTATGCCAAAGAATCCATGCAAGGCTTTATGATCACGGTTTATAAGCAAATGCGCTTAGGGGTTCGGTATGAAATCAGCATTAATTTACTCAGTGTGGTTTTATATGTCGGTGTTTTAGGAACAGCAATTTGGCTCTGGATCAATGGGCAAGCTCAGCTGGGTATTATTGCTGCGACTACCGCGATGATCTTAAAACTCAACAGTATTGCTGAATTTATGATGTGGCAATCTTCCGCACTATTTGAAAATGTCGGTACCATTCAAGACGGCATGAAAACCATGAGTCGCCCGATTAGCATCCAAGACAAGAAAGATGCTCTGCCCTTACAGGTGCAACACGGTGAAATCAAATTTGAAGATGTCAGCTTTGCCTATAACAATAAAAATGTCATTGATCATTTAAATTTAACCATCAAACCGGGTGAAAAAATTGGCATTGTTGGCCGTTCCGGTGCAGGTAAATCCACCCTGATCCAACTGTTATTGCATTTTTATACCCTGAACCAAGGCCGTATTTCGATCGACGGTCAAAACATTGCAGATGTGACTCAAGACAGTTTGCGTAAAAGCATTGCCTTGGTGACTCAAGATACCTCTTTATTGCACCGCACTGTGGCTGAAAATATTAAATATGGTCGCCCGCATGCAAGCGATGAAGAAATGTTTGAAGCCGTTCGCAAAGCCAAAGCAGAAGATTTTATTCCGCAACTTACCGACTTGCGTGGCAAAACGGGTTATGAAGCCTATGTGGGTGAACGTGGTGTCAAACTCTCGGGTGGACAACGTCAACGTGTGGCGATTGCGCGGGTATTTTTAAAAGATGCGCCAATCTTGATTTTAGATGAAGCGACCAGTGCTTTAGACTCCGAAGTTGAAGCTGCAATTCAATCCAGTCTAGATGATTTAATGGAGGGTAAAACTGTTATTGCGATTGCCCACCGTCTGTCGACCATTGCCCAAATGGATCGTTTAGTTGTGCTGGATGAAGGAAAAATTGTGGAACAAGGCACGCATGATGAACTTGTCGCCCTGAATGGTATTTATGCGCATTTGTGGCAAAGACAGACCGGCAGTTTTTTGATAGAACAACAAGCATTGAAGAAAAAGGAAGCACATTAATGCTGTATTTAGAAGATATAAAAATCGGTGATCGTTTCATCAGTCGTGAATATGAAATGACCCTGGAAGAAATCAAGCAATTTGCGCATGCGTATGATCCGCAAGTTTTCCATACCGAGGAAGATCAAGCTAAAGAGCATCCTGTTTTTCAAGGGATTGCAGCCAGTGGCTGGCACACTTGTGCCGTGACCATGCGTTTATGGACAGAATGTTTTCCGGTGGCTTATGGCCTGATTGGTTCGGAATCCAACCTGCGCTGGCCACGACCGACTCGCCCTGGCGATAAAGTTCATGTTGAAGTGGAAATTGTTGCGATTACGCCATCAAAAACCAAAACTGACCGCGCTATAGTGAGCTATGTTACCCAGGCATTGAATCAAAATAATGATGTGTTACTGATTTCTACAACGAAAATTGTGGTCTTTAAAAAGGCATTTAAACCTGTTTAATTGATGGACTTTGAACAAGTTGTCGAACAATTTTAATAGGATGCTGTTTCTTTTCATGCCAATATGAAAAATTAACAAATAGAAAAAATGACTAAAGTGCAATGGATAGCGCATGAAAACAATTTCTCCAAGACAAGATCAAGGAATACCTGGGGTTTACGGTCTGCTCCTTTTAGATGTGGTGTCACGTTGGGGCTACAATGCAGAAGCATTGTTTACCCCTTTTCATTTAAGCAGTGAGCAGTTGGCGGAGCCAAATTTTCGTATTCCAACACCTGTTGCCAATGAACTGGTTAAACACGCATTATGTTTAACCGGTGAACCGACGTTGGGTTTTCATTTGGGTACCCAAATGCGAATTTCCATTCACGGTTTTATTGGCTATGCCATTATGACTGCGCATGATATTAGCGATGCCTTGGTCTTGGCCAACCGTTTTATTCAGCTACGGTTGCCTTTTTTACAGCTTTATTTTTCTACTTTTGGTGACAAAGCTACGCTGCAATTGCAATGTGATTTTGAGATTGAGCCTTTAAGAACTGAAATTGCCATTGCCTTGACCTTTGGCATTATCAGTATGGCAAAAGCCTTGACTGGCTGTGATGAATTATCTGGCGAGATTGATTTTGATTTCCCAAAACCGCCCGGTTTTGAGCGTTATATGGCAAAATTCCCATCACATACTTTCCGTTTTGAACAGCCACATTTACTCTCCAGCTTTGATAAAAAATACCTGAGTTTAAAAATGGTCAATGCCGACCCCCTTGCCAGCCAGATTGCGATTAACCAATGTGAAGCTGAACTATCGGCATTAGGTGAACGTCGACGTTTGGCCATGCGGGTGCGTGATATTTTGACCAATTCAGAACAGCATTATTTAAGCATCGAAAATGTCGCGGATCGACTGCATATGTCCGATCGGACTTTAAAACGTCAATTGGCTGCCGAAGGTACCTCCTTTTCAACCCTCGTGGACGAAGTGCGTTATCGTCATGCCACATCGCTGCTTTCCCGAACCGATTACACCTTAGAGCTGATTGCAGATGAACTGGGTTATAGTGATGTGGCCAATTTTAGTCGTGCATTTAAGCGTTGGAGTGGCCGCAGTCCAAGCAATTGGCGTAAAGATCCTTACTTATAAACTTTTGTTTTTATCAAAAAACCTGTATAAAACATGGCAAAAATGATTTGAATATTTTAAAGGAGTCATCAATGAATCACCCTTCAGAATTAAAGTACGCCAGTACGCACGAATGGGTCAAAATTGAAGGTAATCTGGTTGTTACCGGTATTTCCGACCATGCACAGGATGCTTTAGGGGATTTGGTCTATGTGGAAGCGCCAGAAGTAGGACAACAAATCACTGCAGGTGAACAAGCGGGTGTGGTGGAGTCGGTTAAAACAGCTTCTGATATTCATGCGCCTGTTTCAGGCGAAGTAGTTGAAGTGAATCCAGCGCTTGAAGATGATCCGGACTTTGTCAATGATGATCCGTATGGCAAAGGCTGGATTTATAAAATCAAGCCAAACAATATGGCAGATATCGAAAAGTTACTTTCAAGCAGTGAATATGAAGCAGGTCTATAATCCTGTTTTATATAAAAAAATCAGTCTTTAGGACTGATTTTTTTATTTCAGGTAATTCTAATTTAAAAAATTATTTCAAAATCACAATATGATATTAAGCACCAATAAAAATACCAATATTGATTAAATCATTATATTGTATTCTTACATAACTGTACTTTCTAGTAATATTCTTCTAGAATTAATCCCATCCAACGATGATCTGACTTATCTTCAATTACAAAAATGATTTATAACTAAAAAATAGTGACCTCGATAAGCCTCTTTAGTCGTCTTTTTCTTATAAATTTAGGTAAATCATGACTCCAGTAAATACACAACAGTTATGGAATAAGTCCTTTATTCTATGTCTAGCCAATAATCTATTTTTGTTTATATTTTATTTTGCACAAACCACAATTTTACCGATTTATATTGTAAATGAATTAGATGGAACTTTAGCGCAAGCGGGTTTAGCCATGACGTTATTTATGGCCTCCTCGATTGCAGTTCGTCCTTTCAGTGGTTTAATTATCGAGAAAATTGGTCGAAAAAAAGCGCTTTATATTTCAGAAACTTTGTTCTGTCTTTTTTCATTTGCCTATATTTTTGCAGATAATCTGACTTTTCTTTTAGTCATCCGCCTGTTACACGGTATCTGGTTTAGTATTTTAACCACGGTTACCGTTCCGATTGCCAATGACTTTATTCCTGCAAACCGTAAGGGTGAAGGCATGGGATATTTTGTCATGTCAGTCAACTTGGGGATTGTACTCGGTCCTTTAATTGGTCTTAGCTTGATTCAGCCACTTTCTTATCAAATGGTTGCAGCAATTTTAGCCGGAATTATTTGCGTAGGCTTTGCATTTTGCTTCCTGATTCCGATTCAAGAAAGCATAAAAAGCCACGTTGAAACCGTTAAACGTAAATTATCTGTTCATGATTTTGTTGAAAAGAAAGCCTTACCCATTTCTATTATGGCCATGATCATCTCTTTTTCTTATGCCAGTATCATGTCCTTCATTTCGACTTTTGCCGAATCAAAAAATTTACTTGCCTATGCCAGTTTATTCTTTGTCATCTTTGCGATTTCCATGATGAGCTTGCGACCCATCACCGGGAAAATTTATGATCGTAAAGGGCCAAATTCTGTGGTTTACCCTGCTATTGCGCTATTCTCCATTGGGCTGATTGTTTTAAGCCAAATCAATAGCGTGACTGGATTGATGATTGCAGCAGTATTTGTCGGTATGGGTTTTGGTTCAGCTCAACCCTGCTTGCAAACCATTTCCATTCAGCACTCACCAAAAGATCGAATTGGGCATGCAACCTCAACCTTCTTTACCTGTTATGACATCGGTATTGCGATTGGTTCAATCTTGCTAGGTGTGGTGATTGCTCATCAGGGCTACAGCTTTGCCTATCTACTCTGTGCATTGATCACGGCATTAAGTTTGGTTTTTTATAAATTATTTGTAGATCGTAAACATACAGCGGCATAAAAAACTTCAAACCAGACTCATATAATAAAAATATGCATCGCCCTAAAATTGGATGATGCATATTTTTTATAGTTTCGCTTTATAATATTAAAATATTCCTCAACTAAGCTTGGTTCGTCTCCTTGGTTTCACTTTCTTCAGGATTACTTTCCTCCATCATGCTAAATGATGGGGCTGAACCAGCTACAGATTGATCGTCTCTTGGACTTTCTAACTTGATCTGTAAACGCAATTCATTCATGGAATCTGCATTACGTAAGGCTTCTTCATAACTAATCGCACCTTCGTTATACAAGTCAAATAAGGCCTGATCGAAAGTTTGCATGCCCAATTCACGGGATTTTTTCATGATTTCTTTGATTTCATGCAATTGGCCTTTCAAAATAATATCGCCGATCAAAGGAGTATTCAGCAAAATTTCAATGGCAGCTCGACGACCGCTGCCATCTTGAGTTCGCACCAGACGCTGGGAAATAATCGCTTTCATATTGGAAGACAAATCCATCAACAATTGATTTTTTCGTTCTTCCGGGAAAAAGTTGATGATTCGATCAAGCGCCTGGTTGGCATTGTTGGCGTGTAGTGTTCCTAAACATAAATGCCCGGTTTCCGCAAAAGCAATCGCATGTTCCATGGTTTCGGTATCACGGATTTCACCAATCAAAATTACATCGGGTGCTTGGCGTAAGGTGTTTTTCAAGGCATTGTGCCATGAGTGGCTATCTACACCCACTTCACGGTGAGTCACCATCGATTTCTTATGCTTATGGACATATTCGACCGGATCTTCAACGGTAATGATATGCCCTGCTGAATTTTCGTTACGGTGATCAATCATCGCCGCTAAAGACGTGGATTTACCTGAACCCGTAGCTCCAACGACAAGAATCAACCCGCGTTTTGCCATCATTACGTCTTTTAATGTTTCAGGCAGTTTTAACTTGGTGAAATTTGGAATTTCCGCGGTAATGGTTCGAATCACCATACCGACTTGTAACTGTTGTTGAAATACATTGATCCGGAAGCGTGAAACATCGGGAACGCTAATGGCAAAATTACATTCGAGTTCTTTTTCAAATTCCTGACGTTGTTTTTCATTCATTAAACTGTAGGCAAACAATTTTGTCTTATCTGCAGTTAATACCTGTTGCCCAATTGGTTTCATTAGGCCTTGATGTTTAATGCTGGGCGGAAAATCGGCTGAAATAAATAAGTCCGAGCCGCCATATTCCACCACCTTAGTCAGCATATGAAATATTATTTTACGAGCTTCTTCCAGTAATTCCGCACTATACATATTTTTCCCCCATTTAAAATTATTTCAAGTACTCAGCAATATCTATATTAAATTGTATTTATTAAACAATTAGTTATTACTGAGTATCAATTTCAATTATTGTGCCTAAAGAAGCTAGACGACTCAAATTTGTTAATTCCAATCAGTTAAAAGAATTAATAAAAAATGTATAGAGCATCAACAAAGTATTGTTCTAAATTTAAACAGACAACATAAATGTGCTTATAAGAAACAATAAAGCCCCGATCAATGGGGCTTTATTAGAAAATAATCATGCTTTTAAAAAATATTAAGCACTACGCTTTAATTGAGAAATACGCAATGAATCTGCAATTTCCAATAAAAGTTGCTGGGTTTTATCCCAACCTAAACAACCATCAGTCACAGATTGACCATAGGTCATCTCACATGAAATCTTTTGCTGACCATCAACCAGATAGCTTTCTAGCATCACGCCACGAACATTGCTTTGTACGCGTTCATCTACAATGCTACGTAAAACTTCAGGTTGCAATAAGGGATTTTTGTGACTATTACCATGACTACAATCAATCACCAAGGCCGGCAATTCAGCTTTGGATTTTTCTTTAATGTTCTCAATTTCAGCCAATTGGTAATTAGGACCCGAATTTGCACCGCGTAAAATCAAATGCGCTTTTCGATTGCCTTGTGATTCTAAAATACAAGGTAATCCTGATTGGCTCATTCCTAAGAATTCATGTGGATGTGAAGCCGATTGAATGGCATCAAGCGCAATTTGAATAGAGCCATCCGTGCCATTTTTGAAACCAATGCTGTAAGGCATGTGGCTTGAAATTTCACGGTGAATTTGCGATTCGCTGGTACGGGCACCAATTGCACCCCAAGCCAGTAAATCATCGAAATATGCAGTCGCCATTGGGCTTAAAATTTCCGATGCAATCGGCAAACCTATTTCTATAATTTGCAGATATAACTCACGTGATTTTTCCAAACCCAATTGCATGTTGGATGAACCATCTAAATTTGGGTCATATAAAAAACCTTTCCAACCAATCGTGGTACGTGGTTTTTCAATATAGGCGCGCATAACCAGAAAAATTTGATCTGATACTTTGCTTTGTAATTGTTGTAGTTTTTCAGCATATTCAAGTGCAGAAATGGGATCATGAATTGAACATGGACCGGTCACCACCATTAAACGATGATCTTTGCCATCTAGAATATTTTGAATGGTTTGACGCTGCTCGGCAATTTGTTGAGCCAGTTTTGCAGATAAAGGGAATTGCGCCTTCAATTGATGAGGCAAACTTAAAGTAGTTTCTTTCGCAGTTGTTTGCGTTTGTTGTAAAGCAGTATTTAAAGCATTCATTGGTCTTTCCTGGGGACTTTTTTCAGTCCAATCTTTTATTTGAGCGTTATGGGTCTAATGGATTGCAAGGCAAGCGTCATCATTTGACTAAAGTAAAACCAATAAGAGTTGCTAAAATATGAGTAATTTAATGTTTTCATGAGCTAGCTCCAAAAAGTGTAAGAAAAATAAAGCATAAAAAAACCTGATCAGGGTTGCCGATCAGGTATTAACTTGGTGGGCAACCATTTCTTGCCCGAACGCATTCAGGCAATTATCTAAATTGCCAAAAATAATAACGTGCGTTTGAGATGACTGGTTGCTTTAACATCTTTATTTCTTCAAAAAAGTATGTGTCTTAAAATTAAAATACGCTGTATTCATCAATTTGACAAGAATTTTATATAAAATAAAAATACATAAATCAGTCAACTTTTACTTATATATTGTTTAAAAATAAAGCGCGCTTCTCAAACTTCAATTTAATCGTTTTTTTACATTTTTTAGATCAATTTTTTAATATCTGAATCCTGCTGAACAGTTTCTATAAAAATAAAAGACCACCCAATGCCATTAAAAGATAAAATGCGTTCTATACCGAAGGCTTGATGTGTTTACCACATATAACGAAGGATGTATTCATGTTCCAACATGTTGATAGTTATGCAGGTGATCCGATTCTTTCTCTTATGGAAGAGTTTGGAAAAGACCAACGCTCTCATAAAGTTAATCTAAGTATTGGACTTTATTACAATGAAGAAAATATTGTTCCTCAATTAAATGCCATTAAAGCCGCCTATAAAAATATTGAAGCGAGCAATGATCAGGTCAAGCTCTATTTACCGATGGATGGTTTGAAATCTTATAACCAAGCTACTCAAGCTCTTGTTTTAGGTCAAGATAGTCCAGCCCGTCGTGATGGTCGTGCGGTAACGATTCAAACCTTAGGCGGTTCTGGCGCACTTAAAGTCGGTGCCGATTTCTTAAAAAAATATTTTCCGGAATCTGATGTTTGGGTCAGCCAACCGACCTGGGAAAATCATATTGCCATCTTTAATGGCGCTGGTATTCACTCGCATTTCTATCCTTATTTTGATGCAGCGACCAATGGGGTTAATGTGCCCGCTATGCTGGAAAAATTAAGCCAGCTTCCAGCAAAAAGCATTGTGCTGTTACATCCTTGTTGCCATAACCCGACAGGTGCAGATTTAACAACTGCTGAATGGGATCAAGTCATTGAAGTATTGAAAAAACAGGATCTGATTCCTTTCCTGGACATTGCCTACCAAGGTTTTGGCCAAGGTTTAGAACAAGATGCTTATGCCATTCGTGCTTTAGATCAGGCAGGCATGAATTTTATTATTAGTAATTCATTCTCTAAAATTTTCTCACTTTATGGTGAGCGTGTGGGTGGCTTAACTTTTGTTTGTGATGATCAAGCTACTGCACAAAAAGTATTGGGTCAATTAAAAGCCACTGTACGTCGTATTTACTCAAGCCCTCCAACTACAGGTGCCTTGTTGGTGGATAATGTTCTGAATGATGCTGATCTGACTATACAGTGGGAAGCTGAACTGAAAGAAATGCGTGAACGTATTATTAAAATGCGTCAAATTTTGAATGAGAAATTAAGCCAAGCTTTGCCTGAACGTGACTTTAGTTATCTGGTCAAACAGCAAGGGATGTTTAGCTACACAGGCTTAACGGCTGAACAGGTTGATATCTTAAAAGATCAATATGGTATCTATCTCGTTCGCAGTGGTCGTATGTGTGCAGCCGGTCTAAATTTAAACAATATTGATTATGTCGCTGAGTCTATTGCAGAAGTGATTAAAGCAACGGCTTAAACAGGCTGATATAAAAAACGGGCTATATATGCCCGTTTTTTATTTTGAAGAAGATTAATCTTTAAAATGTACGACTGTACGAATTGATTTACCTTCATGCATCAAGTCAAAAGCTTCGTTAATTTTGTCCAGACCCATGGTATGCGTTACAAAAGGTTCAAGTTGAATGTCGCCTTTCATTGCATCTTCAACCATGCCCGGAAGTTGTGAACGACCTTTCACACCACCAAAAGCGGTGCCTTTCCAGGTACGACCAGTAACCAACTGGAACGGACGGGTCGAGATTTCCTGACCTGCACCCGCCACCCCAATAATCACGGATTGTCCCCAACCACGGTGTGCACATTCGAGTGCTGAACGCATCACATTGACGTTACCAATACATTCAAAGGAATGATCTACGCCCCAACCGGTCATTTCAACAATGACTTCCTGAATCGGTTTGTCATATTCTTTTGGATTTAAGAAATCTGTCGCACCGAATTCTTCAGCCAGTTTGAATTTTTCTGGATTGGTATCGACCACAATAATTCGACCTGCTTTAGCTTGGCGAGCACCTTGCACAACCGCAAGACCAATACCGCCTAGACCAAACACCGCAACTGAGTCGCCTGCTTGAACTTTTGCAGTGTTATGTACCGCACCAATACCTGTGGTTACGCCACAACCCAATAAACATACATGTTCAGGGTTTGCATCCGGGTTGATTTTCGCCAAAGACACTTCAGCAACCACGGTATATTCACTGAAAGTTGAACAACCCATATAGTGATAAATCGGCTGACCATTATAAGAAAAACGTGTTGTACCATCTGGCATTAAGCCCTTACCTTGAGTCGCACGAACTGCGACACACAGGTTGGTTTTTCCAGATTTACAGAATAAACATTCACCACATTCAGCGGTATAAAGTGGAATGACGTGGTCGCCCGGTTTAACACTGGTCACGCCCTCTCCGACTTCTACAACAATTCCGGCACCTTCATGACCCAGTACCGCCGGAAAAACACCTTCAGGATCCTCACCGGATAAAGTAAAGGCATCGGTATGACATACGCCGGTATGGGTGATTTTCACCAAAACTTCACCTGCTTTCGGTGGAGCAACATCCAGTTCAACAATTTTAAGAGGTTGACCCGGACCAAATGCGACTGCAGCACGTGATTTCATGAAATACCATCCTTTATTTGATTATTTAACAGATGAGCTACAGTAACCGCTTTTTATTGTCCGATTCAACCTATAACATGATGATAATATGTACGTATAACTTTATGACTTCATAACAATTATGCAAATTAGACACTCTACTCAAGTTGTCTTACTTTCATTTGCAGTCATCACACTGACAGGATGCAGTTTGCCGATGAATGAATCAAAAAAGCAGTCTCCAATTCAGGTTCATGCCGAGCACTGGTTAAACGGTTCCAATGTTGATACACAAATTACTCAGGGCTTAACTGCCTATCTGTCTTTAGATGATGCTTTTATCAGTATTGCCTCAAGACTGCATCTGATTAATAAAGCCCAATATAATATCGATTTGCAATACTACATCTGGGAAGATGACTCGATTGGTCACATGATGCTGGCTGAATTGCTCAAGGCCGCAGATCGTGGGGTAAAAATCCGTTTATTGATTGATGACCAGAACGGTTCTCAACTCGATGCAACCTTAAAACAACTGGCACAGCATCCCAATTTTGAAATTAAAATATTTAATCCGTATACCTTTAGAGCTAGAAAATTACGCTTCTTTGATTATTTTCTTCGTTTCAACCCAATCAATCACCGTATGCACAATAAGCTGATTATCGCAGATGGCGCGATTGCGGTTACCGGTGGGCGAAATATCAGCCGTGAATACTTTGATGCAAGTGAAAATTTCCAGTTTACCGACATGGATATTCTGTTCTATGGAAATGCAGTCGACCATGCCAATCAAGTGTTTCAAGACTTCTGGAATGATGATTTAAGCTATTCAGTCCAACAACTGTTGGGCGATGCCAAGCCAGAACAACTTGCCAAATTGCGCAAATATTATGAACTAACGGCTTTACAAAAAGATCAGCTGAAAAAACGGATTGAATTGGCAGAAAAACAAATTAATCAGCACTTAAAAGACAGTCCTATCAATTGGGCAAAAGCACATTTTGTCGCAGACTCACCAGATAAAATTCGTGGAAAGACAACGCATGATCAGCTCATTTATCATCAGATGCTGAATATTATGGGTGAACCGAAGCAGCATCTTGAACTGGTTTCTGCCTATTTTGTACCGACCCGTAAAGGTACAGATTATTTAGCCACGCTGGTCAAAAACAATGTTGAGGTTCGAGTATTGACCAATTCATTCTTGGCCAATGATGTTCCTTTGGTACATGCCTTTTATAAAAAATATCGTCATAATTTATTGCAAAATGGGGTCAAACTTTATGAGTTTAAGCCCTATATTGAACGACATAAACGTACCTGGTATGAAGTGGTCACAGGCAATGTGATTCCCGCCAAAAATAAAAATGCCTCAAGCTTGCATGCAAAATTCTTTGATATTGACGGTATGGTGTTTATTGGTTCATTTAATTTTGACCCACGTTCAGCCAATTTAAATACTGAAGTCGGATTGGTGGTTGAATCAGATGTGCTTCAAGATCAGATTTCTACATCACTGGATCAATACCTGCCGCAAATTGCTTATGAGTTAAAACTCAACCCACAAGGGGAAGTCATTTGGCTGGATCATCAAAAAAATGGTTCTATCGTTGAATACAATCAAGATCCTGAAAGCACCAAATTCCAAAGATTTGCAATGAAAGTGGTGTCTTATTTTCCGATTGAATGGCTAATGTAATGACAGGTGAATGACATCAAAATACACATCGTCGTTTTAGTTCCAGTAGTACTTCAATATTGTTATGACTTATAAGATCTTGAAGGCTATTTATACATATTTTAGATCAATCAACACAATGATTTTACTCATTTCCTGATTTGCTTTAACATTCCATTTTTCGAGTTTTTAACTCATTTATCTCCTGATCGTGACCCTCTGCAATGCAATTTTTTGATTTAAGTCGTCAATTTAATTTAAGTGACATTTTAACCCCCTACAAAACACTGAATCAGCTTGGACAACAAGAATGGTTTTTAGCCAAAGTTCGTGTGGAATATGACTGCTTGTCTGATTCTGAAATTCTTGAAGGTCAGGCGGTTTTGAAATCTAGTGAAAATATTCAACTGGAATTGGAATGGATAATTCAGGATACCGGTTCGGAATTACAAGTCTTATTTAAAGGCATTGAAACTGAAGCAAATGAAGAAACCTTGCTCTTGGTTAAAGGCGCTCAAATTGTCGATAGTGAACAAAAGAAAATTTCTGTACAGGCTTTAAGCCTTTGGATTGATGGCACATTACTACCGATGCTACCGAATATTCGCCGTGAAATTAAATCCCGTTTAAATTTATGGGACTATGTTGAATATGATGGATAGGTGTTGAAATCCATTCAAACTGATTTAAACAGCTTCATTTAATTTTTGAAGCTCGATTTTGGCATGAATGACCAGTCAGATCGCTAAAAACTGTATTCAACTTTTCCTCATATTGCTGAATAATATTAAAAATAATAAAAAGGAAATCAAAATGAATCATCATGAATGGTCACATATTCACAAAGTCGTGAATGATGCGCAAAAAGCAGCAATGCACTGCTCTATTGCCACTGTTGATGCACAGTTGCAACCTACCATCACGCCTATAGGCACTCTATTTCTTAAAGACAATCAAACCGGTTTTTTCTTTGATACTTATGCTGAATCTTTTAAAGAAAATTTGCCCCAGAATAATAAAGCCTGTATTCAAGCGATTAATAGCAGCCGATTATTTTGGTTGAAATCTCTATTAAAAGGTCGATTTAGTGATTACCCGGGTGTGCGGCTCTATGTCGAAATTGGGGAACTACGCCCTGCTACTCATGAAGAATTAGCTCAAATTTAACAGCGTATTCAAAGTCTGAAATGGACGAAAGGCAGTCAACTCATCTGGTCTGATTTTACTCAAGTACGGGATTTTCGCGTACAGTCTTTTAGATGGGTGAAATATCCAAAGATGATGCCATTCAATACTTAAACTTACTTATAGTAAGCCTATTTCATTAAATAACTGACTATAGGATTCGGCTTTCTTTTCTATTGCTAGAGGATATGCTCTTGAAGATGAAGGCATGCGATATAAAGTCAGGTCGCGTTCAGCAAAATAAGCTTTAGAAGATTCACCAATCACCGGTTTAAGTGTTCCCTCAGGCATAGAAAGCATTAAAGTATCTGTGGCTTTATCGCCTGTGGTCATGATGCTATGACATTGAGGAATCTGCTGTAGCAGCTTGGCTATATCAGTTGGCTTGGCAATTTGCAGGAATTTATCCGAAGCATTGCCTTTGAGGCGAACGATTTGGTAGGCCGTATCAAAAATTGCGATGCCTTTTTCCATTAAAAAGTCACGGATCTGCTGTTCCTTGAAATTTTTATTCGCGATATCTAAAAAGTGTTCTTTATTTTGAAAGAAAACCAAACCAAAAATCTTCCACATGTCATTTTGATAGTTTGGATAATAGAACTCCATTTTCCAGCGGCTTTTAGGCGGTGGAAAACTCCCCATCATGAGCAATTTGGCATTTTTGGGTAAAAAGGGTTCAAGTGGATGAGTTTCAATTTCCAGTTCGGTGGTCATAACAGCCCATTTATCAATCTTTAGCCTAATTTAAAACATTTGACGGATTTTATCTGCCACCTGTTCACCCCAAAGTGCATAAATTTCCTTACTTGGATGAAAGCCGTCTGCTGCCATTTCCAAGTTTAAGCTTTTAAATCGTGCCAGATCATATTCAATCCATTGCATATTAGCTTGCTGCTGCACGAATTTGCCAAGAGTTTTATTCATGCCTTTGGCATATTGTCCAAATAGCCATGCCAGTGGATTGGGTAAAGCTGGAAACATGTTCATCGGCGGTACACCAGCGGCAATAATCAATTCAGGTATAAATTTCTGGTTAATCTCTGCATAAAGTTGTTGCTGTTTTTGAATCCAGTTTTTAGGGGGTGTTAGTTTAGTAATGTCATTTACCCCGACAGAGGTAATCACCACATCAAAGTGTTGAGCCGGCATATTTTGGGCAGTTTTAATGACTTGTCCTGTGGTATGCCCTGTTTTCGCTTCCAGCGTATAACTGATTTGGTATTGATCTTTTAACTGATTCAACACAGCACCCAATAAAGCATCCTCCTGAATTTCAACCCCGACACCTGCTGCTGCCGAATCGCCTAAAATTAAAATAGACAGCGGTTTTCCTGTTCCGATAATCCCCTGACGGTTTCCTTCGGGTTCTGCTAAGCGTAAAGTATTTTTTTTGACTGCATTGCCTTGAATAATCAGGGATGGAATAAGGGCGATAGTC
This sequence comes from Acinetobacter sp. ANC 4862, assembly GCF_004336635.1. Lineage (GTDB taxonomy): Bacteria > Pseudomonadota > Gammaproteobacteria > Pseudomonadales > Moraxellaceae > Acinetobacter. The sequence goes on from NZ_SJXH01000003.1 coordinate 132,111, forward strand.
GAAATTTTTAAAAACATAAAGGATGCAAATAGCAGAAAAATCCAGATCAATATATGATTTTGCCTTGTTAAAAGCATTGACCCAATGTGCATATTGTTAGAAATATCACGAGCGTCTTCATTTGCTTGATCTTTTTGTTAATACGATTCGAGCATGATCATTTCATTGATCAGAGGTTAATAATAAGCCGTTACTGTTTCATCTAAAGCGGAACTTCTATTCAGGATATATCTTCTTTCAATTATTCTAAAAATTCAGTTTGATCTGATTAGACTAAAAAATCAGCTTTTCAGTAAGTTAATAAATATTTATTCATAAAAAAGCTAAAGGACTGCATTTTTTGGAAAAATTACTTACTTTTTTTCTGGAATTCATATTAAAGTATCATTTGGAAATTTAAACACGAAACTCTCATAAATTTATTATTGACTTAGCGAAGAGTAATCAATATGGACTATTGGAATAGTGTTTTATTAATAGCAATAATTGCAATAGTTGGGCTCAGCGTTATCACCTTGATCGTCGGCTGTAAAATTTGGAAAAATCTTGTCGTTACGCTTATTATTGCAACTCTTATCAGCTTTCTCATTTTATGCGCGATTAGCTTTTTGTGGAGTCAGGGTATTTATGTACCTTGGAGCAATAATAATCTTTGGAATGAGGTTTTGACTGTTGAAATGGGACTCATGAGTTTTGTCATAGGTGGCGTGAGCACTTTCATGATCATGTTAGGCATCCTGATTTCTAAAAATAATAGATAATTGCGTCGCTATGACGATCTGAATGTTTATTAAAAAAATCCTGGAAAAAATAAAAGGCGCATTCAGCGCCTTCAATTCATTCGCTCCTCAACCCAACTTATTTACCCACTTTAGTGGCAATACTTTCATTGCCAAACCTAATGGCAACCAAGGCCATTCTGGGACATAAGCTTTGACGGGTGCTTTTTCAATGGCTTTCACCAGTAAATGCGATCCTGTTTTTTCATCGACTTCAAAAGGTAATTTCTTCGCGCCTTCATTCAGTTCAGTACGAATATAACCCGGGAAAATGGTGGTGACTTTAATGGGCGTATCAATCAGTTCTGCACGAATACCTTCAGCCAAGTGTGCAACCCCTGCCTTGCTTGCACCGTACGCAGTTAAATGTTTTGGCATGCCACGCATTGCACTCATCGATGAAATCATCACCAGATGACCAGAATTTTGCGCACGGAAAATTTCAACAGCCGCTTCACATTGCGCTAAAGCAGAAATAAAGTTGGTTTCTACCGTGGCACGGTTAATTTCAAAATTGCCTTTGCCAATACGATGACCATCTCCAACACCTGCGTTTACGATCACACGGTCAATCGTGCCAAATTCCTCTTTGAAAGCTTTAAACACTTCAAAAACTTGATCGTAATTGGTCACGTCCAAAGTTTTCGCACTCACTTTAATGCCATATTTGCTTTCAAGTTCTTGCTTTAAAGTTTCAAGACGCTCCAAACGACGTGCGCAAATGGCCAGGTTATAGCCTTTTTGTGCAAATTCACGTGCCATTCCCGCACCAATACCTGAGCTTGCCCCAGTAATTAAAATCGTTTTTGCCATGATCTATTCCTTGTCTATTTTTTTAATATCAAATCCATGTCAGTAATTGAGGATCTTCAGCTTTAATGAAATGGTGTTCATTTAAACTCAGCAATTGCGGCTCGTTTCCAACCAGACGTAATGTGGTCATACTGGTATTGGTAATCGCCCAGTTCAATGCAAAAGTACGATTTGGATTAAGCTCAAGTAATTTTCCTGCAGCCACCGAAATTACACCACCCGAGGTAAATACCACGGCATAACGCGGTTTGGTTTTTGCCAATTCATCACATAAATTTTGCAGTGCCGTTTCTACCCGGCTTTTAAAATCTGGCCAGGATTCATCATATTCATGGTGATAGTCACCACCGGTCCAGCGCTCAATGGCACCTTCAAAAATTTTAGCTAAATACGCCCGTGGATTGACTTCATTTTCGACATCCTGTTTTAACAAATGCGGTTCATTAAAACGCGGTTCATATTGGGCAAAAACCTGTTGATGGTTGAACTCGTTCCATGCACTGTCGGTTTGAATTACTGCCTTGGGAAAACATTCAGCCAAAGCAAGATTGGCAGTTTGTTGATGGCGCTGCATTGAACCGGCAACGACATAAGGTTCTTCTTTCAGAATTTGATTGAAATACTGACCCAATAATTTCGCCTGTAATTCGCCATTTGGTGAAAGTTTGTCATAACTTTCCGCACCAAATGAAGCCTGTCCGTGACGAATCAGATAAATTGTGGTCATTTTACTTTTCCTAAAATTTCCTGAAGTTTTACTTTATATTTCTGTGCAATGTCATTGGCTTCGAACTTCTGTTTACCAATCAGTTTTAAGGCACGAATATGTAAAGCATGAATGACGATCCAGAAATCCTTAAATGCGGGGTTATTGGTTTGTTTATGATGATAACGGTAATAAATTTGTTGCGCGATTACGGCTAAACGGAAAATTCCGAACACTTCATAGAAGGTCCAGTTTTTAGGCTGCAGCCCCGTTTTCTCCAAATAATAATCGACCACTTCTTTGCGGGTAAACATGCCTTTTAAATGGGTGGGCTGACGACGTGTCGCTTTAAAAATTTGATTGTCAGCCTCTTCCACCCAATATGCCAAAGCTGAACCTAAATCCATCAGTGGATCGCCCAAAGTGGCCATTTCCCAGTCCAGCACGCCAATGACCTGAGTGGGATGATTCGGATCTAAAATCACATTATCTAAACGCCAGTCATTGTGGATGAGACAGATGGTTGAATCCGCAGGAATATTGTCTTTAAGCCAGTTACGTACATATTTAAATGAAGGCACATTGAAGGTTTTGGCTTTTTCATAACGTGCATCCCAACCTTCAATCTGACGACGACAATAACCGTCGCCCTTACCCAGTTTTTCCAGCTCCGTCCTTTGATAAGGTACTTGATGCAGTTCAATCAACTTATCAATGACATTGGTACACAATTCGTGAACTTGAGCTTCATTAAAATGCAGTTCTTTGGGTAAATTGGCCCGTGGAATAATGCCTTCTATGCGTTGCATTACATAGAAGTCACAACCAATCACGGATTCGTCCTGACACAATGCCACCATTTTAGGCAATACAGGATAGAACGGTGCCAGATTTTTTTGCACATTGTATTCACGTGCCATGTCATGGGCAGATTTGGCTTTAGTCCCTTTAGGCGGACGCCGTAGAATCAAATCAGCATTGTCATATTTCAAACGGTAAGTCCAGTTTGAAGCTCCACCTGAATATTGAGTGACTTCTACCTTCCCTTGTAAATCAATACCTTGTTCCTTTAACCAGTTTTCTACTGCAATTACATCCAGTTCTTCGCCCGGACGAACATTTCCACTCACATCAATGACTGACATTGTTATTTTCCTAAATCTTCAATTTCAAAAGACTTCTTACATTATCTTATTTATACCTTTTTCATTTTCTATTGACAGGAAAATTTGTACAAAGTTGTAAGAAGTCTCATCTACAATATTTTTTAGATATTACTTGCGACGTGAACCGTAACCACGTTTTGCCAGTTCAAGTTTGGCAATCATGCCTTTATGCACTTCATCGGGACCGTCGGCCAAACGAAGGCTACGTGCTTGAGCAAAGAAACCTGTCAATGGTGTATCACGCGAAACCCCAGCACCACCGTGAATTTGGATCGCCATATCCACCACTTTCTCCAGTACACTTGGCGCAACCACTTTAATCGCAGAAATTTCAGTCAAAGCAGCCATATTGCCTAAAGTATCCATTTTATACGCGGCATACAAAGTTAAAAGACGTGCTTGATCTATGGCAACACGGGCTTCAGCAACTCGTTCCAGGTTACCGCCCAATTTTAAAATTTCTTTACCAAAAGCAGTTCGGCTCATGCCACGATCAATCATCAATTCTAATGATTTTTCTGCTGCGCCAATACAGCGCATGCAATGATGAATTCGACCAGGTCCTAAACGACCTTGAGCAATTTCAAAACCTTGGCCAGCCCCGCCAATAAAGTTAGCAACTGGAACACGCACATTATTGAAACTAATCTCGCCGTGTCCATGGGGTGCATCATAATCACCAAACACCGGCAGCATCCGTTCAATTTTCACCCCCGCAGTTTCTACAGGAACCAGAACCATGGAATGTTGATGGTGACGGTCTTTGCTTTCATCTGGCGTATGTGCCATGAAAATGATGATTTTTGCGTTGGGATCACCTAAACCTGACGACCACCATTTACGGCCATTTAAAACAATTTCATCACCTTCAATGACCGCCGTCGCCTGCATATTGGTTGCATCACTTGAAGCGACATTGGGTTCAGTCATACAAAATACGGAGCGGATTTTGCCTTCAAGTAAGGGGGTTAACCACTGGTGTTTTTGTGCATCAGAACCATAACGCCACAACACTTCCATGTTGCCACTGTCAGGCGCATTACAGTTAAACACGACCGGTGCAATTAAGCTGCGGCCTGTGAGTTCGGCAATATGGGCATATTCCTGTACAGATAAACCTTGACCTAAAACAGGATCAGGCAGAAACATATTCCAAAGCCCAGCTACTTTGGCTTTATCTTTAAGAACTTCTATTTGCGCTGGCCACTGCCATGTGGTCCAGTCACCACCTTGATTCAGCGTATGAACTTCATTCCAAAATTCAGTTTCAATCGGTTCAATTTCATTTTTTATAAAGGTTTTGGTACATTCTACAAAATCTTGTGCACGTGCTGATAATTCAAACATGCTAACTTCCCTCTAAATATTGTCATCACTGCTCTTTACAGCACCTTAGCTTGAAAACTACTATGAACAAAATGATTTAATTCAATACAAGACTATGAACAGTATTCATAATAAAAGTACGATGGGTAGTACCGTTGATATGGCAATTTTCCACCGTATCGATATTAATTTATATCCACTTTTTATTGCTATTTATGAGCAAAGCAGTATCTCTAAAGCTGCTCAAATTTTATGTATCACCCAATCTGCTGCCAGCCACGCCTTACAACGGCTAAGACAGCATTTGCAGGATGATTTATTTGTCCGTGCAGGCAGCAAAATGTTACCCACACCCTTTGCTGAACAAATTTATCCGGTGATTAAAAATGCCTTGATTGCAATTCAAAGCATTTCAATACAAAAACAAAATTTTGACCCGAGCATGGTACAGACCTTAAAAATTGCAGTGCATGATGAAATCGAGCCGATTATTTTCCCTAAACTGGTGGAACATTTTCATCAACTCAATTTAGCGATTCAATTTTCCAGTATTAAGTTAGACCGTAAAAATGTCCTGACCGATCTTGCCACTCAGCAGATTGATTTTGTGATTGATTTAGAACAAAACTTTGGGGACAAAATTCAATTTGAAAAACTCGTGCAAGACCAATTTGTGGTGTGTACTCAACAGCAAAGCATGACTGAAGATATTTATCTGGCTTCACCGCATATTGGCGTTTCATCACGACGTACCGGGGTTTTGGTTGAAGATATTTATTTGAACCGAAAACAACTTTCCCGTCAGATTTTTTTACGTTGCCAACATTATTCAACTGCCCTGCAGATTTTAAGCCAACAGCCTCAAGCTATTCTCACCATTCCTAAAAATATATTGGTTCATTTACAACTGGCCGATGGTCTGAATATTTTTGATGTTCCTGTAGAACTTCCAAATATTGATTTGGGAATGTATTGGCATAGTGATTTAGAATTAAATTCACGGCATAGTTTTTTGCGAAGCGAAATTTCTAAAATTTTTGCTTAGGCTATTTCATAGAGATTTATTATTTGCTTAGGCTATTTTACCACTACAAAATAAAACACTGACTGTTTAGCTTTTAAGCCGTGCAAATAGTGGCTTTCACCTACAATGCTCCATCTCCAAGCTGTGTCGATATACGGCTAATTTTTAAGGATTTGGGTTATAACTTTGTTACATCTCTCTACAACCTGGCAAATTGTGCTAGGGCTATTCGCTTTATGTATTTCCTATTATTTACTGCATAAAATCACCCTTTACTTAAAGGATATATTTCGTCCGTTTAAAAAAGGTAAAAAATATTGGTGCCGTGTTAATGCAGTGAGCGACGGCGATACCCTCACCTGCTACCGTTTTAATATCAGACGTTCTGAAACCAAGTTACGCTTTGCTTATGTGGATGCACCTGAATCTAGTCAAAGCTATGGCAAGGAATCCCAGCGACTGGTCCAAAGCATGGTTAAAGGTAAAATGGTTCGGGTCAAAATTACCGATATCGACCGTTATGGACGCTGTGTCGGTGTGGTCTATCGTTATCGTAAAAATATCAATGAAGAGATGGTCAAACGTGGTGCGGCATGGGTCTATGAAGAATACATCAAAGATAAAAAACATCTACACCATATGATGTCACTTCAAGACAAAGCCAAAAAACAGAAAAAAGGTTTATGGAAAAGTTCCCGTCCTGTACGTCCGAGTGTTTATCGTAAACAGAATAAATAACCGGATTCAATTTTTATTATAAAAATATCAGATTGTTTTATATCAGGCGCGCCAATTCATTGTGTATGAGTTGGCGGAGTTCTTTCATACACAGTTTAATTTCAGTATCGTTAAGTGAACTAAAACCAAGCACAAAACCATATTCACGATCATATTCATAAAACTGGCTTAGACGTGTAATGGCAATATTATGTAGCTCTGCACCCTTTACCAAAGCTTGTTCAAGGGTATTTGGAATTTCTGCTTTAAAATAACACGCGACCTGCATACTGGGATGATGCTGTTTCACAAAACAGAATTCAGATAAATACAATTCAAAACAAGTCATAAATATTTGGTAGCGCTTTAAATAGAGCTGTTGCATCTGTCTTAAATATTCAGCGTAGTGCCCGCGTTGCATAAAATTTCCAAGTAAAACCTGAAAATATTGAGACGGCGCACTGCCATCAATATAATTGCGATAGCGCTTAAATGGCTCAATTAATGCTTTGGGTAAAATTAAATAAGAAAGTCTTAAACTCGGTAGAATATATTTACTAAAAGAACCCAGATAAATCGTTCTTTGGTAAGGGTCTAAACCTAAAATGGCGGTGTTTTGACTTTTATTCAGTAATAGCGAATCATAGTCATCTTCAAGAATATAACAATTATTTTTTTCTGCGTATTCAATAATTTGCTTTTTGCGTGTTGCACTCATTTGAATGCCGCTGGGATACTGATTCGCCGGAGTCACATAAATTGCTTTTGCATCCTGAATATCGTCACAATCCTGTATTTTCAAACCTTCACGATCTAAACCCATACATTTTAAATCCAGATTCATATGCTTAAAAAGTTGATAGGCATTCGAATAATATGGATTTTCCATAATGATTTTATCATTCGGATTAAATAATACCCGTCCACAAAGATATAAAGCTTGCTGTGTGCTATTCACAATAAGCACTTGCTCTGCAGATATTTGGGTATTACGATTTAAATTAATGTGCTGGGCAATTTCCTGACACAATAAATCATCACCAGCAGCATTATCTTTTAAAAAAATATTTAATCCATATTGGCTTAGCGCATTTTTTTCAGTTTCGTACCATTTTTTAAACGGGAAATTACGTATTTCAGGCATGCCATCGGCAAAAAAATTCAGGTTTTGATCAAAAAATAGATTTTCTAATTGCTCGGTATTCTCTGGAAGTCGGTATTCAACTGCTTCAGATGCTAGCTGTTCTACTTTTACGTGTGCCCTAATAAACGTACCTTTGCCTTTAATCCGTTGCAATACACCTTCTTGTTCTAATTGGGCATACACTTTTTCTACCGTGTCACGAGATATCCCTAAATATTCGGATAAAAACCGTGTAGATGGACATTTAAAATCGGACTGCAGGTTTAATTTTGGCAAGGTTGCTTTAATGGCTAAATATATTTTGGTTCTTAATTTATTTTCATTGGTCTGTGCAAAATTTTGGCTTAACAATTGGATAAATTCATTTTGTTTCATTTCACAACCTGCACGCATCCAACTTATATTTATTTCACAATAATCAAAAATGCCTTATCGAAACAAGGCATTATTTTCAGAAGGTCTTCATCCTGCGAGCGAATCATCTATTGATTTGTACCTTGGCTGCTTCAGCCAGCTTCTTCTGATGTGAAGGCATATACTCTGGCTCATTGGTTACTGCCAGGAAGAAAAACCCAAGGAACATGCAGCCTAATAACAGGCTAATTCCCACCACTAAATACGGGAAAGGTTTTTTAGGTTCGTTCATTAACATACCTCAATTTCGATTCAAGATTGTTTTTAAAGATGGTTTCAGTAAATTCACCAAAGACGGATAATTTTTCAAAAAGATGTTCGCTATACATTAAATCGTCAATCAAATGCGCTGCATCATCTAATTTCATATGAAACTGGCGGCTGACTAAAGGTGCATTTTCCTGCGCGATGCTTTGACAGACTTGTGCCAATTCTGGTGTCTTTCTTTTCCAGAATAGTTTTTTAAAATCAATTTCCGGCAAATTAAACTGGTTATGATCCAGTACAATTTCATCTATCCGGACTTGGAATAAACTTTCTAATTGTTGTTTTGTGGCCGGATTCAGCCCACTTTGTCCGATCATCGTCAGATGCTGACAAGCAGGATCAAGTAATGCTTTAGCTAAAGCATATATTCCAAATTCAGCCGCATTAAATTCTGTTGGCACCAAATCCAGACATAGATTCATTTCAGTAACCGATTGCTGATTTTCCAGTTCTAAAGCATCGAGACGGAAATAATGCGCATAGACCTGTTCAACAATATTTTGTCGTGGAGCGATATAAATCGTATTTTGATTCAACACTGCATGAATAAAAGGCGTAAATAAATAACTTAGGCTATTTTCTAAAGTCGAACTTTGAATGATGTAATTATGGGATGATTGCTGCGCAGATCGAACCGCTAGGCTTTGCTGAAGAATAACATCAAATTCGTCAAGGGATTCAATCCCCAGTCGTTGCAAAATTTTTGTAGAATCAATTTGAGTAAATTCAAAAAAATCTAAAATAAATTGGAAGCTTAGGCTTCGCAGCATGATCGCCTCGGACAATACGCACTATAAAATGAATAAACATAATATAGAACTTAAACCTCGATAAAGTGGTCTGCTCTACAAAAACAAAGTGGTCTGTTTTTAGCAGACCACTTTTAAAGTAACTTTCTTTCGTTATTAAATATAGGCCAACTGAATTAAGAGCCGGAATGCCCCAGCCACTAGAGCTAAAGCAAAAAATCCGCCTAGCCACAAAACAATAAACCACTGGGTTTGTGAGAGTTTCATATTCACTCCTTAATGATAGCCTTTATCACCAATTCGTACTTTATCGCGGAATACCCAATAGGATAATCCTGTATAAATCAGAATAATCGGAATCAAAAGCAGTGCACCAATTAAGGCAAATAACTGACTGCTTTGCGGTGCAGCTGCATCCCAAATCGTAACGGATGGCGGAATGATATAAGGCCATAAACTGATGAGAAAACCGGTATATGCCAAAAACACCAAAGCCAGAGTGTAGATAAATGGACTGAGTTCTTTGCGTTGCTTGCAAGCGCGTAAAGCCAGAAAGGTAAACACCAAAACCAGAATCGGGACTGGACTAAAATAAGTGAGTTGCGGTTGATTGAACCAGCGTTCTGCAATTGCCGGATGCGCCAAAGGTGTATAGATACTGACGCCGCCAAAAATAATAAATAAGGCAATAATCATCTTCGGCATGAGTTGATACATTCGATTTTGCAAGTCCGCATCAGTTTTAAAGATCAGCCAGCCACAACCTAAAGTGGCATACAGCACCACTACACCGATACCCGTAAAGACTGAAAATGGCGTTAACCAGTCCAAACCACCTCCGGTATAGATTCCATTGGTGGTTTTAATCCCTTGAATATATGCACCCAGAATAATCCCCTGCAAAAATCCGGTTAAAATGGAACCGCCAATAAAGGCCATGTCCCAAAGATGTCGGTTACGTCTGGATTTAAAACGGAATTCAAAAGCCACGCCGCGGAAAATAAGTGCAATCACCATCAGAATGATGGGGAGATATAGCGCAGAAAGCACCGTCGAATACACCAGGGGAAATGCAGCAAATAAGCCTGCCCCACCCAATACCATCCAGGTTTCATTGCCATCCCATACCGGAGCAACAGTATTCATCATCACGTCACGTTCTTGTTGGGCTTTAAAGAAAGGAAACAAGATGCCGATGCCTAAGTCAAAACCATCCAGTACCACATAAATCAGTACACCAACGGCAATAATTACAATCCAGATAAAAGATAAATCAATCATTTGTCATTCTCCTGGTGATTGTCGAGAGGTGGACCATCCAGCTCTTCATCGGTACTGCCCAATGGACGATGTGAGGCTTGAATGACCTTTTCTTCACTATGCGGTACTGAATGAACAAATTCCGGACCTTTATGCATGATTCGCAACATGTAATAAATGCCGATCCCAAAGACCACGCAATACACCACGACAAAAATAATCAGGGTTAATCCGACCTGTTCTGCCGATACCGGTGATAACGCATCTTTAGTCCGCATTACACCATAGACCACCCAAGGTTGACGTCCCACCTCTGTCGTAAACCATCCAGCCAGCATTGCAATAAAACCGGAGGGTCCCATAATCAGTGCAAAACGGTGAAACCATGGACTTTCATAGAACCGGCCAGTTTTCCTAAGCCATAAACCGATTAGCGCTAATAACAGCATCAACACGCCCAGACCTACCATGATCCGAAAGCTCCAAAACACAATGGTTGAATTTGGTCGGTCTTCAGGTGCAAACTCTTTCAAGCCCTGAACTTTGCCATTCATGGAATGGGTTAAAATCAGGCTTCCCACATTTGGAATACCTATCGCATATTTGGTTTCTTCTGCCTGCATATCTGGAATACCAAATAAGTACAAAGGCATGCCTTCATTATGATTGGTTTCCCAGTGCCCTTCTATCGCAGCGATTTTTGCAGGTTGATACTTTAAGGTATTGATACCATGCATATCTCCAATCAGAACCTGCAAAGGTGTAAGAACCAATATCATCCATAAAGCCATGGAAAAAGACGTTTTGACCAATGCATCACGGCGACCTTTGATTAAATGCCATGCTGCTGTGCTCGCAACCAGCAAGGCCGATACCAAGAATGCAGCCATTGCCATATGCGCCAAGCGATATGGAAACGAGGGATTAAACACAATCGCAAGCCAGTCCTGCGGCACGATAATGCCATTTTCAATGCTGAAACCTTGGGGTGTCTGCATCCAGCTGTTAGAAGACAGAATCCAAAACATGGAAATACAGGTGCCGACTGCCACCATGACGGTGGCAAAGAAATGTGCCCGAGGACCAACACGCCCCCAACCAAATAGCATAATGCCCAGAAATCCGGCTTCCAGGAAAAAGGCACTCAGCACCTCATAGGCTAAAAGTGGTCCGGTTACACTGCCTGAAATACGGGAAAATTCACTCCAGTTGGTTCCGAACTGGTAACTCATGACCACGCCAGAGACCACTCCCATACCAAAGGCAATGGCAAATATCTTGACCCAAAACTTGAACAGGTCTTGATAGACCGGATTTTGAGTTCTAAGCCAGCGCCACTCTAAAACAGCAAGGAAGCTCGCTAGACCAATCGAAATTGCAGGGAAAATAATATGAAACGAGACGGTGAAAGCAAATTGGATTCGTGCCAGTTCAAGTGCGGTTAATCCTAGATTCATAACATCACCTTTTTAAATTCGTTAATGTGGTGATTGAGCACGCAGATACACAGTCGCGCTATTTTGTTGTTTTGACCTGTTTCAGAATACCCTCGAAACTTCATTGAAGTATGTTGATTTATTATTTCACCATCATTTAAAAAAACTAAAATTTGGGCAAAAGCTGTCTGTTTCCTCGCATATGAAGGAAAGAAATGAATATTCATACTGATCTCGATAAAATGGTTGGTCAGTTGCACGTCTAAAATATGGAATGCAATTTTTATAGAGATAAAGGCGGAGCTCGACCCTGCGGCATTAAAAATAGTCGTTGCAGCTCGAAATAAACGTGTTTAAAGGTCTGTACTAATACGGAGACAGGCAACTGAATTCGATCCATCCCTATTTGAATAGCAAAATCAGAGGTCACAACCAAGTCAACATAGACCTTACAATACTGACGTAGCAACCCACGACGTAGAAACAAAATTCTATTCCAAACATATATACACTGGACGATTCACTAGAAAGTGTTTGAACCTATACTTTAAATTCCAAGCACTTCAATACACTCTTCCCCCTACTCACTACAGTTTATAAAGAAGCATTTTAAAAGTGGTCTGAATTCATTTATGTGATGGGTCTTTTTTTGCCTATAAATCCTGCTTTCAGCTTGCTTAATACTTGAACAACCGTTTAAAGAGGCGTAAAGTTTAATTAATTTAGTTACCCTAGCTAACTATTATGTCTCCCCAACTTAAATTCCGTGCTTCATTATTGCGCTGCGCGCGCCTAATGAGTGATGAAATCAATACCATTTTATTGCCCCATCAATTGAATTACTCCTTATGGCAAGTGCTGTATGTGATTCAGTTAAAACAAGGCTGTACCTCTATCGACATTGCGGAATATCTGAATGTCTCCAAGCCCTCCATTGCAAAACGTATTCATGCACTGATGCAACTGGAAGTACTTGAACACGTGGATACTGAAGATAAACGGCAAAAGAAACTGATCCTGAGTGCAAAAGGTATAGAACTTTTTCAAATTTGCTCTGAAAAAATGGATGTGTTTGAACAAAAACTGTTATTGCCAGTAGATCAAAATTCACAAAATTGCACATTAGACACCCTTCATACACTTATGGAACATCTGCAAGAGCTTAAATCAGGTACACAACCATGAATGAAAATGCTCCCTTATGGTCAAAAAATTTTATTCTTGTCAGCTCGATTAACTTTCAGCTTGTACTGACTTTCTATTTGTTGGTGGTGGTTATTGTCGGTTATGCTGTTGCTGAACTCGGTGCCACCACGGCACAAGCAGGTCTAGTCTCGGGTTTATTTATTGTCGGTACGCTGATTGGCCGTTTGTTTGTTGGTAAATTTCTGGAACGCTTTGGACGTAAAACCACGCTGATGGTGGGTTTAACCGGCTTCCTGATCTTTTCTGGCTTCTACTTCATGAAGTTCGATGTCGGCATGCTCTTGCTTGTACGATTTATGCATGGCTTTATGATGGGCATGGCCTCCACTGTTTTAGGCACCATCATTGCACAAATATTGCCGCCAACTCGTCGTGGTGAAGGCATTGGTTACTACAGCATGAGCAGTACTTTGGGAACGGCGATTGGTCCTTTCCTCGCCATATGGATGATGCTGCACATTGGTTATGATGCCATTTTTATTGTTTCAAGCATTATCGCGGTGAGCTGTCTGGTGGTTGCTCTTCTGATTCAAGTGCCGAATCTTCCGCAACAAAACAACCCACTGGATATTTCTGTACCCGCTAAGAAACCCAGCTGGATTTCCCAATTTATTGAACACAAAGCACTGCCGATTTCATTCATTATGTTATTGGCTTCCATTTGCTATTCAGGTGTGTTGTCCTTCATCAACTTTTACGCCAAAGAAATTGATCTGGTTGAAACAGCCTCTTTTTTCTTTTTGATGTATGCCATTGCCATCTTGATCTCGCGTCCATTTACCGGCCCACTAATGGATCGTAAAGGCGAAAATATCATTATGTATCCTGCTTTTATCATTATGGCAATTGCTCTGGTTTTATTAAGTCAGGTGCAAAGTTCGTTTATGCTGTTGCTTTGTGCGAGTTTACTGGGTTTCGGTTATGGCAACATTCAGTCAGTTTGCCAAACGGTTGCGGTAAAAAGTGCCAGTATTGAGCGTATGGGTTTTGCCACTTCGACCTTCTTTATTTTTCTGGATGCAGGTTTAGGGTTTGGTCCTTATTTCATTGGTCAGGCACTGGATTACATCGACTATTCACAACTGTATTTCTACAGTGCAATGTGTGTTTTAGTCTGTATCGTCATCTACTACCTATTGCATGGTCGCAAGGCAAGTAAACACCAACACGCCTCTGCTTAAAACAAGCCTCTAAAAATAGCGATGATAGAAAGTTCCTTCTATAAAGACAGATTCAAAAAAGAGAGGTCATATTGACCTCTCTTTTTTATTTTTTTCTTATAAAATCAACAATTATTTAAAGACTTTAAAACGAACTGCATCATCCATGTAGCCTTTGTCTTTGGCTTCACCTTCTACAGAACCAAACACGAGCTGGGCACGAAGTTTCCAGCTTGCAGGAATATTCCATTCAGCATGCACTTGTTCATCCACAATCGGGTTGTAATGCTGCAGTGATGCACCTAAACCATCCGTATGTAACGCAGTCCAAGTCGCAAATTGTGCAATTGCTGTGGAATGTTCTGCCCAAACCGGGAAATTGTCGGCATAAGATGGGAACTGCTCTTGCAAGCCTTTAATCACATCCATATCTTCAAAAAATAAAACCGTACCGACACCGGCAGCAAAGCTGTCCATTTTGGCACTGGTTTTTGCAGCAGCTTCTGCATCTGTTGCATAAGACTTGAGTTTTTCTTTTACAAAGCCCCAAAATTTTTCGTGCTGCTCATTAAATAAAATTACGGCACGTGAAGATTGCGAGTTAAAAGATGATGGACTTTGTTTAATAGCATGTTGAATCAATTGAGTTAAATATTCTGGGCTTTGCTCTACATTTTTACCCACTGCATAAATGGTACGGCGTTTATTAATTAAATCTAAAAACTGATTCGACATTGAATGAAATCCTTTGATATTTCCTCGGGAAGATTTGAAACAATCTGCTTACACTGTTAAGAAAATGTGAAATATCAAATTTTATAACCATGCAGATGCAAATTTATTGCTGTCCTACCATATGCAATAATAATTCCAATATCTAGTACATTTTATTGATAATTAAATCTTTAATTTTTTATATAGAATCTTGCCTACAATTTAGCTAGGTCTTTGATAAATTCAGCAACCATAAAAAATCCCCCAATATTTGGAGGATTCTTATTACATTTTAGGGTGTTTTAGAATTTAGCATTCAAGACACTTTGCGATACCTTATGCTTCCAGATATCACGTAAGGTTGGTAAATAGAATTTTTCACCAATTTCAACCAGTTCGGCATCAATCAATGCATGAATTTCATGCATAAATAAATAATCCAGTTCAACTGTTTTCAGCATCTTATTGATTTTAGCAAACTCTTTACGTTTTTGTTGCGCAGTTTTAACCAATTGATCGGCATAGTTCTTATTTTTAAATTGGCTAATCGCATTTAAACGTAATTCAATTACGCCCCAGCCACTTAACAGTAATTTGAACAACTCAAAATCTTTTGTGGTCGATTCCCAAGTCATTTCATCCAAATTTTCATCGTTAGGAAGCACTGGAAGAAGCAGTTCCATCACACTCGGAAAAATCTTTTTAAAATTCAAAATAAATTTAACAGGATGCTCACCCGGATAATCCTTAAATTGCACTTTTTTCTGAACATCTGTTAAATAAACATCAAGCATAATCAATCATCAGCAGTTAATTTCTCGCTATATTGTACGCATATATGCCTCAGATAAAAACCACTGATGATCAATAGATCAGTGTTCAAGCCTTTAGATGCTTATTTCACATTAGCTGAAACCATATTTTCAGGGATCACCACAGCATCAAACTGTTCTGCAGTGACCAAATTCAATTCAACTGCCACCTGTTTTAGTGTCTTGCCTTCTTTATATGCGGTTTTCGCGACTTTCGCGGCATTTTCATAGCCGATTACCGGATTTAAAGCAGTAACCAACATGAGCGAGTTATGCAGGAAATAATCAATTTTTTCTCGGTTTGGCTCAATACCGACTGCGCAATGATCATTAAAGCTATTACATGCATCGCCCAGTAATTGAATCGATTGCAATAAGTTAAATGCAATCACTGGCATAAATACGTTCAACTCAAAGTTACCCGAAGCTCCAGCGACATTGATTGTCGTGTCATTACCCAAAACTTGAGCAACGACCATGGTCATGGCTTCACTTTGGGTCGGATTCACCTTGCCTGGCATAATGCTTGAGCCGGGTTCGTTTTCAGGAATGCGAATCTCACCAAATCCACAACGAGGACCACTGGCTAACCAGCGAATATCATTGGCAATTTTATTTAGACTGGCTGCCAATGTTTTCAAAGCACCCGATGCAAATACCGCAGCATCACGCCCTGCCAAAGCTTCAAACTTGTTTGGTGCAGTGACAAAAGGTAAATCGGTTAAGCTTGCCAATTGTGCCGCTGCTTTTACGGCGTAATCAGGATGTGCATTTAAGCCAGTTCCGACTGCCGTACCGCCTAAAGGTAATTCATATAAGCCCAATAAGGCATAGTGTAAACGTTTTAAGGCATGATCGAGCTGCGCCACATAACCACTAAATTCTTGCCCCAGCGTTAACGGGGTTGCATCTTGTAAATGCGTACGTCCAATTTTCACAATGTCCGAAAACTCTTTCGACTTTTCATCTAATGTATCGCGTAAACGTTGTACTGCTGGAATAAGCAGTTCATTGATTTGCAAACTCGCTGCGACATGAATGGCAGTTGGAAAAGAGTCATTGGTCGATTGTGCACGGTTCACATGATCATTCGGGTGTACTGGTTTTTGCGAACCTAAAGGATTGCCCAATTTTTGATTGGCAATATTGGCAATGACTTCATTACAGTTCATATTGCTTTGTGTACCTGAACCTGTTTGCCACACCACCAATGGAAATTGTGCATCCCATTTCCCAGCAATCACTTCTTCCGCTGCATTGACAATATAGTGTGACAATTCATGAGGAATTTGATCTAACTCGGCATTGGTGAGGGCTGCCGCTTTTTTTACCAGACCCATGGCCCGAATCATGGATCGGGGTAAGCGTTCTTGCCCTATTTTAAAGTTTTGCAAACTACGCTGTGTTTGCGCCCCCCACATTGCTTCACTCGGAACTTCAACATCACCCATGGTGTCATGTTCAATACGTGTTTGCATCATCAACCTCATTTCCATGTAGTTTTATAACTTTAGCCAATTCATCTGTTTTGACATATTTAATGATCTTAATCAAACATTTTACAATTACAAATGATTATTATTTACATAAATTTTCTTTAACGTCCTTTTAGGGTTTGCTGATAAAAACGCCAGGAATCTTCTATGATTTGGGTAATCGTGCGTTTAGGCTGCCATTTTAAAATTTCACGTGCTTTCCCTGCGGTTGCCCCAACCTGGTCTAATTCAGCATAGGCGTAAAATGGTGCATCTATGGTTTTAATTTCGCTCTTGGTGACTTTGGCGACTTCACTCAGTAAAGCACGAATGGACATATTCTGCCCTGCAATATTAAAAGCATCACAGGTGTAAGGCTGAGTTCTGAGCCACTGTAAAGTCGCTATAATCGCATCACAGCAATCCAACACATGTAAGAAGCTGCGTTCAACGGTGCGGTCTAAGGTCTGAGCTTGCTGACGTAACTCGATATAGTCTCGTTGCTTGGCTGCAGCTTGCAGTGCCAAGGGAATAATATTTTTAGGCAAGGGTGCAACAAACTCACCTAAAACAGCATGTTCAAATGCACCTGAAATATTGCTTAATCTCAAGATCGCAATTTTCCACTCACTGTCTGTGAGTGCGGTATCTCGTATGATTTCTTCTGCCATTTGTTGCGACTTGATATAAGGATTCGGATAAAAATAGTTAAAAGGTGTATCTTCTGACAGGGTCGAACTCGACTGTCCATACACGGTCAAACTGGATAAATGGATTAAGGTTCTGACTCCAGTGCGCTGCATGGCACGCAGCAAACTCATAATGCAACTGACATTATCGTTATAGTATTCCAGCGGCTTAAGTGCTGATTCTTCAATTGATTTAAAGCCTGCGGCATGAATGACCGCTTCTACAGAATATTGTTCAAAAACTTTGTTTAAAGCCGGTGTATTTCGAATATCAATTTTGACAAATGGCACATACATGCCTGAAATATATTCAAGTCGTTCTAAGGTTTGTAAATTTGCATTGGATAAATTATCGACAATAATGACTTCTTGCCCATGCGCCATCAGGCTTAAAGCAATATGTGAACCTATAAAGCCTAAACCACCAGTCACTAAAATCATTGTATACTACCTTTTTCTTATGAAGTCTGGATGCATCAACATTGGATTGGGCATTCCTCAAGTGAATTTCAATGAGTACCTTATTACTAATTACCTCCGCTCCGACCTCGATCTATGCTTGGCATGCCCTTGGTTTAGCACAGGCTTTACACGCTAAAAACCAAGCATTTCGCGTTTTTTTCTATCAGGACGGTGTTTCTGTTGCGAATGCCTTACAGTGGACTCCTGATGATCAACGTCATCTGACTGAAGAGTGGCAAAAGTTGGCCATTCGTTTGCCGGTTTGTGTCAGTGCTGCATTGGCACGTGGTATTACCGATCAGGAAAATGCAAAACGACATCAAATTAGTCAACAAAATCTTGCTCAAGGCTTTGAATTGGTTGGACTGGGTGAACTTGCCGATGCCGTCCAATCAGCACAACGTCTGATTCAATTCTAAGACGTTATTTTTTGGAATTTGTTGCTTTTAAAAGGTAAATTGTGTGAAATCTGTACTCGTTATTTTAACTCAAGCCAATCTTGCCAATTTACAAGTGCATGAAAGCTTGTCTGCCACCATGGTGCTGGCGACTTTCGGCTGTGAAGTCAAAGTCTTGCTGCAAGATGCAGCTTTAAGTTTACTCAACTCAGAACTGCAATTTGAACAGCTTAAACATGCCTTCAAAGTAGCATCCAATATGGTCGATAGCTTTGAGTTTTATGACCTCACCCCTGTGTTAGTGGAAAAGAAAAATCAGCACGCTCACTTTGTGACTCAAGCTCAACAGGATATTGAATTTGTGGAGCTGAATAGTGAGTTTATTCAAAATTTTGATTTTGTGCTGTACTGGTAAAGATGATGAGTGAAATAATCATGTCGAATAAAAGCTTATATTTAGTGCAAAGTAATTTTTCAGCGACCCCATCGGTACTGACAAAACTCGAACAACTCTACAGCCCTGAAGATAGCGTGATTTTAATGGGTGAATCGGTATTACAGTTTCAACAGCCTTTCTTGCAACAATTGAATTGCCTCTATGTATTGGAAACTGATGCTGAAATTTTGGCAGGACAAAAAACTGAGAATATGAAGATTATTTCTTATGCCGAATTTGCAGACATTTGCCTGAACCATACCCGTTGTATTCGTTTGAACTAATTTGAGATTAATGATGAATTTAGAACTCGATCAAGATGGTCACTTAGTCGATTACACTATTTGGAATGAAGAAGTTGCTCAAGAGCTAGCAAATACTTTAAGTTTAGAACTTACAGCTTGGCATTTTGAAGTCCTGCATGCGGTACGCCAGTTCTATCAACAGTTTGGTCATTCACCTGCGACTCGCCCCTTGATTAAATTTCTGATGAAAACGGTCAGTTCTGACATTAATAATGCAGTGTTACAAGACAAATTTAATACTGGTTTGGTGGCACGTCATTTAAGCCGTTTGGCAGGTATTCCTAAACCACCGAATTGTCTATAAATAGGATTGATCCAGGTTTAAGACTGGATTTTATGTCGTTCTAAATAGCTGGTGTGATCAGCTCATTTTATTTGGCAAAGTTATTCAGCTTTAATCAAGAAACCACTTATAGCTTAATGGCACGTTCTATTTCGACACCCTTTGCCATGGAACTGACTTCAAATATTGGCGGTTTGGTTGAACTGGTAATTTTATTTACCATGATTACCGGTATTGCGGGAGTGGCCATGGCAGATATGATTTTGCTGGCTTTAAAGCTTAATTGAAGCAAAAATATTTAAAGCCAAACCACAGGTAAATAAAAACTCAATATCACCAAACACAACAGACTCACAGCCTCACAAATTTCAATACTTGCTCCGACTGTATCACCAGTTATTCCACCAATTCGCTGAATAAATTTGTAGCGTAAATAGATTAAGATGCTTATAAATATTATTGCAGTTAAAATCCCCGCCCAAGAAAAATATGCAGATGCAACCAAACACAATATAAATAGAATCACTGCGCCCGTTTTAGGAATAAATTCTGCGATTGAAGATCCTAAACCTTTTTCACGCACGTATTGGGTAGTCAAAAATAAAAATAAGGGGGCTAAACGACCCAATATCGGAAATAAAATCAGCGCAGAATAGAGTTGTTTTTCTAACAATACATACAGTGCTGACCATTTAATCAGACATAGGATAATTAAACTTAAAACCCCAATAGGACCACAACTCGGGTCTTTCATGATTTTTAATGTGCGCTCTTTATCGCCAAAACCACCGACCCAGGCATCGGCAGTATCAGCTAAACCATCAAGGTGTAAACCACCTGTCAACCAGATCCAGACCACTAAAATCAAACTGCTTAGCAAGATTACCGGCAATGCATGCAGCAGCGTGGCAATAGCAAATAAAATTACACCAATCATCAAGCCAATCAGTGGATAAAACAGTAAAGATTGACCATTTTGCTGTGTGCTCGGCATTTCTTTCAACTGAACAGGAAATGTCGTTAAAAACTGCAAGGCAATAAAAAATGGTGTCATTGCTGTTATTCCTTGAGCAAATGAATTGAAGCATCTTCATGAATTGCAAAGGAATTGAGTTGTCCTAATTCTGCAGTCATTTTTAAAATATCATCCAGTGAGTGATTTAAAGCGATACATTTTAAAAGTTTAATCACACCGCCATGCGTCACCACTAAAGCATGCTGCCAACCATTTTCCAGCATCTGTTGTTGCATTTTTTCCAGACTATTGCAGATGCGTTGATAAAAATCCTGCATATTTTCTGCATTCGGCGGACTGAATATAGTCGGTTGTTGCCAAAAATTCGCCAGTAATTCAGGTTCATTTTCATAAATCATTTGGATGGATATACCTTCCCAATCGCCAAAATGCATTTCTTGCAAACCTGCATCGTAAAAGATAGGTCGTTGCTTTTGATCGGCGACCGATTCTGCAAATAAACGGCAGCGTTTTAAGGGCGAACTAAAGATCACATCCCATTGCACCGATTTATGCATAGAATCGGGCTTAACTGCATGCCAAGACTGATCTATGGTCTGCTGCATCTGCGACCAACCCAATTCGGTTAAGTCATCATCTGTAGAACCGCGCAAGGTATGACTTAGAGTCGTTTCACCATGGCGAAGCAGATCAATCTTTAACATGTTCAATATCCTGTTGAATACTTTTAAGATTAAACCTTTTCTCCAATAACGGCTGCTTCTGCAAAAGTGGCCATGTTGTTATGCAGACTGCACGCCAGTTTAATCACGCCTAAAGCAGCTCCTGCACCACTACCTTCGCCTAAACGCAAGTCCAGTTTGAGTAATGGATTTTTTGCATTCAGTTCCTGCAATAAACGCTGATGTCCATATTCAGCCGATTGATGTCCAAACAGCATCCACTCACGGACTACAGGATTTAAACGTACCGCTACAAGTGCTGAAACTGTGGTTATAAAACCATCTACCAGCATAGGCAAACCGAGCTGTGCACAGCGAATATAGGCACCCGTCATTGCTGCAATTTCTAAACCACCGACCGAGCAAAGTGCTTTAAAGACATCCTGAGCAACATAATCTTGGTGTAAAGCGATGGCTTGGTTAATGACATTTTTTTTATGAATTAATTGTTCTTCACGAATACCCGTACCTACACCTGTGAGCTGTTCAGCAGGTTCATTCAGTAAAAAACAGGCAACTGCTGATGCAGAACAGGTATTGCCAATGCCCATTTCCCCAGCAACATAAATAGATGCACCATAAGCAACGGCATCTTCTACGCTTTTACATCCCAGATTCATGGCTTCAATACACTGCGCTTCAGTCATGGCAACGTGTTTGGCAAAATTTGCTGTTCCCGGAATAATACAATAACGTTCTACGCCTGCATATTCATAGGCATCACCCACAGAACCACAGTCAATGACTTGTAATTTGGCATTATATTCTTTAGCAATCACGCTGATACAAGCGCCGCCCGTGGTGAAGTTTTGTAGCATTTGGCGTGTCACGGCTTGTGGATAGGCAGAAATATTTTCTTCCATTACGCCATGATCACCAGCAAAAATCGTAATCCAAGGCTGGTCTACATTGGGACGTGGATTGTCTTGCAAACTTGCCAATAGCACCGCGGTATTTTCAAGTTCAGATAATGAGCCTGTTGGTTTGGTCAGTTGTAATTGATGTTCTTCAGCCAGTTTTTTTGCTTCCGCACTTGGCATTTTACACGCATCCAACCACCAGTTCATTATTTCTCTCCTTTTAAAATCATGGGAAAACCTGCAATACAAAACACCACTTTATCGGCAATTTGCCCTAACTGTTGATGCAAACGTCCCGACTCATCAACAAATTTACGGCTAAGTTCACCCATCGGGATCACGCCCAAACCTGTTTCATTACTGACTAAAATAACGTCTGACTCTAATATCGGTAAAATATCCAGCAGCTTTTGGCATTGGTGCATCTGTAATTCAGGATTTTCATGCATCAATAAATTGCTCATCCACAAGGTCAAGCAATCGACCAGAATCACTTGATTAGGTTGATCCAGCTCGATTAAACAATTGGCTAAATATAAAGGTTCTTCAATTACAGTCCAATGTGCTGGACGTTGTGCTTGATGATGATGAATACGTTGCTGCATTTCGGCATCGAATGCTTGTGCGGTTGCAATATAAGTTACATTAAGATTTGAATCTTTTGCGATTTGTTCCGCAAGGCGACTTTTACCAGAACGTGCGCCACCTAAAATGAGTTGCATCATACGTCACCCAATTGAAATTGATGAAATGGATAGAGCTGACCTTGCAATATTTTTGCGTTATATGTGCCAAAAGTCAGTTGATCGACTGAAAATTCAAAGCTTTTTTGTTCAATGCTGTTGATACGATTAAAAATTAAATCGCTATTAAAATCTTGATGATACAAACCTAAAGTAAGATGTGGACAATAGTCGAGCGGTGCAATTTCATCGGCACTTTGTCCGAGTAAATGACGCAATTTTAAAAGGATGCCATTTTCATCAATAATTTCGACAAATAAGGCACTTTCAAAACTGTTGATGCGACCGGTTTTTAATTGAATTTTATTCTGAAAATCATCTGTTAAATGTTGAATATGTTGATGCATCTTTTCAATACAAAAATCATCATCCCAAACTGGGTTTTGCTCGGTGAGGAAACCACAAATAAATAAAGTAATGTGAAATTGGCGGGTATTGGGCGTGTATAAAAAATCTGAAAAAACCGAACGCAGCTGATTTAAATACTCTAATAATTCTGGATGCTCAATTTCGATATACCATAACGAAAAATGCTCGCGTCCGCGATGCCATTCAGGATAATCCCCTGCAAGTGTAGGAACAACGGGCGTAGAAGGCTTTAAGAACACACATCAAATCACTTTAAATTCAATCACCTTATTAAAGCATGAATGATATTAATTTTCTCGGGGCATTGATTTAGTAATATTCAACCAACACTGAATTATATTCAGCTTTTTCATACTTAAATCGTGTCACAAACTTCATTGCTTTATCAATAAATCCCCAGCCACCAACTTAGAACTATAATTGCATGAACATAATCACACCGGAACTGAAGATGGCTGCATATTCTTTTGATAACACAGGAAATAAACAGCAAGAAGCATAAACATGATCATTAATAAATAAAATGGATAATCGCTATGCCACTGATACAAACCGGTACTGACCAATGGACCAAATACAAAACTTAAAGCCTGGGTCGCAGTACAAAAACTGGCAACTTTAACCTGGAGTTGCTGTGGTGCAGATTGGGCAGCACCTGTGGTAAATGCTGGAGTAAGGCAAGCCACAGCAACACCATATAAAACATAGGCACTTTGGAAAATATGAATATGTGTGGTGCGAATAGAGATCAGCAAGCCCAGCATCATGCACACCAGCCCAATCCACAATAAGCGCTGCACAGACCATTGTAAAAACCCGGAAATAGCCGTTTGCATAATCACTAATGATATTCCGGCAATCAAAGAACATTGGGCAAAGTAAATTGCACTCTGCTGAGTTGAAATTTGAAATTGATCTTGTATATAAAAACCTGCGGTGAGATTTAATGTGACAATCGCCATATAGAGACTAAATCCTAATACAAACCACCCCATACTGTTACGCAAAGAAAACGCTTCATTGTGGGCGAATGTCATATTTTCAGTGGGTATAACCTGCTCAGAAGTATGAGAAACATCAGCTTCCTGACGATCAAATTTCAGTACAATATAAAGGCTAATAAAAGCAAAAATAATAAAGGCAACCCATAACGGCGTCAGCATGCCCCAAGCCAATAAAAGCGTCGTTAAAAATGGTCCCAGCACCAAACCAGCACTATTTAATGCTCCAAACTTCGACATGGCCTGGCTACGATGTTGTTCTGAGCTGTATTTGGTCATGACGTAGGTTTGTAAAGCGATTTGTGGCATCGCCATAAAAATGCCCATACTTGCCCGAGCTAACAATAACAAGGTAAACAGCAGCATCGTAGCAATATGATATTCAATCCCATAAGCCAAAACTGTGGTAAATAAGCCCCAAGTGAGGGTCATACCGATAAAACCAACACTTAATAAGCTATAAATACTGTATTTATTTTGCTGTTTAGAAATGTAGATCGCCCCGATCGCCATCAATAATGCGCCCGCCGAAATCAAGGCTCCACCTTGCAATTCGGTCATTTTCATTTGACGAACCAAAGGTGCAAGTATGGGCAAAATCATCGAGAAACAGCCACCATTCGCTAGGCTTGCAGCGATAAGAATCTTATTGTTTTGATTCATTATTCAATTTAACCAAATTTTATTTTTATACACGCAACAATAGCAGTTTAATGAATTTTGTCCATTTTATATTCAACTCATATTTTTTGTTTTTTAACGGGTTGATAATTTTCAGTAATCATAAAATTTTCAAGTCAGCTGTGACAAGTGATTCCAAGTTACTCAGCGTGTACACGAATTAAATTTTAAAATATTGTTTTATATAATTAATTTATTTATATATTTTAAATGTACCGTAAAAAATAAAAGTGACTAGGATTCTAGTCTATTTTTAGATAATTATACCAAATAAAGCATAGGTGATACGCCTCAATTTTCGGACAGGCTTTTAAGTGCTTGTCAGCAACTGAAATTTGATAGCTTAATTATTGTGTATTCTTCTTTCTTGCTGTTTGCAGTAACACAGCAAAAACATAGAGAAATGGTTTTTTTGGTGGCTCTTTTAGTCTGTACAGGGATATATAAAATATCGAAAAAACTTTAAGCTTTTAATTAATTGATCATCTCTTGACCACTTTAAAATAAATAATCAATATAGATATACTAAAAAATACAGAGAATAACCGATGATAGATTTAACAAAGATTGTAAAAGATACAATTGGAGCAGAATCATTCTATCCACTAGAAAAAACACAAAATGCAATTTTTAGCTGTGATTCAACAGATATAAATTTTGTTAAAGACATGCTAAATACGTTCAAAAGAAATTATGAAAAATTGAATCAAGAAATTAAGAATGAAGATTTTTATGATGATTACTACTTTGATATTGAATTTAAAACTCTTTTTTTAGCAATAGACAGGTTGTATAGCTTATTATGTAACAGCCAGTCTGAAGAAGATCGACTAGATGCTACAATATATCAATCATATATTAGAAGCCAAGATAAACACCTAAGAGCAGCTCTTGAAGAACTATAAGCTAATGCCTCTGTCAAAGCCCTCAATTTAGGGCTTTTTCATACTCAATTAAAATTTTCGAAATTTCTTTCGCAATCAGCCCACCATGGGCTTTAAACAACTCTGTCAAAATCTCATCTGAATGATCTTTATCTTTAATAAAGTTTTCAAGTACTTTTGCATGCATCGCCCAAGTATCAAAGTCCTTCATTTGGATCTGACAGACTTCAATATCAATATCCAAAATAGGAACTTTAATACTTCGATTTGTTGCTAAGAAAAAATCATTCATGATGGAATCTCGGGGAAAAATTTAAGCATTAAAAAAGCACCATGAGGTGCTTCTCTTTTCGTGTTAAAAAACTAAAAGTGGTTGATATTCCATAAATGCATATGACATGGTTTTTATCATAAATCAGTTTTATAATATAAAGGTGACACTTTTATTTTTTGCTATTTAGGCTTTTTCATGAAAAATAACTCCTCATCAGATGACTCAGAATCAACCATTTTAGGTTGGAAATTCGTTGCCATAGTTGGTGCTATAACCACTATCTTTTTTACTTTTCTATACTTAGCCATGACCAGCGACCCAGACTATATGCCTAACCGCAAACCCAAGGCAACAATTCAAGAAGCTGCCCCAACCAGCACACCCCAACCACAAGAAAAAACCACGCCTAAGTAATAAAAGAGCAAACAACCACAAATTCTACATATAAGCAGTATTAAAAAAGCACCCTAGGGTGCTTTTATTATTAATGGCAGTGTCGTGTTCCTGTACTTCTTTCATTGTGACATCCATCACTAGCTGTGCGACCACTATGCGAATAAGCTATAGTTGCAACCAAAGTTAAAAGCACTAAAGCTATAATCTTGTTCAAAATATCCCTACATTTTAAAGTAAAGATTCATTTATAGCTGAAGCAGGTTATTTATCAAGCATTAAAAAACCACCCGGAGATGGCGAGAGTGTGGTTTTTATTCAAATAAGCATGGCTGCATAAGTCTCTCAACTTCAGTATTTGCAGTCATTAATAAATCTCTTTTCTTGCGATAACTTCCTAAAACACTACCCGCTAGGCTTGCATCTGATTTAGCCAGATCAAATTGAAGTGATAATTTGTTGTAATATTGTTATAGCTTTGGTCTTGTGAGCGAATAAATTCTCTTGTTTCAAAGAATGCCTTAACTAATGCCCATCGCTACAGCAATAGGATTCACAGTACGACCGCTTGAACTTGTGTTTGTATATAACCATGCCCCAAATTGCAGTAACCATCCCTCTAAATCAAAACGTGACCCTTAATGCGGCTTTTGTTATTTTAAGGGAATAGGAAAAGTGAGTAATAATGTGAGTAACACCTAAAACCATACTCAAATTAATAGTGTTAAATCACATGATTATTCATCAATAATATCGGCAAATTTAGCACCTAAAACCCGAGCTAAATCATCAGGCTTCACCCCTATATCCAACCCCCTTCTTCCACCACTGACATATATCTTGTTCAATAACGCTGCAGACCCATCAACTACCGTTTTTAATCGCTTTTTTTGCCCGACTGGACTAATCCCACCCACCAGATATCCAGTTAAGCGTTCGGCATCTTTAGGATCTGCCATATGTAATTTTTTAGCGCCTACTACTGCAGCTATTTTCTTTAAACTTAATTGATGAGCTACAGGTAAAACGGCGACATAGTAATTTTTATCATCGGTTACCAATAAGGTTTTAAAGACCTCTTTGACTTCTAAATTTAACTTTTCAGCCGCTTCTAGTCCAAAACTTTTTGCATTTACATCATGCTCATATTCATGGATAGAAAATTCGATTTTATTTGATTTCAAAATTTTGCAAGCAGGTGTCATTTTCGATTATATAAAAAACGGGATAAATAAATTATATGCTTTTTCAAAGTCAATGTTTAGCATGCTTAGGCTATTTTTAGCTTATCAACTCATCTCTGGGACACTTTGTCTGAGAACCTAAGTGAGTAAATATCCATATACGAGATTGTATTTAATAAAATCTGTATTTTGAGATTAAGAGAATAAAAATATTTAAATAATTTTATATTTATTAATATGTTATGAATAGAAACAGAGAAATAAAATAAAAACTCAAGCTTCAGTTTTCACTCAACATTGAAACTTATATCTTTCTTGTGGGAAGCTCTCTCAAGGCAGAGCCCCCTATGACTTCCTGACCATTTATAAAAAATATTCCCAAATGACGTAACCTAAACCGAATCCGATGAATGAATAAAGTGTAATGATGAAGAATACAAAGCTAGCTTTATTTTTCTTTTTTAAAAAATTCATATTGATCCTCAAGGCTTGGTCTAAATTGCATCTTATTATTGCACTAATTTAGAGCATATTAAACATTAATAATTTCAACTACGTAGTACAGGCAATACAATGAGCTTAGCTGCAATACTAATTTGTATTTAGATGCTCTTGTCTGGATTCGAGACGAGAGGAAATAGCCCCGAATCCTTACGAGCTAAAACTGCCACAATTGACTAAGAAACAACCAAATTGTTTCAAAACCGGTTTTACACCTGTTTCTTGCTCAGAAATTAATTTTTAAGTCATTGATATTTATATTAATACATAAGTGTTGCAGTGAAAACACTCTGATGGATAGAATCGACATCAGATCCATACCTTTTTGACTTCTTGTAACAACTATACTACTAAACAAACTATAAAATAGGATTTTGGCTATAGGACATTTCCATGGCTTGGCTTATCACTAAGTACGCTATCACGGCAGGTATGATTGTACTTATTTCAGAAGTGGCTAAACGTAGTGACCGCTTAGGAGGACTAATTGCAGCCTTACCTATCGTGACGGTACTTGTACTGATATGGATGAAACTTGAGCAGCAAGATCCACAAAAAATTTCAAATCACGCTTGGTATACATTTTGGTATGTAGTGCCGACCTTGCCTATGTTCTTAGCCTTCCCCATACTTTATCAGCGTTATGGATTTTGGCCATCTATAGCCATTTGCTGTGTAATGACTGTTCTTATCTTCATTTTATGGGCTGCTATATTGCGACATTTCGGCATTGATCTACTGTAAATAAAAGAAAGGGAATTATGTTGGTTTTCCTAAAATCAACATAATACACGTTATACGGAATGTAATTAAATTGTCATATAAAATCAGTATAATACGATGCTGTAAAAAGCCCATTCACCCTCGAATGGGCTTTTTTATGATTTATCAATTAAAGACGTATTCAAAAAATCTTAAATGTTCAGCTTACTGCCCGTTATTCTTTATTTAACAGTCGATCAAGCACGCCAAATTTCTTGAAAATTTTCGCACGGCGTTTTGGATGAATATTGGCTTTATTTAAATCGCCCTCGTAATGGTCAAATACACGTTTATCCATCATTTTAAACCATAGCGATGGAATTAAAGCCGGCAATAACATGGTTGCATAACCACTTGGCAGTTCAGGCGCTTCATCAAAATTACGTAGCGCCTGAAATGGACGTGTCGGATAGGCATGATGATCTGAATGGCGCTGTAATTGGTACAAAAACAAATTGGTGGTAATGTTATTATTATTCCAGCTATGTTCTGGCATAGTACGCGCATATGAGCCATCTGGTTTTTTATCACGCATCAAACCGTAATGTTCAATATAGTTAATAATTTCAAATAAACTCACTCCGTAAAAAGCCTGTGTCGCCAAATACGGAATCACATCCTTACCAAACAGCTTCACCATGCTGGCATGAAAACCTGCACTCATCGCCCAGCCTTGAAACAGTTCATTTTCTTTACTAAAGAAAGATAAACCTTTACGTTTTAAACGGTTTTTTTCAATTTCAACTGCCGATTTAATGCCACCGAATACCGTTCTTGGCCAAAACTCATAAAAGGTTTCCCCCATTTTAGAGGATGCCGGATCTTCAGGTGTTGCCGCACGTTTATGATGCCCATAAGGATGCTCAACACGAAAATGGTTATAAAACAGCGGCATTAATGTGGCATGAGAAAGATAATGATCTTTTTTATTCGGACGGTGTGATAATTCATGGGCAGTATTGACCCCCACACCATTAATTGCCCCCATGGAAACCCCCAAAAGGATTTGATCCAAAAAAGAGGTTTCTTTACGACTCACCACATAGCCTGCAAATAGATTGGCTGCCATTTGCAAAGGAATAAACAGTTTTACAATACGATCGTAATAAGGATCGTTCACTAATGAGGTAATTTGGTCATCGCTTGGGTTGTTACTGTCATTGCCTACAATGGCATCAACACTGGGAATAATCACATGCAGCAATAGAGGACCACCTAAAGCAAATATTTTTTTCGTCGCCTTTGGACCAAACTGATAGCCTGCCAAAATCCCCATGCCAATCACAGGTAAACCGGGACTTAATAACCACCAATAGCGTTTTTTATCGAGGGCTAAACCTGAAGCAGTGGCTAAGGGCTGAATTGTAGTTTGATTTAAATTTACTGGTGCATTCATGCTGGCGATCTTCCCTATTTTTTGTTCTACCGTTATATTTCTAGAAATGGGCCATCAAGAACAGTTTTAAACGTCCAAAAAAGCTATGCAAACGTCCTTGGCATCAATAGCCAATATTTGACCTGAAAACACATGCTTGAGTGAATCAAAGCTTTTGATAATTTTTATTAGATGATGACAGAACGATAATACATGGATGCTTTAAGTAAAATTTTTGATGATATTCATCTAAATAAATCTGAATATATTTATTTAAAACCGCAAGGTGACTGGGCATATTCGTATCAGGAACAAGATGCCATGATTGGCTATGTAGTTCTGGTGGGCAATATGACGATTCAACTGAATCTACACACCCAACTTCAGGTCGAAGCAGGTGATCTGGTGCTGATCCCTTCAGGGCAAAATCACTCTTGTCACAGCAGTCATAAAAGCAACTTAGTTGAAGCCTTAAATATCACTGAACTTTTTGATCAAAAAAGACAGGAAACCATCGAGTTTGGAAGTACAAGCGGTAAACCTGCGCTCATTTTAGCGATCCGCTGTCATATCGATACCATTATGGCGCGGCCTTTACTGAATGCCCTGCCCAACTATATTCATATTCACCATATTACTGGCAGTACCGCACCGGAATGGTTACAAATTGGCTTACATTTTTTGGCGGTTGAAGCCTATCAAATTCGACCGGGTCGCGACAAAATTCTCGATCATCTGGTCAGTATTCTATTTATTGAATGTGTCCGTGACTACATTGCGCAATTACAGGATTGCAATAACTGGCTCAGGGCTTTGGCGCATACCGAACTGGCGAATGCTTTGGCTGCTATTCACGGCAAACCGGAACAGGCCTGGACGGTTGAAAGCTTGGCTGAACAATACTGTATGTCTCGCTCGAAGTTTGCCCCTTTATTTAGCAATATCGTGGGTGAAACACCGTTGGCGTATTTACAGCAATATCGTTTTCGTTTGGCATCGCAGCATTTACGTGAAGGACAATTATCCATACAGCAAATTGCCCATCGCGTTGGTTATTCTTCAGAAACGGCCTTTAGCCAAACCTTTAAACGACTGTTTGATTTAACCCCTAGCCAGTATCGGCAACAATTTCAGTAAATTATTCTGGGTTTGATGTATTCACCGGATTTAAGATGTTCAAAATGGCTTGAACAGGATCTTCACTATTTCCAGAAAGCAACTTCTTGTGCATGGTGATGTGCTGCATCGCCTGAATTTGTGCAGTTTCAACATTCATCAATTTTTCAATTTCAGCTGCCAAATTTTCCGGCGTTGCATCACTTTGGATCAATTCCCGAATGACTTTTTTACCGGCAATAATATTCGGTAAAGAATAATAAGGAATTTTGATCAGGAATTTGATTACCACATAAGTCAGCCAATTCAACTTATAAAAGGTCACCATCGGACGATGCAATAACATCGCCTCTAAAGTTGCAGTTCCTGATGCTAAAGCCACAATATTTGAGGCATTCATGACCTGACGACCAATTTTAGATTCCGTGTCTGTATTTTCCATCAAGCAAACTTTAGCGACAAAATCAGTGGGATACTGTTTTAGCAATGCTTCAATCTGCTGCTTGCGTGCATCATTAATCGCAGGAATCAGGAACACATATTCAGGGTACTTTTGACTCACGATTTTAGCTGCATCCAGTACCAAGGGACCGAGTCTTTCAATTTCACCACGGCGACTGCCCGGTAAAAGTGCAATATGTTTATGTTCAACATTTAAGTCAAGTTCTTGCTTGGCTTCAATCAGTGGGTTTGTGAGCGGCAGTTGACTTGCCAATGGATGACCGACAAAAGCAGCGGGAACATCAAATTGCTTATAAAAGGCTTTTTCAAACGGAAATAAGCACAGCACCAAATCAATACTGGCTTTAATGCTATGTACCCGTCCCTGACGCCATGCCCAAACTGAAGGACTGACATATTGCACGGTTTTAATCGGCAGATTTTTCTGTTTTAAGCTTTTAGATAAGCGTAAATTAAAGTCTGGTGCATCAATCCCTACAAACACATCGACCGGATCTTTAGTCCAGGTATCGACCAGTCCATCGCGGACGGCAAACAGTTTTTTAATATCTTTTAAGACTTCAACAATCCCCATAACCGATAAAATATCCATCGGATAATAACTCTTGAAGCCTTCTGCAATCATTTGCGGACCACCAATACCTTCAAATTCGGCATCAATTCCTTGCTCACGAAAACTACGGATGAGTTTAGCGCCAAGCGTATCTCCAGACACTTCCCCAACCACGATACCGATTTTAAGCTTCCGATTTTGCAAGTGTTTATCCTCAAATTTTTTAAAGTTTAACATAGCTGATCTTTCAGATTAATCATGATAGCGGTGCAAAGCTATTTTTTCTCATCAGAAATGAGGCTTTATCGTCCTGCCTGATCAATGCTATTTTCTATTTCTTTTTTTAGAATAAGTAAATCAATAATCAAGACAACGACTTATATGGAAAAGTCATAACATATGCACGTTTTTTGATATTTGGCATATAACCATGTTTGGTCCACTCGAATTTATTTTAGCAGGTGTTTTGGTCGGTTTCTGCGTTGGAATTACAGGTGTTGGTGGAGGTTCATTAATGACTCCCATCCTGATTAGCCTGTTTAGAATCGAGCCACATATCGCCATTGGAACAGACTTACTTTATGCCGCAATTTCAAAATTCTGCGGTTCAATTGTCCATGCAAAAAAAATGAATATTGTCTGGCCGATTGTCCTTTGGCTTGCTGTGGGTAGTATTCCCGCTTCGTTTGCAACCCATTGGGTTTTAGAAAATTACCTCAGTCATTCAAGTAGCTATAAAGCTGTTTTGACCATGGTCTTGGGCTTTATGTTGACCCTGACCGGTATTTCTATCGTGTTCCGCGGTCACATTGAACGCTTCTTTAACAAGTTCCGTAAGGATGTCCCTTTGGATATGACGCAGGACTTGGAAAAGGTGAACCTGCAAGCGAAAGACAAACGTGCTTATATTATCATTATGGGTATTGTACTTGGCGTATTTGTGACCCTTTCTTCAGTCGGTGCTGGTGCCTTTGGTATCATGGCGCTTGTGCTGATGTTCCCGAATTTACCGATGATCCGTATTATCGGTTCCGATGTCGTCCATGCCGTGCTTTTAACTTTAGTCGCAGGGCTTGGACACATGAGCTCGGGTAATGTAGATTTACATTTACTCGGATGGTTATTGGTCGGTTCAATTCCTGCAATTATCGTAGGAACTTTGATTAGTTCGCGCCTGCCAGAAAAAATTATCCGTAAAATTTTGGGGATTACCCTATTCGCATTAGGCATGAATTTTATGCTTCATCCGGTCAAAGCAAAACCTGTAGAAAAACCGGCTACAGCGCAAGTGATCATTATTGAAAAAACGATGAAAGTTTAATTTAACTATACGATTCATCACTTTTTTTTGACCTATATATTGATCTTTTTTATAACATTGTGAACATACATTCGTGTTATATTCAGATTGAAAATAAACTTTTGTATGATCGAACCAGTGACGGCAATGAATACACTACAGTCAAATCCTATTACACAATCAGACATCGATGACGTGAATGTACAAAGCATTCAGCCTTTGGTAACTCCTGCTGAATTAAAAAAAGAGCTGCCTCTGACTGAACATGCCTATCAAACCGTGCTAAAAGGTCGTGAAACCATTCGCAATATCCTTGATGGTAAAGACAAGCGTCTATTCGTGGTCATTGGTCCTTGCTCAATTCACGATACGGTTGCTGCACATGAATATGCGGATCGTCTCAAAGTTTTAAGCGAAAAAGTGAAAGATACCCTCTACATTGTAATGCGCGTTTATTTTGAAAAACCGCGTACGACTGTGGGCTGGAAAGGTTTAATTAATGACCCTGACATGAATGACTCTTTCAATATTGAAAAAGGTCTTCGTATTGGTCGTCAGCTTTTGGTTGAACTGAATGAAAAAGGATTACCATGTGCCACTGAAGCACTTGATCCTAACTCGCCACAATATTATCAAGATCTGATTTCATGGTCAGCCATTGGTGCACGTACCACCGAAAGCCAGACGCATCGTGAAATGTCTTCAGGCTTATCTTCACCTGTAGGTTTTAAAAATGGTACTGATGGCGGTTTAACCGTTGCGACCAATGCCATGCAATCAGTTAAACACGGTCACAGCTTCTTGGGTCTGAATGATCAAGGTCAGGTTTCTGTCATTCGCACCAGTGGTAACCAATATGCCCACGTGGTACTTCGTGGTGGTAATGGCAAACCGAACTACGATGCAGGTTCTGTTGCAGAAGCTGAAAATGCTTTAGCGAAAGCCAAAGTCAGCAACAAAATCATGATTGATGCCAGCCATGCCAATTCAAACAAAGACCCGTACTTACAACCGCTGGTATTGAAAAACATCACAGAACAAATTCTGGATGGCAACAAGTCGATTGTGGGGCTGATGGTTGAAAGTCATCTGAAAGGTGGTCGTCAGGATATTCCTGAAAATCTGGATGATCTTGAATACGGCAAATCAGTGACTGATGGCTGTATCGACTGGGAAACCACAGAAAAAGCCCTGCTCGATATGCATGAAGCACTCAAAGACGTTTTATCAAATCGCTAAGAGATTTAAAACGCCATCTAACCAGATGGCGTTTCTACTTTAACCTTAGGAAAAATTTTATCTTATGAATGAAGAAATTGAAAATGCATTAAGCCACATCGAGAATTTCCAGTTTATTCACCAACACCTATTCACCTCAGCTCAGCCCAATGCCGAACAGTTACAACTAATTAAAGAATACGGCGTGACCACGATTGTGAATATGGGATTGTCTGATGCAGAGCAACATTTAGCTCATGAAGATAAAATTTGTTTAGAGTTAGGCTTAAATTATATTCAACTACCGATTTCACCAGAAACACCATCTGATGACCAATGTTTACTGATCTTAGACATGCTGGCGCATTTAGTACAAGAACAAATGGTGTGGGTACATTGCAGCAAAAATCATCATGTCAGTAGTTTGATCTATTTATATCGTCAGTACTATATGGATATGGACATGCCTACGGCACAAGAGCTGATGCACAATATTTGGGAACCGAATGAAACCTGGACAGGTCTCATCCATGCGGTAGCTCTACAACTGCAAGGTCGCAAAGCCACCCAAGAATTACAGCAGTCTTTGATGCATCCAGATCATTTTGCCTGATGCGAAATCAACACGGTTGCAGTCGATAAAATACCTTCTTCACGTCCGGTAAAGCCTAATTTTTCTGTGGTTGTGGCTTTAACGCTAATTTGTGTGACATGCACATCCAGAACATCTGCAATACTTTGACGCATTTCTAGATTATGTTTCGCCAATTTTGGGCGTTCACATGCGACTGTAATATCGGCATTATTTAACACATAACCACGATCTAAAATCAGTTGATAGACATGTTTAAGCAAAACACGGCTATCAGCACCTTTAAATTTCGGATCGGTATCTGGAAAATGCTGTCCGATATCACCCAAAGCCAAAGCACCCAATAACGCATCACATAAAGCATGCAACACCACATCACCATCTGAATGCGCTTTTAGGCCTTGAGTATGTGGAATTTTAATCCCTGCCAAAGTGACAAAATCACCTTCTTCAAAGGCGTGTACATCCATTCCCTGACCAATCCGAATTTGTGCGACCACTTTGAGCATCCTTAAGAAATAAATGATTGAGATGTTGTATTCACGCTTTCTATTTCGCTATAGTTACATCAGCGCAACATAGTGAAATTATAAGCGATCATGCTGGTGAATACCGATATTAATCTCATTAAAACATTAAGCACATTATTCAGTATTGGCTGTTTGTGCTCAACTTTGGCTCATGCTCAAAAAATTGACTGTTCTAGCCCCAATACTTCGTCAATGAAACAGATTTGTGCTGAAAATTTTACCCAATCGCGAGAGAAATTAAACAATCACTATATCACTGCATTTTTGGTCAGTGATGCACCAGTTCACCTGTTAGAAGATACCCATACTTTATGGTTTAAGCGTTTACAACAATGTAAAAGTCTGGACTGTTATAAGCAACAATTTGAACTACGTATTGAAGATCTCAACTTTTATACCTCACTGAATCAGAGTTTAACCAATCATTATTTAAAATTTGAAAATGGGCAAATCGCCAGTCAACCGGTGCATTTACAAGTCCATCAACTCAGCAAAGATAGAATTAAAATTGAAGGCATCGCCTACCGCAACCCAAACAATAAACTAGAAACACAAACGATTCCTTTCTTAGCCTATACAACGCCTGACCAGAAAAGTGAGATCATGGATAACGAACATGATTGCAAATATCAGTTCGATTTTAATAAAGCCATTTTATCGGTGAAAACTGAACAGAAAGGTTGTGAGCGCTTTGTGGGTGTATATCGGATTTATGATTAATTACTCAGTTTAATTTTATAAAAAGTGTGGTTCTGATGGATGATCATTCGATTCAGAGAATTGCCATTGAGACAGCTATAAACCTAGTCGCGG
Organism: Acinetobacter sp. ANC 4862; assembly: GCF_004336635.1. Lineage (GTDB taxonomy): Bacteria > Pseudomonadota > Gammaproteobacteria > Pseudomonadales > Moraxellaceae > Acinetobacter. The sequence goes on from NZ_SJXH01000003.1 coordinate 169,161, forward strand.
CTGAACATTCACAACCTTTTGGCTTTTGGGTGGATGTATACAAAGTCTCGGATAAAATTTTTATGATGGCGATGACCTATCAAAATGAAAAAATTGTCACTCTAAAATGCTCTCCGCAAGACTCTGAAATGCTGCGTGATATCTATCCGTCGATTCGTCCCGGATATCACATGAATAAAAAGCACTGGATCACGATTTATCCAGATAAGGAAATCACCAGGGAATTGGTGCAAGATTTAGTCATTGCCTCATATGAACTGGTAATCAGTAAATTACCTAAACACCAGAAAAAAGGTTTAGAAGCTATAAAATAAAAGCATGAAGCCAATAACTCCATGCTTTTTTAAATTGCTTAAACTGGATGTTGTGAAGCCACTTGCTGACTAATCATCACGGCTGTCGCTGCGGATAATGTCCAACCTAAATGACCATGTCCGGTATTATAAAAAACCCGTTCACGCTTTCCACGGCGTACAATCGGCATCATATTCGGCATCATCGGACGTAAACCTGCCCAAGGTACGACATTTTCAGTGGTAATATTAAAATTCTTGTTCACCCAATCGGTCAGCGGCTGAATACGATCTGCCCGGATATCCCGGTTATAACCATTAAATTCAGCCGTGCCTGCAACACGTAGACGATCTGCGCCTAAACGTGAAGTGACAATTTTCGCACTTTCATCCAACAGGCTCACCCACGGTGCATTCTTGATGCTGTCCTCATCATTTAAATCTAGCGTAATGGAATAACCCTTGACTGGATAGACATTGACGCGATCACCCAATAAATTTGCCAAGTGATAGCTTCCGACACCGCCACAAACCACCACAGCATCCGCTTCCAAAGATTCGACTGTCGCTGCATCTAACAGCATATTTTCATTACTGGCATGGTAAAGCACAGTGACACCTTTGGCATGATGCTTGACATCAGTTACTTCCATACCAAACATGTATTTCACACCATATTTTTCAGATGCTTCGGCAAGCCCCTTGGTAAATTTATGAATATCGCCTGTGGCATCACCGGGACAATAAAAACCACCGTAATATTCGCCTTTCAAACTCGGCTCTATACTTTTAATTTCTTCCGGTGTAACCGGAATTCTTTCTAAACCACCCTCTGTAAGCAAAGTATTCACCCGAGTTGCCACTTCATAATCAAGCTTGCTGTGATAAAAATGTAGAATTCCACGCTTTTCCAAATCAAACTGAATATTTTCTTGTTCAGCAACAGCAAATAAACGCTCCCGGGCTAATAACGCCATTTTTACGGTATCGCGAGTATTGGCTTCGTAATTTTTAATATTGCCAAGGAATTCCATTAACCAGCCATATTTATGCAGGTCAAATGAAGGGTTAAGCAACAGTGGTGCATTCTTATTCGACATCCACTTAATACCTTTCAGTACTGTGGCTTTTTGATTCCACACTTCCGCATTACAGGCAGACAGTTGTCCGCCATTGGCAAATGAGGTTTCCATGGCTGGATATAAATGTTTATCCATGACGGTAACTTTATAGCCCAATTTTGCCAGCTCATAGGCAGAAGTAACACCGGTAATTCCTGATCCGATCACAACGATATGACACATACGACACTCCCTGAAAATGTGTATACATTTCTTCTGAGCCCCATCTGTCATTGATACCTGAGAGCTTCGATCATGACGTTAAAAACTTAACGCTGACCATCCCCTTCGGTGAGCATATTGACTGAATATGCTTCTCTCCAGATTTTTGAAATTATTACAGTCCTTTTGCCTGAGAGTTTCCGGGGTCGTTGCTCCTTCGGCGTGTTCACAGAAGAACATCTCTCCTGCAATAATTACTTATATTAATATGAGCAACTTTTGTACCATTCGCGAGCACTAAATTCATTTATTTGTTAATTAATTCATCTTAAATAAAAATAGTCATATTAATCAAATAATTAATATAAAAATAAATTTAATAAAAACTAAATATCATAAAAATAAAATGAAATCAGTTATTCAAATTCTACTGTTGTATTGATTTAAATGCACCGTTTTAGACATCTTATTTACATCTCTTTAATTACCGACTTTGTCATATGCTGTAATTTCAAATCAATCACAGGTTGCCCTACATTTGCATGAATCGGATACGACTCCACACATGCTGTTTTTGAATAGCCACACCGTTCGTAATATTGAATCAGCTCTGTTCTGGCATCGAGTACAAACATTTCATAACTGATTAAGGTTGGACAAATTGCGAATGCTTTTTGTTCAGCATATGCTAAAATTTGCTTCCCAACACCCTGATTTTGCCAGTCTGAAGCTACACAAAAAGTTCCTATTTCAACGGCATTTTGCTGAAAGGTTAAACCGATACAGGCCACTAAAGCAGAATCTAAATCTTCAACCATTTCAGCAACAAATAGAGAAAAATTCTGCTGGCTCAAACTATCCAATAACTGCTGACGATTGATTCGATCTCCAGCAACAATATCCTGTTCACTGGTCCAACTAGCACCTGTAGTTGTACGATATGCCTGATTAATCAATCCTATGAGGTTGTTGATATCATTTAAATTTGCGGTTCTATATCTTAATGACTTCATTATTTTTCTAAAAAATTGAATTGAAAGAAAATTACCACAAAGCATCATTAAACAAAATTCTATCCATAAAAAAACCAGACTTAAAGTCTGGTTTTTTTATCATTAAAGCTCGTAGCCTTAACGAGTTACTTCGGTTTAAATCGGTGCAAATGGCACAACCACATCCGCATTTTGTGCACGATGGCGCATGAAATGATCCATCAACACAATTGCAAACATCGCTTCAGCGATTGGGGTCGCACGAACACCGACACACGGATCATGACGACCTTTGGTCAATACGTCGGTATCTTCACGATCGATATTAATGGTTTTACCTGGCGTGGTAATACTTGCAGTTGGTTTCAGTGCAATCGCCACACGAATGGTTTGACCACTCGAAATTCCGCCCAAAATACCACCAGCATGATTGGCCAAGAAACCGTCTGTGGTCAATTCATCACGCGATTCATGACCAAACTGTTCTGCAACCGCAAAGCCATCACCAATTTCTACGCCTTTAACTGCATTGATGCTCATCATGGCATGTGCAATATCCGCATCTAAACGGTCAAATACTGGTTCGCCCCAACCTACCGGCACATTCTCTGCAAGAATTTCAAGCTTCGCACCACAGCTAGTGCCTTGCTCGCGAAGTGAAGTGACTAATGCTTCAAAACGTGGAACTGCATCCGCATCACCACAGAAAAATGGATTGTTTGGAACTTCATTCCAATCCAGTTTTTCGGTTTTTTCAGTACCAATTTGTGTTACATGACCACGAATCACAATACCAAACTTTTCAGCCAGATATTTCTTCGCAATTGCACCGGCAGCCACGCGCATCGCAGTTTCACGTGCGCTTGAACGACCGCCACCACGGTAATCACGGAAACCATACTTTTGGGTATAAGTATAGTCAGCATGACCCGGACGGAAAGTCTGCGCAATATTGCCGTAGTCTTTGGATTTTTGATCCGTATTACGAATCAATAAACCAATTGATGTACCTGTGGTTTTACCCTCAAATACACCAGAAATAATTTCGACTTCATCCGGCTCTTTACGCTGAGTTGCAAATTTAGAGGTACCCGGTTTGCGGCGGTCTAAATCTTTTTGTAAATCTGCTTCAGTCAGTTCGATCCCAGGCGGCACACCATCGACAATTGCCATCAGGCCAACGCCATGAGATTCACCACAAGTCGTTACACGGAACAGTTGTCCAATACTATTACCTGCCATGTTCACAACTCCTTATGCTTGAACAGATTGTACAAATAAATCACGGTATTTACGGCATTGCTCTGCTGTTAAAGCAAAAACACCCGAACCACCTTTTTGGAAGGTTAACCAATGGAAATCCACAGTATTAAAGTTCTGTTTCATTGCCCATTCAGAGTTACCTACTTCAATGACAATCAAGCCATCTTCAGTTAGGTAATCTGCAGCTTGCGCCAACATTTTACGAACCAAATCTAAACCGTCTTGACCTGCAGCAAGTGCAAGTTCTGGCTCATGCAAAAATTCAGCTGGTAAATCAGCCATATCTTCTGCATCCACATATGGAGGATTCGATACGATTAAATCATATTGATTTTCAGCAGGAATTTTTGCGAATAAATCTGATTCCATCAATGCAACCTGATATTGCATATTGTGATGTTCAGCGTTAATCGACGCCACTTCTAAAGCTTCTTTAGAAATATCGGTTGCATCCACTTCCGATTCAGGAAAAGCATAAGCCAAAGCAATCGCAATACAGCCCGAACCGGTACACATATCCAAAATACGACGCGGAGTTTGTGGATTATTATTTTCAGGAAGATTGTTCAAAGCTTCACGCATTTGACCATGTTCATCTAGGCAATAAGGTGCAAAACGTTGATTGATCAATTCTGCAATTGGTGAACGTGGAATCAGCACACGCTCATCTACGTAATAAGGTTTGTCGCAGAAATATGCCAGATTCAACAAATATGAAGTTGGCACTTTTTCATTGATACGACGTTCCAGCAAACTGATAAATTCAGCTTTTTCACTTGGCAGTAATTTCGCATCTAAAATTTCTGGATTTGCGTTCCAGTCCAGTGCCAGTGTTTGCAATACTAAAGCCGAGCTTTCTGCAAAAAAGTCTTCTGTACCTTGACCCAAGTGTGCATCGTATTGACGTAGAGCTGAAACACCAAAACGGATAAAATCACGAATAGTTGTTAGGTTTTCAGCGGCTTCCTGTAAATGTTCAGGGCTAATTGTCAGTTGATCCACTTAAGGCATCTCCAAGGTCAAATTTTTAAAGCGCCTTATGATACCTTGTTTTATTGGTTTTTTATAACGTTTCAAGCAGATTAAAAACAATAATCTATTCGCCATTTATTTAATTTGATAATAGTAAGCACGTTCCATCGTCATTTCTAAAACACATTTTTCCTGTTTGACTTTAAGGAAGCTCGAGGTCACTTTTAAATAGCATTGCTGATTAACACGTTTTAACCAAAGCTTATGCTGCTGCTCGACATTACTTTGATTAATCCCACTGTTTTTTAAATAATTTTTATAATATTTATTCAGGATTTTTTCCTGATTTTTCAACTCTTTATCTACACATTTTTTGACTGTTTCAATTTGACCATAAGATGTGTTTAGGCATTTGTTATATTCGTCAGAATATCCTTGTGCTAAAACTGCGGTTGAGCCCAAAGCAGCCATACTGAAAATCACTGGCATTAAAAATCGCATCACATTCCCCTGTCTTAAATGACTCAAATTTAAATAATATTGTTTTGTTTATTCAAAGATACTACAACAATCATGTGCAAATTCCTATATCACTGCAGCTCAAGCCTAAATCAGATAAAAACTTCATTACAATTACACATTGAATCTGCACCAAATGCCCTTATATACTTTTCACTCTCTGTCTAAATATTTTTTTATGAGCTACAAACACAATAATTTAATGGCAATGCGCCAAAACTATTGGAATGACACAGATTCAGCCCAGGTTGAAAGCGAGAAACAATTCTTTCAGCAAACCTTGATTGAATACAACATCTACACAGCCCCATCAGAAGATGATGCCAAATATCTGTTCTTTAGTTTACCCAGCATTATTATTGTCAAAGGTTATGCCCTCGGTTTTAAACATGACACTGTTCAAGCTATGATTTTTAAACATATTCAAGATAATAAAACCGTGTTGAAGCAAAAAAGTGACATTAAAATTCAATTCCGCATGTAAATATTTATCTAATCTACCTTCATCACAATTGCCTGTGCGGGTATCCTTCTCAAGGCTGATAAAAGTGTGAGTAACCCATTTATTTCACGCGTGTGAAAAGCGTCTAGTTCTTATAGGACTAGAGCTTTTATGGAAAATAAATTAAATATTAAGCATATTAATGCCCTGTACAGCAGGTTGAACTTTTTTAATACGTGAATACGCGGTAATATCCGCTACAATTAATTATTTAATTATTCTGCGACTTGCTGATTAAAGGATTTTGTTTAATGTCAGATCAGAACGATAAGCTTAAACAACTCAAAACCTCCTCTATGGATCGACGTTTATCTATCGCTAAAGCATCCTTACTGGCAGGGACGCGATGGGCGGCCTCTAGCGCAACCACCATGTTTTCCAGTGAAGCAGAAAAAGAAAAGAAACGTAAAAAAGCCATGAAAGAACAAGCCGATTATCTTGTTTCTGAAATTGGAAAACTTAAAGGTTCTATCGTTAAAATTGGGCAAATGATGGCGCTTTATGGCGAACATTTTTTACCTGAAGAAATTACTCAAGCGCTGAATACTTTAAATAATCAAACCATTGCACTTGCCTGGCCTGCGATTAAACAACATCTAGAACAACAATTGGGTTCTAAGCTCAATGACTTAACCATAGATCATGAACCTTTAGGCACCGCCTCTTTAGCCCAGGTACATCGTGCCACACGAAAATCAGATGGTTTGGAAATTGTACTCAAAATCCAGTATCCGGGTGTAGCAGCGGCCATTGATTCAGACATGAGCCTGTTTAAAAACATGCTCAAATTGACCCGCATGGTGCCGCAAACACGCGAATTTGATCAATGGTTTGATGAAGTTCGTGAAATGATGCATCGCGAAGTGAATTATGACATTGAAGCTGCGACCACACGTCGTTTTGCCGAGCGTTTAAAAGATGATCCTCGCTATATTGTGCCGCAGATTGTGGATGAATATTGCACAGATCAAATTTTATGCATGACTTTTGAACGAGGCGTACCAATCAATAGCCCTGTGATGCTGTCTTTGCCTCAAGAGCGTCGCAACCAGCTCGGTGAAGCCTCTCTCGAGATTGCGGTACGTGAAATTTTTGAATGGGGCGAAATGCAAACCGATCCAAATTTTGGCAATTATCTGGTGCGTTTGGGCAATGGTGAAGATAGCCAAGATAAAATTGTACTGTTAGATTTTGGTGCTATTCGTCAATTTGACGAACATTTGCTGAGTGTTGCACGCAATTTGATCCATGCCGGTTATCATCACAATATTGATGAAATGGTTCGTGCCATGACAGGTTATGAATTCTTTGACTCCATTCCGCAAAGCATTAAGCCAGACATGGCCAAAGTGTTTTTACTCGCCACAGAAGCATTTAGTACAACTGCTAATAATCCAGACTTACCTGAAGGTGTGATGGATGAGCAGCAACGCTATGACTGGAAAAAAAGCCAATTGCATAGTCGCGTAATGCAACGTGCATCCAAATCGATGGCATCGCGTTATTTCAGCGTTCCTCCGAAAGAATTTATGTTTATTAGTCGTAAATTCATTGGGGCATACACTTTTATGACTGTCATTGATGCAAAAACCAATGTGCGCAAGATGGTCGAAAAATTCTTATAATCTATACTGACTAGAGTGACTGCATTGTCATTCTAGTCAACCTTATCTTTCTAACCCGCCTTTATAATAACTAAAAACAATATTATTCAATCATTTAATAACTTTAAAATTCATTTTCAATCATTTATCCAAGTCATTTTTAATTGTCAGTCATGACATAGTCTTTTCCAAGTTCGCATGTCAGCATAAAAATACAAAGAATCGAAAATCGATGGACGATAACAATGACCAATATGGTAAATAAAGCACAAGGATTTGGGCTATCACTCATCACTAAAATTGCAGGTAGCGAGGTTCTTGATCAATTCAAACTGCGTAAATTTCTTGAAAAATCGTTATATCAAGGTTCAAAAATCGGTTTTAAAACCTTAACTATAACCCAAAAAGCATTTAAAACCAATTCTCAGGTCAGCAAACAACGCCTTCCCAATCAACATAAATCTTTATTTGATTTAAGTCTGACTGAAGAACAGCAAATGACCTGTGATGCGATGAATCAATTTGCAGCAGAAGTGCTTTACCCCTCAGCGGCTGAAGCAGACAATAATGAAAAATTTCCAGCAGCACTTTGGCAATATACTATTGATTTAGGACTGAATTACTATGTGCTTCCTGAAGCTTTAGGTGGAGTTGCGACGGAAAAGAATATTTTAAGCAATATTTTAATTGCTGAACATTTAGCCAAAGGAGATTTCAGCTTAACGGCAGGCTTACTGTCCACATTTAGTGTGATAAATGCCATTACCCAGTGGGGTTCGGAAAAAGTTCAGTCCACCTATTTAGCAAGCTTCGCAAATGATCCCGATATTCACGCCACATTTGCGGTACAAGAAGCAACCGCTGCATTTAACCCTTTCAAGCTAAAAACCAAAGCAACTTCAATTCATGGAAAATATACCCTTCATGGAGAAAAAACTTTAGTGATGTTGGGTGAAACTGCCGATCTATTTCTGGTGAATACTGAACTGAATGGCTCACCAGAGGTTTTCATTGTAAAACGCGACAGCAGCATTACAGCGAAGAAAAGTCCAGCTATGGGGTTAAAAGCTGCAGAAACAGTGACCTTACATTTTAATAATAGTCCGGCTGAATTATTAGGTGATGACGACTTTAATTACCCGGTCTTCTTGGATTTGGGCAATTTGATGTGGTGCGCCATGGCTGTTGGAACTTGCGAAGCCGTAAAAGCCTATTGCATTGAATATGCCAATCAACGTACTGCTTTTGGTGAGCCTATTTCACACCGCCAGAGTGTGGCATTTATGATTGCAGATATGGCGATTGAAATTGATGCCATGCGTATGTTGATTTTAAACGCAGCCAGTCTTGCTGAAGCAGGTCAAGCTTTTCATCGTGAAGCCTATTTGGCACGTTTACTCTGTGCAGAAAAATCGATGAAAATTGGCACGGATGGAGTACAAATTCTAGGTGGACATGGTTTTACCAAGGAGCATCCGGTTGAGCGTTGGTATCGTGATTTGCGTGCAACAGCGATCTTACATTCAGGCTTACATGCTTAATCTATAACAATAAGGAATCGAGCCAATGAATTTACAAAATCCTAAAAAATTTAAGATGTTGATAGATCAAGCCCATGAATCTGCTTTAAATGTACTACGCCCCATTTCACGTAAATATGACAAAGCTGAACACAGCTATCCCAAAGAACTCGACATGTTTGCCTCACTCATTGATGGCATGAATGATGGTGGCGAAGGCATCAATGCGGGGGCTGCTGTCGGAAAGCGCGGTACGACAGAAACTGGAAATAAAAATGGCGTCAACATGTCCACGGTACTCGGCGTGATCGAGATGTGCTATGGAGATACCGGCTTATTACTCAGTATGCCTCGTCAGGGTTTAGGGAATTCTGCCATTGCAGCCGTAGCAAATGAAGAACAGCTGGAACATTTCAAAGGCACATGGGCGGCTATGGCCATTACTGAACCCGATTGCGGTTCAGACTCAGCAGCAATTCGAACCACAGCCACTAAAGATGGTGACCATTATATTTTAAATGGTGAAAAGATTTTCGTGACCTCAGGTGAGCGTGCTGACTCGGTGGTGGTCTGGGCAACTCTAGACAAAAAACTTGGACGAGCTGCAATTAAATCCTTTGTGGTGCCTAAGAGTACACAAGGAATGAAAGTGGAACGCCTGGAACATAAACTGGGAATTAAAGCATCAGATACTGCAGTGATTCGTTTCATTGACTGCCGCGTTCCTGCTGAAAACCTACTCGGTCATGCTGAAATTGATGTGGCTAAAGGTTTCGCAGGAGTCATGGAAACTTTTGACAATACTCGACCACTGGTTGCTGCCATGGCAGTCGGATGTGCCAAAGCCTCATTGGAACGAATTAAGGAAATTTTCAAAGATCAATTAGATAATAATTATGCTATCCCCTATTTACAGACCTCACATATTGCAGCGCAGATTTACCGTATGGAAGCGGAATGGGAAGCTGCACGTTTACTCACAATGAAAGCCGCCTGGATGGCTGACAATAAAAAACCAAACTCACGTGAAGCCTCCATTTCCAAAGCCAAGGCTGGCCGCATTTGTAATGAAATTACCTTAAAATGTGTCGAGCTTGCAGCAAGCGTTGGTTATAACGAAGATGAATTATTGGAGAAATGGGCACGTGACTCCAAAATTCTTGATATTTTTGAAGGTACCCAACAGATTCAACAATTAATTATTGCACGTCGGGAATTGGACAAGAGTTCAAGTGAATTAAAATAATTTCTCGCTTTTTCAAAGCATAAAATCGGCCAAAAGATGGATTTTTATCAGATATAGCGTTATAAAAATCCATCTCTTTTTTATTTCTATATATTTAAGCTTATGTATCAAGTTAGACCTATTCAAGCACAAGATAATGCTGAAATTGCACGCATTATTCGGGAAGTTTCCAAAGAATTCGGACTCGCACCTGAATCAGGTTTTGCTGTAGCTGACCCAATTTTAGATGACTTATACACGGTTTATCATCAACCTAATGCGCAATACTGGGTGATTGAAAATGAACAGGGTGAAATTTTAGGTGGTGGTGGTTTATCGCCTTTAAAAGGTGATCACACCATTCTAGAAATTCAAAAAATGTATTTTTTACCAGAAATACGCGGTCTAGGATTCGCCAAGCAACTTCTAGAAAAAGCTTTTCAGTTTACCCTACAGCATGGTTTTCATTCTTGCTATTTAGAAACCACCAAAGAACTTTGGCAAGCCGTCAAACTTTATGAAAAATTAGGGTTTGAATATTTAAATCACCCCAAAGGCAACACAGGTCATAGTCAAGCCTGTGAAATCTGGATGGAAAAACGACTGTAATTCTTCTACATTTTTAAAAATGTTCTCGCCTTCAAAAGAACATTTTTTAATTTGGGATTTCCTAAATTCGCCCTTTTGATTTATATCCATGTCAGCATTTGCTTACACAGAAAGCACTCATTGACCCCTATGCTAAAATCAGCAGGAGCCTTAATATAAAAACATCAGGAAGCATGATGTTTCCATAATAAAAATAATAAACGATATAAGCCGGATGCATAAAGGTAAAACAGGAGTTATACCTTGTAACTAATATGAATAAGCCTCGTCACGATGATGGGGCTTATTTTTTGCCAAGAATTTTCAAACCTTAACAAGAATAAGCCAAAATTTGTACAGCTTCATGGGTTCAACTTGCTAATGTTGAACTTTCAATCAGTCATTCAGGATCACTAAAATGTCTAAAAAAGCCTTATTTATTACTTCCAATGTGGGCGTAGAACAAGATGAGCTGATCAAACCGTCTGAATATTTACAATCAAAAGGTATTGAAGTGATTCATGCCGCAGAAGAACAAAAGGATGTTCAAACGGTTAAGAGTGATAAGGAACGTGCAACCTCTTATACTCCGCAAACCACTTTATCTAGAGTCTCTCCTGAGGATTATGATATTTTGGTCATTCCTGGAGGAACGGTAAATGCTGATATCCTTCGATTAAATAAGGATGCTCACAAAATTATTCAGCACTTTACAGATAATGCAAAACCTATTGCTGCCATTTGTCACGGACCTTGGGTATTAATTAATGCGGAAAGAATTAAAGATAAAAATTTAACCTCTTATAAAAGTATAAAACTGGATTTAGAAAATGCTGGTGCGAATTGGGTCGATGAAGAAGTTCATCGCTGCAATACCAATAATTGGCCCTTGATCACATCACGAAGCCCCGATGACATCCCTGCTTTTAATCAAGCCATTGTGCAAGAATTGAGTAATTAACCTGAATCGCGGATAAGAAATTAGCTTGAAAAAAGGTGGCTGAAAACCATTAGGGAGTTACCACACCACTTATGCCTTCAGCTACCATGTTCGATTTTACATATTTCTTCCGCATGATCGATGATTTTTTCAGAAATTTGAAGCAAGCTATTGGTAATTTTTGAAATACAGCAACAAGCGTTTGAGAATGCGATCTTCTCAATTGAAAATTTCAGAAATCGTGTTCATCGCCATTTGGCATAAATGCTCTCATTTCAATAACTTCAAAGCATTCTTTTTTTCATTAAAGCACAATCACAGTCAACTGTTTCGATATTTACCGTGTTACCAACGAATGGTTTATCTCATCAGCGCACATCAATTGGCACTGCATGCTTTACATTTTTCCTTGATGAAAGATTGTCAAAGTCATTATTTATGGATCGATTCGACGACGCTACCTGTATGCAGAAATCAGCGCATTCAACGGCATAAATCTCTAGCAGCGATTGCCACGCGCGGTAAAAGCTCAATGGGATGGTTCTTTGGCGGTAAGCTGCATTTAATCATGAATCAGTCAGGAGACATGGTCAGTACAGCTTTATCAAATGGACATACAGCAGATATTAAAATGGTTGAACAGTTGGTAGAAGGATTAAAAGCCAAGTTCTATGCTGATCGTGGCTATATCAGTCAGGAATTAAAGAGCAGATTGAAAGCACAAGGTACTGATTTAATTACCTATCACCGAAAGAATATGAAATCTGTGCAACTCTCAACAGCAGATGAATATCACTTAAAGCAGCGTAATAAAATAGAGACTTTATTCAGCCTGTTAAAAGGAAAATATCATTTGGTGACGAGTAAAGCAAGAAGCATTGAAGGATACTTGGCGGGAATTCATGCATCTTTATGTGCTTACCAGTTATGTCATCAAAACAAGCCAGCTATTCGAGTAATGGAATTATTGGCTTAAGCAGGATTTAGGTTAATTAACAAAATTTTTAAGCGGTGAGTCCCATTAATATAATGGGACGCTTTAATTTAAAGATTGAAACATTAAATTATTGAATGCTTCATTCATAAAAATACTTCACAAATCGTTTGAATAATCCTAAAAATCAACTATTGACTCGTTTTACACAGGCCACTAGCATAACTACAATAAAATTTTACTTTGGGTTTCTAACCTTGTTAATTACACATCATTTATCTCAGTTACGCTCAAAATTATCCCCTAATAATTTTTTTACATTTAAATCAACAGCTATAGTCATTACTGCTCTAACTTTTACCGGCTGTACATCCTTTGGTGGGAGTTCAGTCGCTAAACGATCTGCCAAATTATCCACTGGCATACAAAAAGCATATGCTGTTGCACCCGATACGGCAAATCGTGTATCTCCGATGATTATCCAAAGTGCGGACAAATATGCTGTTGATCCATTACTATTAGCGGCCATGATCCGACAAGAATCAAGTTATAAGAACTATGCCATTTCATCCGCAGGTGCTGTTGGACTTACTCAGGTGATTCCACGTTACTGGCAACAAACTTGTCCAGGTGATTTAAGTGATGAATATCATAATATTAATTGCGGCACCTATATTTTAGCCACCTATAACAATAAAGCAGGAAGTTGGCCTAAAGCTCTTGCCTATTACAATGTTGGACCTGCAGGCTATAACTCCAGTTCTAAGATGAAAAAACAAGGTGAAAAGTATGCAAGACAAGTTAAACAACATCACAGCACTTTAAAAGGTGCTTTATAAATTTAATCGAAATCCTTCTGTCTATTACATAGGAGGATATTATTCATTTGTTATAATTTTAGACTCTAAGTAACGCTCGAAAACCTCGAGAAGCATAATAAGATTCTGCTCCATTATGATAAACAAAAACTCGTCCATAACGTTTATCCGCAAAAAGAGCGCCACCTTTCTTGCGGATATCATCCGGTGTAAATAACCAGCTTGAAGTTTTCAGATCCATTGAATCTATCGCTTGCAGTTCATAATAATCATGCTCGGTTAACAATTCGACTCCCTAAGCAAGATCCAAGACTGAATTTTCAGGTTTATGGGCTTTCCGAGAATATAGTGCTTTCCGGTCATAACATAATCTCCTACGACCTGATGGACTCTCTATACTACAATCCATAAAAATATACTGATCGGTAATATGATCATGCAATACCACATCAGGCTCACCACCTGTTTGCTCCATTGCATGTAATGAGCACATTTTATCTTGATTCCCCTCCAACTTATGTTGGATCTTCGACCATTGCATGGCTTTATGCCGCTGCATATTTTGTTCAAATCGTATTTTTAGAGTATTCAAAAGATCTGCTGTTTGTTGTGTAGTTAATTGTTTTTCTATATATTTATTTTCTTTCATTTTATATCACTCTATTTTATTCTAAATATTTTGCATGATTTGTTTCACAGACTACAAGTCTAAAAAGAATGCGGAATTGTACAGATCATATCCTTTCCGCTTTCCCTTTTTTATAGGCATAAAAAAATCCCCCTGGCTCTTGGAGTCAGGGGGATTTTAGAATTAATGAGCTGGCGATGACTTACTCTCACATGGGTAACCCCACACTACCATCAGCGCAAAGAGGTTTCACTTCTGAGTTCGGGAAGGGATCAGGTGGTTCACTCTTGCTATTGTCGCCAGCACAACTGTTTATGGATACTCGCTTAGTCTTACGTTTGTGCTAAGGTTTTTTCCAAATCTTTACAGATTGGGCTGTTTGAGTTGCTATTGTCTAACTAACGCTTCACTAAATCAAGTTTTTTGTATCGATTCAATCGAACCATACAACTGTTTGGGTGTTGTATAGTCAAGCCTCACGAGTAATTAGTATTGGTCAGCTTC
>NZ_SJXH01000030.1 GCF_004336635.1 Acinetobacter sp. ANC 4862
CAAGTAAATCTGTTTGAGAGAAAAACCTTAAAAGCTTTATTCATGCCCGATAAAATACCGATAAAACAAAAGGAAGCTCAATTGAGCCTCCTTTTATGAAAAATTGTGGGACAGCAGTGAGCCGAAGCTTCCTTTTTTGATTTTATAGATTATGCAGCCTGTTTCATTTCAGCTTGATAATCTTTTTGTTTTTCAGCATCAAATTGACCTTCCCATTTACTGATCACAAGAACAGCCAACGAGTTACCAATCACATTCAATACAGTACGAGCCATATCTAAAATACGGTCAATACCAGCAATAAATGCCAAGCCTTCAAGCGGAATACCTACACTGCCCAAGGTTGCTAACAATACAACGAAAGACACACCGGGAACACCCGCGATACCTTTAGAAGTAATCATCAAGGTTAAAACCAGAATGATTTGCTGAGTCATGCTCAAGTCGATACCGTAAAGTTGTGCAATAAAGATTGCTGCAATACTTTGATATAAGGTCGAACCATCCAGGTTAAATGAATAACCGATTGGAATGACAAAACTGGTGATTGATTTAGGTGCACCGTACGCTTCCATTTTTTCCATGATACGCGGTAAAACGGTTTCAGAACTGGCAGTTGAATACGACAGAATCAGTTCATCTTTTAGAATTTTAATAATTTTCCAAATACTGAAACCACAGAATTTAGCAACAAGACCTAAAATGACAAAGATGAAGAAGAAGATAGCGCCATAAACCAAAACGGCCAGCTTCACTAATGGAAGAAGGGAGCTAAAACCAAAGTTCGCAACGGTTACCGCAATCAGACCAAATACACCAAAAGGTGCAAAAAGCATAATCATATGTGTCACTTTGAACATGGTTTCAGAAACTGCATGCAACACATCAATCAGCGGTTTTCTGGTTTCTTTCGCCAAAGATCCCAAACCAATACCGAAGATCACGGAGAAGAAAATGATTGGCAGCATATGCCCATCAGTCAGTGATCCAAAAATATTGGAAGGAATGAGAGATAAAATGGTGTTAACCAGACCATGAGAATGGCTACTCACTTCTTGTGTGGTTTGCTGATATTGAGAAATGTCAGTTTGCGTCAAACTCGACATATCAATACCGGCACCCGGCTGGAACACATTTGCTGCAACCAAACCAACAATAATTGCCACTGTGGTAATAATTTCAAAATAGACAATGGTTCTGAAACCGAGCTTACCTATATTTTGACCATGACTTGCATTGGCAATACCTAAAATCAGCATTGAAACTACAAGTGGAATCACGATCATTTTAATCAAATTAATAAAGATTGCGCCCAAAGGACTCAGCAGATTATTAATCAGAGTTTCACGATATTCGGGAGAATAGTGTAGAAAAGAGCCTACAAGTACACCTAAAATGAGCGCAATGACGATTTGCCAAGCAAGACTAATCTTAATCTTTTTCATGCTAAGCCCTTAAAATCAAATTTCAATAAAAAAGCTGCTATAACACTGTCGATATCACATCGGCATGTTACGGGGAGCGTGGGAATGAATAATATAAAAAATATTCATGAAATATGAACAACGGGCTATTTTGCATCGATTAGTATATTCAATCTAACATTTTTTCTTCACAATCTGTTCAATAGGCTAAAAAACTTTCAGTTTTAGTTGAATATTCGATCTATTTGTTAAGTTTTATTTACTAATCTTATGCAATATAATGCTAGATCATGATTTTTTATTGGCGTGGGTCAGTCGGAAATATCCCCAAAGCAATAATACGGTTGCAACGGTCGCCAGATAAATCATTTTCGGAATGACGATATTTAAAGGCACACCCATTTGGTTCAACTGAATGAACATTTGAATACCTTGGGTCGAGGGTAAAATGTTTCCAAGCCATTGCATCCACTCGGGCATGGCTGAATGCGGCCATGCTGTCCCTGAGAGTAAAAACAGTGGAATGGATGTAAAGACAATCACATGGCCAGTACGTTCAGGCATGTCCAAATATGAAGCGATCAGCATGGTTAGACCAATCACGCAACTGATAAAAATGGGTACGCCAATCAACATGCCGAAGAAATTACCGCCATGCGGATAATCATAGAACCAGAAGGTAAACCCAAATAAATAGAAACAACCCAAACAGCCAATGGTTAAAATGGCGCTAAAGATTGCAAAAAATTCAGTCTTGCTGGGTCGCCAGTTTTGCAGCCGGTAGCCTGCAATCAGCATGCTTAAACCCAAAACAATTGTTTGATGAATAATTAAGGGGGCAATGGCGGGGAAAATATAACTGCCATAACCGGACAGGGGATTGAATAACGGAATTTGATGAACAGATAGTGCAGGGGTGAAATGAGAAATATCACTAAATTTCTGCGCCTGTTCAGCAATGGCATTTTCAATGGAGGTGGCAAGCCCTAAACCAATCTGTTTAGTCCTTAAAAAATAGGCAGCACTTAAATATAAGCCTACACCACCGACTTCTCCACGGTGAATACTGTTGGACAAATTCTCCGGTAATAACAAAATACCATCGGCTTGCTGGGTTTTCACCAGCATTTCCGCTTCAGTAAAATTACCTGTAACCGCCGCGATTTTCACATTCGGGCTTTTTGAAACTTCACCAATAATGGTAGAGGTGATCAGGCTCTGTTCTTCATCCACAATCACAATTGGTAAAGATTCGGCATGTTCGGCTTTATACGCAGTCGGATAGAAAAAGCTATATACCAATACCGAGAGTATCAAAGTGGTAAAGATTGAAGCGTTACGTGCAATATCTTTAAAGGTTTTTAAATAAAAATGCAGGAAGTTTCTAATGCTACTTTTCATGCTTTAACTCCCTTTAAATATTTATTCAGGAAGAAATAGGCAGTCGCAAAATACAACAGACAATAAATAGCTAAGATTAAAAGCGGTAACAGTGAAATAGATACAGGGCTGCCAATCACCCATTGTTCGGTTTGTAATTTTGCATATGGTGTATAAGGGATGATATTGGCCCAAAATTGGGTAAACAGCGGCGCATTGTTTAAAGGTAAAGTGACTCCGGCAAAACTTAAGGAAGAACCACCATACACGGCAATAAGACCGAAAGACTTGGCTAGGTCACGCGTGGCTAAAACCACCGTACTACTCATAAAGGCATAAGCGCTATAAAAGAAAAGCTGTCCGAGTAGAACGATCCATAACTGACCTGCAACAAACCAGCCGCGGAATTCAATTAGCCAGAACATCCATGCCCACGTCCATGCGGTAAAAATCAGCACATAAGTTAAATTCTTGGATAACAATGCCTTAAAAATACTGGATTGGTTGAGCCATTGTCCGGTGGTGTTAAATTTCAGCTCTTGTCCAACTGAAAAAGCCACACAACAACACAGCAATAAATGCAAAATTGCAGGAATCATAAACGGTTCAAGGTAGAACTCGTAACTTAAACCCGGATTATATAAAGGGGAAATTTTGACATTCGGCGTTGCAACATCGACATAGGGAATTTTATTTTCCAGATAATTGTATCCGGTAAAATCGGTCATTGCCTGTACGGTACTGAGCATCATCGCAGAGGAAATAGAATTCCCGACACTAAAATAGCTTTGGTTGAAGGCAATACTAATCTCGGCATCTTTGGCTTGAACCAGTCGTTGTTCAGCCCCAGCCGGAATAGAAATATAACCCCAGATTTTGGTTTGATTGAGCAGCTTTTCGACGTCATCCGGGCTTTGTGAAACAGCCACGATGTCTAGAGTGGAATTATGGCTGACATATTTTTCAATATTCCGGCTGAGTTCGCTTTGGTCTTGGTCAATAATCGCAATCGGTAAATGTTCAGGTTTTCCCTGAGAAAACATGCTGCTAAATAACACAATCATACATAAAGGCGCGAGTGTGACCAAGCACAAGTCCCATTTATGGGTCAGTAAATAGCGCAGTTCACGCAGCATGCCAGACCCCATTATTTTGGCTCTGCAATTTTAAACAGCACACTCATGCCCACTTTTAAATCTGCAATCGGTTGTACCGGAGTTAAATGAACCTTAAAGCTGCGAATGTCATAACCACCGGTTTGGCGCGTGGTTTTAATGGTGGCAAATTCACCTTCAGCATCAATGTTTTTAATTTTAAAAGTGGCCGTTTGATTTAAGGCTGGAATAAAACCTTCAATGGTTTTGCTTTTATAAACTTGCGCATAAAGGTCTTCACGGACATTGACGCTGACCCATAAATCATCATCCTGAATAATACTGACGACCGGTACGCCCATGGCTACAAGTTCAGATGCTTTACCGTAGGTTTTAGAAATGGTGCCATTGATTGGAGAAAGCAATTGGGTTTCGGCTTCCAAGGCATTGGCCTCGCTAACTGCTGCTTTGGCAATATCCACTTGTGCATTGGCTGAAGATTTTTGTTCAGGTGTGCTGCCACGTTTTGCACGTTTATATTGTTGATAGGCAGATTCAGTCATTTGACTGGCTGAAATTGCTGCGGCCTGCATTTCGTCACGACGCTGTCGGGAAATTACGCCTTCTTTAAACAAATTTGCTCCACGCTGATAGGTGGTTTGAGCCAATGCCTGTTGCGCCTTCAGGCTTTGCCAGTTGGCGTATAGCGTGTCAATATTTTCCTGTTGCGAACCACGATCTGCCGTCGATTGCAGCGCAAGGGCAGATTGCAAAGAAGCTAAAGCCTGCTGTTTTTTTGCCTCAATTTCCGGACTGAATAAACGCACCAACTCCTGACCTTTTTTAACTTTGTCGCCATCATGTACATAGACTTCTTCAATACGGCTCGGCACTTTAGTACTGATATGAACGGTTTCTGCTTCAACTCGACCTTGCAGTTCAACTTGTTGCGGTTGATAACTTTTCCATAAACCAAAAGCAATCAAGCCCAACAGTAAAATCAAAACGATGATGCCGACCAGTTTAATGACAGCTGATTTTTTTGGATTTGGCTCGGTAGTTTCAGTCGTCTGAGCTTGTTCTGAATAACTGAAAAATTCATCATTTGTATTGCTTTTCTGTTCAGATGTCGCTTGAGTATCCACTTTGCTGCTTTGAACAGATGTGTCTGTAGCGCTGCCTTCTGATGAGGCATTTTCTACATCTTGATCAGGTTTGTTTTGATCTTGAGTCATGTTTTTCCCCAGCAAAAATTAACGGATATAGTTGGTTTGAGCCTGATTGACGTAGCTCTGAAACTGATTGATTGAGCCATGACTTTGCAATAAAGTCGCTAGAGACATCACATATTTATAGGCATTCAATGCCATTTCACTTTTTAAACCGGTTAGGGTATTTTGCGCATCAATCACTTGGGTAGCAGTGCCCATATCTTCTTTAAAAGACAGCGTTTGAATACGCAGGTTTTCCTGAGCGGCTTTCATGTTTTTCTGTAACAGTTGATGACTTTGCTGGGCAGTGGTCAGTTCGCTATAGGACTTATAAATAATATTTTCAATTTCCTGTTTGGTACGCTCCGTCATCAGTTCAGAAGCATAGCGTTGTAATTCTGCTGCCTGAATATTTTTGTTTTTATCGACTCCTGAAAACAGGTTGTAACGTGCCACCACACCGACAATCCAGTTTTGCTTTTCATCCAGACTGTATTCCCCAAATGCAAAAAGATTCGGTTTTTTCGCTGCACTTTGTGCTTTGACATTGGCATTGGCCAGTTGGGTATCCATTTGCATTTTACGAATCAGCGAGGATTGATCCTGATAGCTTTTCAGCAAGCTATTTAAAGACTGGCTTTGGGCAGAATTTACAAAGAGTGGGGTGCTCAAGTCCGTAATCTGGCTGCTTTGCAAAAGATTATTCAGTTGAAACATGCTGGATCTGAGACTGGCTTCGGCATTTTGATAAGTTCGTTCAGCATTGTTTTTTGCCACTTCAAACTGCATCCGTTGCCCTTTGCTAATAAAACCCTGATTTTCCAGTTTAAGCGCATTGTTATAGTGGCTTTGCATGGCGTTAAAATTGGAACGGCTTGAATCGAGTAATTGCTTTTGCAGTTGGGCGTTGAAATAAGCCTGAATCAGTTCAAAACGTTGTAAATCTTGTTGCTGCTGGGTATTCAGCTGGCTGCGCTGTGCCTTAATGCTGGTGACTTCTTTGGCACCGGAAGTCAGTCCACCCGTATAAAGCGGCATTAAGACTGAAACTGTGGGACGAACCACTTGGTCTTCCAAAATCACATTGGCTGAATCGGGAAATAGACTCACACCGCTATGAATGGTTTGATTCAGTCCT
The DNA here is from genome assembly GCF_004336635.1 of Acinetobacter sp. ANC 4862. Taxonomy (GTDB): domain Bacteria; phylum Pseudomonadota; class Gammaproteobacteria; order Pseudomonadales; family Moraxellaceae; genus Acinetobacter. The sequence goes on from NZ_SJXH01000030.1 coordinate 6,248, forward strand.
TCTTTTAAAGGATCGGCAATATTGGCGGGAAGGTTTTCTTGATTAATCCGGTCATTAATGCCTTGAGCAAGCGTTTGTTCCAAATTGTTTTTAAAAGAATCGAGTGGAATATCCACTTCATTATGAAAAGCGTATGCACGGACATTTAAGTCCACCCGCGGCAGCCCTAGACCTTTTACGGCTTCTGCTTCAAGTTTTGCAGCCTGTTGTAAGGCTTGATTGGCCTGGGTGCTATAAGAATCCTTTAAAACTGATTCTTCAGCTTGTGCATAACTGATGCTTTCCGCAAAAACCTGTGGGGCAAGAATTAGGCAGGCAGTACAAATTCCAAGACGGAGATGATGTTGTATGAGTAGTGCAAGTTTCTTTGGTGATGCATATAAACGCAGTGACATCGATCAGACGCTCAATTTCTTTGTAACAATTATATTGCACAGATTGAATTGTATGTCTAATCAATAAGTTGTTGTATTGTTTAATATGCATTTGTATATCAATCATGTGATTAAATTTTAAATGCCAACGTCTTGCAGTAGCAACTTTGAAAAGATCAGAAATAAGATGCAGTTGCGCCTTTAAGCCAGGTGCCAAGGATTACAAAATGGTTTATTAAAGCCGATCTTTATTGAACTTTTGACTTTAAATGTCCGACAGCATTGAAATATTTTCAGGATAATTTACTGCAAGCTCAGGCTATCTGTGGTTAAATGCCGTTATTTTATTGTGTTTCACTTTGAAAGGAAAAATCATGCGCGCGTACAATTTCTGTGCTGGCCCTGCTGCATTACCGACTGCCGTTTTAGAAAAAGCCCAAGCTGAAATGCTCGATTGGCATGGCAAAGGTCTTTCGATCATGGAAATGAGTCACCGTAGTAGTGACTATGTGGCTGTGGCAGAAAAAGCAGAAGCAGATTTACGCAAATTGATGAACATCCCAGAGAACTATAAAGTATTGTTCTTGCAGGGTGGTGCTTCACTTCAATTCTCTGCAATTCCTTTAAACCTTTTAGGCAAAAATAACAAAGCTGATTATATCCATACCGGGATCTGGTCTGAAAAAGCGCTTAAAGAAGCGCAACGCTATGGCGATATCAATGTCGTGGAAGCGGGCACAAGCATTAACGGTAAGTTAGCGATTACGGATCAAAGCCAGTGGAACTTATCTGACGATGCTGCTTATGTGCATTATGCTGATAACGAAACCATCGGTGGTCTTCAATTTTCCGGTATTCCTGAAGTGAATGCACCTTTGGTATCGGATTTATCTTCAAGCATTCTTTCAGCACCGATTGATGTGTCGAAGTTTGGTTTAATCTATGCAGGCGCGCAAAAGAATATTGGTCCTGCTGGCTTAACTCTAGTGATTATTCGTGATGATTTGCTTGATCAAGCGAAACCTGAAATTCCAAGTATTTTGAAATATTCTGCGCAAGCGAAGAATGATTCAATGGTGAATACACCATCAACCTATGCTTGGTACTTGTCTGGTCTAGTATTCGAATGGTTACTTGAAAATGGTGGTGTTGAAGCTATTCACAAAGTAAACCTTGAAAAAGCTAAATTGCTTTATGGTTATATCGATGCAAGTGATTTCTACGCCAACCCGATTGCGGAACAAAACCGTTCCATCATGAACGTACCATTTACTTTGGCAAATGCGGATCTAGATAAATTGTTTCTGAAAGAAGCTGAACAAAATCATCTTCTTAATTTGGCAGGTCACCGTTCAGTCGGTGGTATGCGTGCAAGTATTTATAATGCCGTACCATTAGAAGGCGTACAAGCCTTAGTGAACTTTATGGATGACTTTGCGAAACGCAATGCTTAAGCCTTAAAGCGAAAAAAGCCCATCACATGATGGGCTTTTTATTGATTAAAAATAATTTTTTTGAAACAAGTCTGTTGAAAATCAGCCGTTAAAATAAGCTTAAAGAATAAAGAGATGTAAAAGATAGGCAGACATAAACATGCCTAATACAAAAAATAAGCATGAGATGGTGTCTAACTGGAAGCGTTTTCCAAGTTGATGTTCAACTTGTTGTATATTTTCTTCTTGCACGATTTTCATGGAAAGCTCTATTCCGATTTATTTATCGTTAATTCCTATTTCTAATTTGCATTTTTATCATAAAAAATTGATTAAATAAAGTACTAAATAAAAATATGTAATTAACCCGAATTACGGATAAGAAAACCGCTTGAAAAAAAGATGGCTAGAGCCATTTAGAAAGTTACTACACAAACCAAAGACTCTAACCACCATGTCTGATTTTACAGAAATCTTCTGTGCCATTGATGATTTTTTTAAGAAATTTGAACCGATCTATTGGCAATTTCTCAAGCAGGAAAATAAGCGTAAACGAATTCGATTAGCAACCTTATCCCTCTCTGAAATTGTGACGATTGCAATTTGTTATAAAACCTCGCAAGTAAATAACTTTAAAACATTTTTTCAATTGCTTTATCAATTTGAGAGTAAATTATTTAAGTCTTTGCCTTGCTATAAAAATATGCTCAGCCTGATTAACCAACATCAGCTTGCGATTCATGCACTACACCGTGCTTTAAGCAAAGGACAAGCATGTCAATATCTATGGATTGATTCAACACCTTTACCTGTTTGTAAAAACAAAAGAATTCCTAGAGGTCACCATGCTTTGGACGATATTGCTTCTCGTGGCAAAAGTTCTATAGACTGGTTTTATGGTTGCAAATTACACCTTCTCATGAATAGTGAAGGACAAATTGTGAATACAGTTTTATCCACTGGACACATTTCAGACATTAGAAAAATCGAAGAATTAGTTGATGGCTTATTGGCAACTGTTTATGGAGATAGAGGTTATATTGGGAAATCGATAAAAACCAAATTATTAGAGCAAAATATCGATTTAATTACTTATCCTAGAAAGAATATGCGAGTAAGTCTATTGCCTTTTTCTGATGAATACCACTTGAGACAGCGGAAAAGAATTGAAACTTTAATTGGCTTATTGAAAGAAAAATACCATTTAGTAAGCAGTAAACATCGGGCTATTTCCGGTTTCCTAGCAGGCATATTTTCTTCTCTATGTGCCTATCAACTCTGTCAGAAGAATAAGCCAAAAATTCATGTCGTTAGAAATTTAGCTTATCCGTAACTAGGGTTAATTAGACAAACTACTGGTTTAGGTCATACTATTGAAGATACAGGTATCAATCTCTTTCCATGTGTAGCAAAACTTTACCATGAGCAACCTGGCGTGATAAAGGAATTAGCATTTAAAACTGATGACGGCGTAGCTCACCGAGAGATTGCACGTGGTGGTATAGATGATGTCCGCGAAGGCGATTATCATGTTGGTGGTACTGCTTCAACTAGCATTCAACCATATGATATTAAAAAAATTTATGGTGGTAAAAAGTTCAACGACAAAAAGGATTTGTTGTTAAAAGGGAGCTGGTATATATTAAATTTACCTACCCCTATCCTTACAAATGTTACCATAACAGTGAATTCTGCACAGGATATGAATGATATGGTTAATAAACTAATAGCTTTTTCTCAATAAGTAAAAGCTTATGAATAACAAGAATGTTATCAATGAAAAATATCTTTCACGTTTACGGGAAAGATGTTTTTTAGAAAAAGAAGATCAACTTTCATTACTCACATATGAAAGCTCAACTAAAATTTTTCTTTTTTTAGTCGAAACTCCTAAGCCATCGAAATTGAAACATCTTAATTTTTCACGTTTAAAAGAAATAGCTGCTTATCCGACAGATTTACCACCTAACTATTTTAAATTAGTTTTAGCAATACTAACTGATGAAAGAGTTAATATTTTAGAAGAGATTTTTGAAGCACATAATGTAGAGTCTGACGAAAGTTTGATTTTAAGTTTTGATGAAATTACTGACTTTATTATTGAAAATAAATTCATTAATCCTTTTACAGAAGAAGAAATCAGCGAATTAGAATTTTCTAAAATGATAACAACTTTTTTTTCAATTTCAGAAGAACTTTTAGGAGACCTAAATGTCTAATGATATTGAAAAATTTGATATTTCCAATCATTTTGAAAAAAGTATTCTGTTAAGAAAAAGAGCTAGGGTTAAACGTGATTATGAAGCTTATATTAATCAATTCTATATAGATTTTGAATATCAAATCAGTGAACTTGAATTACAGTGTAATCAATTACATGATAAGGGTGAGGATCTGATTACAGCCTTTATTGTTAATGGTTTAAGAAGTAGTGGTTATCCTGTCACTCATGATGGAAATAGCAATGGCCATGTAGATATCAATTTAAATGATCCTCCTTTCACATGGTTTGGCGAATGTAAACTCCAAAAAGGTAATGAAAATACACTTGGAGGTTTCCAACAATTAACTACTCGTTATAGTAGAGGAAATGATTTTGGATACCATGGAGGCGTTATTATCTATCATCAGAATACTACTAAAAAGGCTTTGACATCACTTACAGAATGGAAAAGCTTCTTAACTGCTGATCCTGAACAGATTAGTATTCAATGTAATGATATACCTCATCGAAAATTATATTTTGATAGTTCACATGAACATGAAGATTCTGGATATCCATATCTTATAAGACATTTTTGGATCAAGTTGACATATACGCCAAAGCAATAGTTATAGTTTTTTTGATTACAGATTCATCATCTCTTAATATCGTTGAAGAATCCATGTCTGCTTACAAAGCCTGCAAATCACGTGTAGACGCGGTACAACAGGCTTTGAATGAGACTTTCAAGGATTAAAGAATATAGATGAATCAGGGTATTTGGTGGAACGTATTATTGGAACCTGTAAATTTTTATTGTCACGTAGTTTAATTTGTTATGACTAAAAAATTTACCTCCAGAATATAGAAAAGCACTTTAAGGTGCTTTTTTAGTCAATATTTACATCTAATCTTAGAGCACACTCTCTACAGATATAAGGTTGGAGTCCGCGATCAAAATCTAGCCCTTTTTTATATTTTGTTTTTCTTTCTTGTGGCTCAAAATTTCTTACGCATTCATCACATCTAGAATCTAAAATAGCTTGACGTTCAGCTATTTCTTTTTCTTTTATTCTCGCCTCATTTAAAGCAATATCTATTTTCTGTATTTCACTTCCATAATCAGATATATATTCTTTCAAATCATTGATTTGATTAGCAAGTGTTACAGCATATTCTTTATATGCTTCTAGTTGATTCTTTGCTCTACTAAACTCTTGTTTATGCTGTTCTAATCCTTCTATTAGTGAATACTTATATACACCTGATGAAAAATTATGTTGCCGACTTTTCATAAACTCAACAACTTCATTATATTCTCCCCATGTACTTACAAACTTAATATTTTTAGAGAAGCCCCCTAGTTGTTCTTCTATAGCTGCTTTCTCGGATAATGGGCAGCATATAATTTCTATATCCTCATATGAAAACTCAAACCCAGTTTTTTTTGAGTCAAAATATCTCCATTCACGCTCCCAAGTATAACCTTGCCTCCGATCATCCTGAAAAACAGGGGTAATAAAAGGAATTAATTTATTTAAAAGTTCTTTAGTTTTTTTATTTTCACTGGTGAATTCTTCTGTAACTGCTGAAAGAGAGGTTTCCAAAGCAGCTAAATCTCCAATTGTATTTTTATCCATATATAAAGCTGGTCTAATACCCTCATAAATTGCTAATTTTTCTTTTGAAAACCCTATTCCATAAAAAAGATTAGATTCAAAACGATTGATTGCGATATAGCGAAAAGAATCAATAGAATGTAATACAGATTCTGTAAAACAGACCACTTCTCTTGTATACCATTTCGATTTTGACTGAGATGGTACTGAAGATTTTATTAATCCATGTTTTTTATCTTCACCAGACTTTAGAATTTCTAAAATTTGATTCTTTCCTGTCATATGAACCAAGAATGGAGACATATCAGGCTTTTCTATCGGAGAAAGTTGTAATGATTTTTTTAAAACTTTAAAATCATTCCAAATATTTTTATTGAGGCCAGTATATTCAGGAAGTCGCTTCATAATTTATTCTAATAAATAAAATTGTATCAATAATAATTACATTCTTAAATTTTGCACTAAATTAATAGGATATCGTGTAAATATCCTAATGAAATTTAAATATAAAAATATAAAAAAAGCGCCCTTAGGCGCTTTCTTCCAAAATTCTTAAAACTTTAGGTTTTCTTGGAATATCCATTCCAACCAAATTTTCAAGAAAACTAACATTCACATCTAAAGACTGAGCAATATCTTCAGCAAAAATTTTCTTTTTTGCGAGCATGGCAAAGCAAGCTTGAAGAAGTTCAGGCTTCTCCTTCGGAATTAAGTAATCTTCTTTTTCAGTTATACCCTCACCTGTTTTTTTCAGGTAAATCACACCACTGGTATATTGCTCTTGAGTTAATAAACCCAATTGCTTGGCACGATACAAAATCGCTGCCTTACTTACCTTCCATGTTTGTTTAAACTCACTCAGCTTCGACCAGTTGAAACGACCATTTTTGTACCAAGTTGGAAAATGCGTCCGCATCATTACTTGAGGAATTAGCAAAGCAGAAGCAAAATGATTTGCCTGTGACTCTGTGAGTCGATCACCTGTAACAATGCCATCATGAAGTACAAGATGGCCAAGTTCATGCCCCAGATCAAAACGCTGACGGCATATGCTTTCCTTTGCTTCATTGCGCACAAAAATTGGACGTTTTGTAGCTAAAGACAAAGCATCTACATCTTTAGATATAGAAGGAAATGTGGTTACAATAATGCCATGCGTTTCGCAAAGCCGAACCATATTACTAATTGGCCCTAAACCTAAACCCCATTTTTCACGACATTGTTCAGCTATAGATTCAATCGCTGGATCATAAGCAGTAGGCTCATCTTCTGAAGTATGAATATCATACTTTGGCAGCCGAAGTTTTGAGTCTAAGTATTCAGTCAATCGCTTAATGTATTCACCTCTAGCGATAACAATCTGCTTAAATGAAACTTTAGCAGTACGATTACTTCTAAAATGGATCTGCTCTTCCTGTAAAACAGCTTTTAGTTGCATAAAAAAGGACTGTGGCACATTAAAATAATGCGCCACCTTATCAATAAATTGATCATTGGGTAGAGTCTGCCCAGTTTCAACTTTATGAAGATATTGACGTGTATAGTCCAGCTTGCTACCTAAATCTTCTAAAGATAATTCATTGAATTGTCTAAGGAGCTTTAGTTCCAAGCCATTAAACTCAGTTGTCATGGCTAGTCATCTTACAATTAGTTGTTTACAGCTTCGGAATCGTCGTCATCTTCTTTTTCATTATCCATCTCAGGATCTTCAACCAACGGTGAACCTAATTCCACAGATGTTGGAGTTTCTGGCTCGACTAAATAAATATGGTTGATATCAGTGATACTACTAGAATCCCAATATGCAACAACTTCATTTGCCAAGTTATAACCAGCAAATACAACAAGTGGTTCATCATCTAATGTTTTAGGTTCATTCAATATAAAACGCCAAAAATGAGGCTGATGGTCATCTAAAGGAAATAAGCTAAGACTTTGCAATTGTTGCATTAGGAATTTTTTCTTTTTTGGCTTTTCAAAATCATCTTTTAAAAACCGTATAGAAGCATTACCTATTTGAAAGATAAGTTTATATGAGCCATTAATCAAATGAACATCTACGGGACATTGCTTATTAACGATCATGTCTAAAAAGCAATTATATGTCCTGTCAAAGATACTTGTTCCACGTCCATAGTTTGAATCGTATTTTTCACTCAGCAGATAATTTATCTCGCGATAAATATCTAACATATACTTGGCGAAGAAGCTTATAACCTCATCGGTTAATTGTGGTTCAAAACAAGAAGGATGACGCCATTCCATAAAAATATCCGCAATAAATAGTGAAATGTTGGGTTAAAATCAATTTATTGCTAATTTTAACTTCTGTCAACCAACTTTTATTGCTGATTTCATTATTTGTCAACCAAGCTTAATATTTGGATTCAAACATACCGGATAAACCCATAATGACTACGCAATGCAGCTACCCCATACTTCACATTCATTGAGGCATCTAGCTGACTGCGTTCATGTGGTCACCATCTCAGACCATGAATTGCTATATAAGTAATGATCAATAATTTCACTCAACAATTGCCCATCTTTAATACACCCTCCTCTTGAATCTATTGACTTAAGCAAGCCCAATCTTGAAGTACTTTTAAGTAACTATAGAATTAAGCCAATTTGAATCTTAAACAGGGAGTCATATCAAATCAAAAGTACTTAGGTAAATAAGGATACAAATAGGGATACAAATCAAAAATAGAAATCATCAAACCCAATATTATAAAGATATACAGCTCATAGTTCTATTCGCGCAGGGCGCACAATCGTTTTAGAGAAATACAAAATTTTCATATACAAAATCTCTGAAACTCAGATGGCCACATGAAATAAATATTTAATCAATTCACTTTCAATGACATTTTTTATTCACCACTTAAACTTTACTAATCCCATAAATAAGACCAGAAATTTTTAAAAATTCATAATAAATATAAAAAGATATAACCTAAAAAATAGCTTCCAGTATCCAGACTTCAATATATTGAGTTCTTTAATCTAAGCCGCAGAGTTCCTAGAACAAAATAGTGTGATCTAGCTAACAAATTATCACTACACTTTTCACGGTAAATGGTTGTTTTTTAATCAAATGAAAATCTAAACCAAATTCCAATCAATAATTTTTTATTTTTATTTTTCAATATATTACAAACACACCCTCACCCATATTTAGATTAAAAGCTCTAATAAAGTGTATTTTTACACTTATTTGTTTTTCTAGAGCATTTACTCTTTTTTTTATTGTGTTATTTTTGTCACATGGAGTAACAAATGATATTCGGTAAAAAACCGAAGTTACCAAAAAATGAATACTGAGCATAAATAACATAAATCTGCAGTAAAAAAATTTGTACCTCAAGGAAAGACACAAAATGAAATTAAAAACTCTTAGTACCGCGATTCTTCTTGCAACAGTACCAATGACAGGGGCTTTTGCAGCCGCGCTAGACCGTTCAGGTCAATCTATTTCAGCATTCCTACAACCTGGCAACTATTTTGAAGCGGGTATTTCGGTTTTAGATCCAGATGTATCTGGTAAGGCAAATGCAAATAATTCTAATCTCTCAGATATGGGAGATGATTATTACTTCCCAAGTGCGGCACTAAAACTACAACTAACGGATAATTTTTCATTTGGTTTAATTTACGATCAACCATTTGGTGCTGATGCAACTTACTCTACTACCGACCAAGTTTTAAACCCACTTACTGGAGAGGGTTTATTCCATAACGGGTCTGAATCGACCAAAGTTGAAGTGAAAACACAAAATATATCAATGCTATTTGGTTTTCAGCCAAATGAAAATTTAAATTTTTATGCAGGTCCAGTTTATCAAACTGTAAAAGGTGACGTTCAATTACGTGGTTTAGCATACGGTGGCAGTTCTACATTTGGTTCTTATGATGCCAATATAAAAGAAGATGGTTCTGTTGGGTGGTTAGCAGGTTTTGCTTATCAAATTCCTGATATTGCTTTAAAAGCATCTTTAACCTATCGTTCTGAAATTGACCATGATGCCAAAACCACTGAAACTTTCAATACAGGTTTATTTGCTGGATTTAACGCACTACCAAATTCAGATACTTCTATCACGACACCACAATCTGTTAACTTAGATTTCCAAACCGGCATCATGGCAGATACAGTAGCATTTGCTAATGTACGCTGGGTTGAATGGTCTAACTTCTCCATTCGCCCACCTAAATTTGGTACAGCTAGTGTACAAGCACCGGTTGTAGCTTCAACTGGAAAACCAAATGGCTTTGATTTAGTTGCATATTCCGATGATCAAATTTCTGCAACTGTTGGTGTTGGTCGTAAAGTAAATGATCAATGGGCAGGTAACGTATCAGTAGGTTATGACACTGGTGCAGGTAATCCAGTATCTACTCTTGGTCCTACTGAAGGTTACTGGAATGTAGGTTTAGGTTTACAATTCAGCCCAGCACCAAACTACTTCATCGCAGGTGGTGTGAAATACTTCTGGTTAGGTGATGCTAATGCTCAATCAGGTGCTCAATTCAATACGCCAGCGACTGTAGCTAAATTTGAAGACAATCACGCGCTTGCTTATGGTCTTAAAATTGGTTACCGTTTCTAATATTATTTAACTAAAAGATAAAAAGACCATTGTTCGCAATGGTCTTTTATACATCCTTTAAATCAAAATTGACTATCCATTCAAACTTATCCATGACTAAGTGTTTCTAATTTAAACAATCAGTTGTACTTTCCCCAATACATAAAATTAAATTAATTACTCTAATTTTTCACTTAAAAATCATTAATATACAAAAGTATTATTAGTACCTTTACTCTATTCAAGTCTATTATTTGAATTGTACAGTTTATTATCTACCCAGAGCTGAGCATTTACTCTTTTTTTATTTATGTTACTTTTCCATGACTTTTAGTTACAAAATGGCATCACGGAAAGAACTATGAAGCTCAACACCTTATCTATGGCTATCTTTATTAGCACTCTTCCACTTACTTCAGTAATTGCGGGTGGTTTAGACCGTTCAGGCCAATCAATTTCTGCTTTTTTACAGCCAGGAAATTATGCTGAAGCAGGTTTTACAGTTATTGATCCAACTGTAGAAGGTAAAGACATTGTTGGAAATCAAGTCAGCGATATGGGTGATGACTATTATTTCCCTACTGCAGCTGTGAAAATTCAAGCAACAGATCAAATTTCATTAGGTCTATTATATGATCAACCTTATGGTGCTGATGCGACATATGCTGTGGAAAACAGTGTATTTGCGGATAAAACAGTAAATCAAGGTACGCGTGTAGAAGTTAAAACCAATAATGTAACAGCATTAATAGGCTATCAACCGAATAAAAACTGGAATTTCTACGCAGGCCCTGTCTATCAAACCGTTGAAGGTAAAGTTTCTTTACGTGGTGCAGCTTATGGTGGCCCAGCGGTTTTAGGCGGCTATGACATTAACTTTAAAGAAGCGGAAGCCTATGGTTGGCTTGCGGGTGCAGCTTACTCCATTCCTGAAATCGCATTAAAAGCTGCAGTAACATATCGTTCCGAAATCAAACATGAATTAAATACAACCGAAAGCTTTGCTTTTGGCAAACTAAGTGGCTTGCAAAGTGAAACAGAAGTGGTCACACCGCAATCTGTAAATTTGGATTTGCAGTCAGGTATTGCTAAAAATACTTTAGCATTTGCAAATATTCGCTGGGTGCAATGGGATCAATTTGCGGTAGCGCCTAAAAATTTACATGCAAAATCTGGTGGCAAGAATTTAATTGATTACTCGGATGACCAATGGTCTATTACTACGGGTATTTCTCGAAAAATCAATGACAAATGGGCTGGCACAGCTTCTGTTGGATACGATTCTGGCGCAGGCAACCCTGTAACCACTTTAGGTCCTGTTGAAGGAAACTGGAATGTGGGTCTAGGTGCTCAGTATAGTCCAGCAGAAAGCTATTTTATCGCAGCTGGCGTAAAATATCTTTGGTTAGGTGATGCGAAAGCACAAACTGGCGGCAATGTGGTCGGTGATTTTGAAGACAACACAGCACTTGCCTATGGCCTGAAAATCGGTTACCGCTTCTAATTGCGTTAAACATTAGGACTAAACAAGAAAGGGCACCATTGGCGCCCTTTTCTTATTTCAAAGATTTAGGATCTTAAGCTGGAATATCACGTACAGAAGCATTACGAATCGCCTCTTTCAATGCTTCATAACCGTGAATAGCTGGAAATTGCGGGAACTCAGCAATCACATTTTCAGGAGCATCAAACAGGAAGCCATGATCTGCTTCGCCCAACATGGTGGTGTCATTATATGAATCACCTGCAGCAATCACACGAAAGTTTAAACCGTGCAATGCTTTAACTGCCTGACGCTTTTGATCCGGCTGGCGAAGTTTGTACGCAGAGATCATGCCATTTTCATCAGTTTCCAATTTATGGCAGAAAATGGTTGGCCAATCCAGCTGCTTCATTAAAGGATGAGCAAATTCATAGAAAGTGTCTGAAAGAATAATCAACTGGAAATGCGTACTTACCCATTTCACAAATTCTTTAGCACCCGGGAAAGGTCCCATATCTGCAATCACGTCCTGAATATCATTCAAGCCTAAACCGTGCTCTTTTAAAATATTCAGGCGCTGCGTCATCAACACATCGTAGTCCGGAATGTCACGTGTAGTGGCTTCCAATGCTTTAATTCCAGTTTTTTTGGCAAAGTTAATCCAAATTTCTGGAACTAACACACCCTCAAGATCAAGACATACGATTTCCATGGGTTCTCCCAATGTGAGTGAAAAAATTTTGCGCTATCATAGCTTAAAAACTGATATTTCAGGTGCTGTTTTTCAAATCTATTTTATTCATAAGTATTTATTTTTTAGTGCTAAGCAGATTATTTCAATTCTATTAAAATCGTTGTGAAATAAATTAATATAGGTTTTTAAGTATCCAAGCCTATAGCCAGGAACTGTCATGACTACCATCCCTACCATTGACCTTGTGGATGCACTTGCATCTGAATATGCCGATAAATCTCCCAGTGAGATTCTGGAACTTGCATTAAGCCAGCAAGGCGAAATTGCCATTTCATTTTCAGGTGCTGAAGATGTCGTTTTGATTGATATGGCCTCCCATCTGGGTAAGCCCTTCCGTGTCTTTAGTTTAGATACCGGCCGCTTACATGCAGAAACCTATCAATTTATCGATACTGTCCGTAAACACTACAATATTGAGATCGAAATTTGCTTCCCAGAAACAGAAACGATGCAAAAACTGGTCACTGAAAAAGGTTTCTTTAGCTTCTATCAAGATGGGCATAAAGAATGTTGCGGGATTCGTAAAGTTCAGCCCTTACGTAAAAAACTGGCTACGCTGGATGGTTGGATTACCGGTCAGCGTAAAGATCAAAGTCCGGGTACTCGGAATGAAATTCCCGTAGTTCAGGCGGATGCCGGTTTTTCAGGTCCAGGTAAACAACTCATTAAATATAATCCCTTGGCTAACTGGTCAAGCGCTGATGTATGGAACTATATTCGTATGATGGAAATTCCATATAATCCTTTGCATGAACGTGGTTTTATTTCGATTGGCTGTGAACCTTGCACCCGCCCTGTATTGCCAAACCAGCATGAACGTGAAGGTCGCTGGTGGTGGGAAGAAGCTACCCATAAAGAATGCGGATTGCACGCAGGAAATTTAAAATAATTTTCAAAAAAACCACTGTTATTCAGTGGTTTTTTTAACTTATCATTACACAGAAAGCAGTTCTTTTCTTTTTGAAAAAAGATATACTAAAAAACGGTTTTTATAATTCTAACAAGCCTGTTCATATAAGAACAGCCAAAAATTGCAGTGAGGCATTCCGCGCTATGCGTCCATTACACCCAATTGATTTTATTTTTTTGTCGCTAGAAAAACGGCAACAACCGATGCATGTCGGTGGACTGTTTCTATTTCAAATTCCTGACAATGCACCTGACACATTCATTCAAGATCTCGTTGCTGATATTCGTAAATCCAAGTGTCTTCCTGTTGCGCCTTTTAATAATAAACTCAATGGCCTATTTTGGGACGAAGACCAGGAATTTGATTTAGACCATCATTTCCGTCACATCGCGCTTCCGCATCCAGGTCGAATCCGTGAATTACTGACTTATATTTCACAAGAGCATAGCGCACTGCTTGATCGTGCTAAACCACTCTGGACCTGTAATATTATTGAAGGTATTGAAGGCAACCGCTTTGCCATGTACTTTAAAATTCACCATGCGATGGTTGATGGTATTGCCGGCATGCGTTTAGTCGAAAAATCACTATCCTATGATCCAGAAGCCAAGAGTATTGTTCCTCTCTGGTGTGTCGAAGGTCCTCGTGCTAAACGATTAAAAGAACCAAAAGCAAGCCGTATAAAGAAAATCATGGGAGCAGTAAAATCACAATTTGAAGCTACCCCTAAAGTTATGTATGAACTATCGCAAACCATCTGCAAAGATATGGGGCGCAATCCGGACTATGTTTCCAGCTTTCAGGCACCCAGCAGTATTTTAAATCAGCGAGTCAGTTCATCACGCCGTTTTGCTGCCCAATCCTTTGAATTGGGCCGTTTAAGTAAAATCGCAAAAGCACTCGGTGTCACCATCAATGATGTAGTCTTGGCCATCTGTTCTGGCGCTCTGCGTGAGTATTTGCTCAGTCATAACGCATTGCCGAAAAAACCGCTGATTGCTATGGTTCCTGCTTCAATTCGTGATGATGATTCTGAAGTTTCAAATCGTATTACCATGATTTTAGCTAATCTGGGTACGCATAAAGATACGCCTTTAGAACGCCTGCAAATTATTCGCCGTAGTGTATTAAATGCCAAGCAGCGGTTCAAACGCATGAATTCAAATCAGATTTTAAACTATAGCGCGCTGGTTTACGGTGCAGCGGGTCTAAATATTGTCTCGGGAATGATGCCAAAACGCCAAGCGTTCAATATTGTGATTTCTAATGTACCCGGACCGCGTGAACCGTTATATTGGAATGGTGCCAAACTGGATGCACTCTACCCGGCTTCTATTGTTTTAGATGGACAGGCCCTCAATATTACAATGACCAGTTATTTGGATAAATTGGAAGTGGGCTTAACAGGCTGTCGAAATGCCTTACCTAAAATGCAAAACCTACTGACTCACCTAGAAGATGAAATTCAGCGATTTGAAGAGGTCGTGGGTCAAGAAACCCCAAAGTTACAGGCGGTGAGTTAACCGCAAGTGATAAAGAGTAAATATGAATAAATTAAGGGGCTTTTGATGAGCCCCTTAATTTTTAATTGCACGACATTGATTTAATAATTGATGGCAGACCGAACGAATCATGGCAGCAGTAATCTGAACTTCTTTACCTTGCTCATCGACGATGTAACCATTCTGTGTTGGTTTATTATCTAACGCATTCAAACTTTTTTTAATAACTACTTGACTCATACTCATGTCATACCTCTTTTTTTGCTAAGCCAAAAAGGGAGATTTTGGCTTTGGCTACTGTGTATGACTAGTATTAGAAATTACATCAAGAAAGTAAAATTTCAGATGTAACAAGTATTTAACGATATTCTGTTACAATTTCAGCTCAGAATGATATCGTATTGCTCTTGCGTATATAGATTTTCCACCTGGAACTTGATCATACGCCCTATAAAGTGCTCTAAATCGGCCACTGCCGGTGCTTCGGCTGTTAACAATCGGTCAATCACCAAAGGGTGCGCAACAACGGTAAATTCACTTTTTGATTCAAAAGCGCGCGCATATCTTAAAATTTCTCGAAAAATTTCATAACACACCGTCTCTGCAGTTTTCACATAACCACGTCCCTGACAGGTCGAACATGATTCACATAACAAGTGCTCTAAAGATTCACGGGTACGCTTACGGGTCATTTCGACCAGGCCAAGCTCCGATACTTGCGTGATTTTAGTTTTGGCATGATCGCGTTCAAGCATGCGCTCAAACTGGCTCATCACTTCTTCACGATGCTGCGCTTCCTGCATATCAATGAAGTCGATAATGATAATGCCACCCAAATTGCGCAAACGCAGCTGACGTGCAATCACTTGCGTCGCTTCCATATTGGTTTTGAACACGGTGTCTTCCAGTGTCCGACCACCGACATATGAACCGGTATTGACATCAATCGTGGTCATCGCTTCAGTCTGGTCTAACATCAAATATCCGCCAGACTTAAGCGCTACACGTGTTTGTAACGCTTTTTGAATATCTTCTTCGACATTGTACAAGTCGAAAATAGGACGTTCACCTGGGTAGTGCACCAGTCTGGTTTGCATACTCGGTACAAATTCTTCGACAAACTCTAGCAACTTTGCATGAATTTCACGCGAATCGACTGAAATCTTAGCGGTATCTTCATTGGCTAAATCACGAATCACCCGTTGCGGAAGCGGAAGCTCTTCAAAAATCAGTGAAGGAACAGCGATACTGGTTTGCTTGCGCTGAATAAATTCCCAAAGCTTCGCCAGATAAGCCATATCTTGGGCAATTTCTGATTCTGGAATACCTTCAGCAGCAGTACGTACAATCACACTGCCCGGTAGCTTATGTTCAGTTTGAATGCCTTCAATCATCGAACGTAAGCGATCACGCTCCTGTTCAGATTCAATCCGTTGTGAAACGCCAGTATGATGACCATAGGGCATAAGAACGAGATAACGCGAAGGAATAGAAAGGTCAGTACTTAAACGCGCACCTTTGGTTCCGAGCATATCTTTCATCACTTGAACAGTGAGGATCTGACCCGGTTGTAGCAGCTCAAAAACATTGGGTGTCGGCTGATTACGCGGCCATACCATATCGTTAATATGCAAAAATGCGGTCCGAGATAAACCAATATCTACAAACGCGGCTTGCATACCTGGCAAAACGCGAACAACTTTGCCTTTGTAAATATTTCCAACCAAACCACGTTTAACCGTGCGCTCTACAAATAGTTCATTGACCGTACCATTTTGGATTAAGGCCACCCGACATTCCATAGGTGTGACGTTAATCAACAACTCGTCAGACATAATAAGACTCAAAACATTATAAAAATTCTTTTTTTCAGCCGTTAATTTAGTGCCTTAACCGACTGTAATAACTGTACTGTCTCATATAAAGGTAAGCCCACAACGTTACTATAACTTCCTTCTATGCGAGGAATATAACGTGCTGCAATCCCCTGAATGGCATAAGCTCCCGCTTTACCTACAGGTTCGCCTGTCGCCCAATAACTTTCCATATCATCGAGACTTAATTGTTGAAACTCAACCTGCGTTCGTACCACTATACTTGATTTTTCTGTCATTGTACGTACGCAAACACCTGAAAATACATCATGTTTACGACCTGAAATGCGTTGCCACATTTCAAAAGCATGTTGTTTAGATTCAGGTTTACCTAAAATTTGATGATCGACACCTAAACTGGTGTCAGCTGCGATAACAATGGCACCAGGGAATTGGTCCAAGACCACTTGAGCCTTGGTACATGCGAGACGTTCCACATAAGCTGCAATGCCCTCGCCTGCTAAAACCGATTCATCAATCTCTGGACTAAAAATTTCAAATTCCAGTCCAAGTTGCTGAAGCAGCTCCCGACGGCGCGGAGAACTCGAAGCGAGAATTAAACGCGCCATTTTCTTAACATAAAATAAATAACAGGGAAAACTAAAACGCTGCTCACAAAGGGCTGCCAGTGTCTTGCAATGGAAAATTGCATACCACCCATAATTTGAGCGATCCAGGTCATAAACAAATGTGCCAACACGGCCAAGAAACTAATGACCCATAGATTAGCAAAGGTCAAAATGCGTCGTTCCCGAGTTAAAAATCTGGCAATAAAAGTGATCATCACAAAGGTTAAAGCATTCATCCCCAAGGGTGCGTCCATCAGAAGATCGGTAAAAATACCGGTCGCAAAGGCAAACCAGATCCCGCACCATGTCGGCTGGCACATGATCCAGAACAGCATCACCAGCAACATGAATAATGGACGTGCGCCTGAAATAGCATAGGACAATGGATAAACGATCAGTACTGAACAGATAATGACTGAAACAATAATGGCAATTAAAGGATCACGGTTATTTTCAGAACGTAATTTAGCGAGCAGCATACGGTTGCTCCATCGCTAAAGAATCAGAAAAGAGCACCACCACATGATGTCCACCTGCCAATAGCGCTGCTGGAATCACCTCGATTTTGGCAAATTCACCCGAATTATGTCGATTCACTTTAGACACTGTTCCCACTAAGTAACCCGCAGGGAAATGTGCACCCAAACCTGAGCTATAGACTTTTTCACCGACTTTGATATTGGCACTGGTTGGAACATATTCCATTTTCAAATGACCTAAATCACCTGTACCGGTCACAATGGCACGCATTCCGGTATGTTCTAAACGTACAGATAGAGAATGCTCTTTATCGGACAACAGCATGATCCGGCTACTATGCGGATAAACATCGATAATTTGCCCCATAATGCCTTTGTCATCCAAAACCGTTTGACCGACTTTGAGCTGACTGCTTGCACCACGGTTAATCACAATAATATGTCTGAGTGGATCTGCATCTGTACCAATCACCTCTGCAATTTCCATACGCCCATCAATAATCAGTGGGGTATCGAGTAAACCTCTTAGACGGGTATTTTCAGCAGAAAGTTCAGATAATTTTTGCAGACGAACTTGCGCCTGTAAAAGCTCGGCTTGCATCGCGGTATTTTCACGACGTAACTGGGCTTCAGACTTGGTTTGTTGATTTAGCCATTCTCGCGATAACACTGGATAACTTGCTAAGGCATAAATAGGATTATATGCCGCATACAAGACATCACGTGCGGGCTGAATCACATGCGGCATGCGCCAATTAAAAAATAGCACGACCCAGCATGTGATGACCGCAATGATAAATGAGCGAAAAGATGGCGGTTGTCTAGAAAACAGATTTGTTTGCACCCGCCTGGTCCTTAACTTAGCCTACAAATAGCATGTCATGATTTGGATTATCAAAGAATTCTAAGACTTTACCACCACCACGCGTCACGCAAGTTAAAGGATCTTCTGCGACAACCACAGGTAAACCTGTTTCTTGTGCAAGCAGTTTATCGAGGTTACGTAATAATGCACCGCCACCTGTCAAGACAATGCCACGTTCTGCAATGTCAGACGACAATTCAGGAGGTGTTTGTTCAAGTGCAGATTTAACCGCAGATACAATATTTTGTAATGGGTCAGAAATGGCTTGCATAATTTCATCAGAAGTCACAGTAATTGCACGAGGCACACCTTCAGCCAGGTTACGACCACGAACTTCGATTTCGAGCGGTTTAGCACCTTCATCCGGCAATGCCATACCCACTTCTTTTTTAATCACTTCAGCAGTGGTTTCACCAATCACGCAGCCATGTGCTTTACGTACATAGTTAATGATCTGTTCATCAAATACATCACCGCCAATACGTAGCGAGTCTGCATAGACACAGCCTTGTAATGAAATAATGGCAATTTCAGTGGTACCACCACCGACATCAACCACCATTGAACCACATGCTTGCTCAACCGGCATACCCGCACCAATTGCAGCAGCCATTGGCTCTTCAATCAAGCGAACATCACGCGCACCGGCATTAAATACCGCTTCACGGATGGCACGGCGTTCTACCAGGGTTGATTTGCAAGGAACACAAACCACGACACGCGGTGCAGGTGGAAATAGACGTCTTTCATGCACTTTGCTGATAAATTGGTTCAGCATGGTTTCTGTAACTTCAAAATCGGCAATCACACCATCTTTCATGGGACGGATTGCAGTAATATTCGCAGGAGTACGACCAAGCATTTGCTTTGCATCAAGACCTACCGCGGCAACAATTTTTTGTGAACCACTGTGACGAATTGCCACAACCGTCGGTTCATTTAATATAATGCCTCGTCCTGGTGCATAAATAAGTGTATTTGCTGTACCTAAATCAATGGCTAGATCGGGCGAAAACAAGCCAATTAGTCTTTTTAGAATCACGGAGACGTTCTCGATTAAACTTTATGTGGACGCAAGGTGGCAACTTTAACTAAATGTGATGATTTGAACAAGTCAATCGCTTATTATAACGCACGATATTTTGAATTTTTTTAATACTGATCAGGTGATGTTATGTCTACAACGGATGCACAGCATTCTGCAGATTTAAATGCACAAACAGTTTCAGCAATCGCCAATCTTGCACGATTGTCGCTAGATGATACGCAATCTGCTGAATATGCTCAAAGTCTAAATAAAATTTTAGGCATGATGGAAACCTTAAAAGGCATTGACACAGAAGGTGTCGAGCCGCTTAAAAGCCCATTTGACAATCCGCAACCCTTACGTGAAGACGTGGTTTCTGAAGAAAATCATCGTGAAGAATATCAAGCTGTTGCACCTGCAACTCAAGATGGCTTGTACCTTGTTCCACGCGTGATTGAATAAATACCAATCAGTCAAACCATTTTTGTTAAATTAAACGTAAAGAATTATTTCTCATGACAGATTTACATCGCTTATCGATTCGTGAACTTTCTGAGGGTTTAGCTGGCTCTAAATTCTCGTCTCGTGAACTCACCGAACATTATTTAAAACGCATTGCAAAAATCGATGCCCAAGTACAAAGTTATGTCACGGTTACGCCTGAACAAGCCTTAGCTCAAGCAGATGCTGCGGATGCCCTGCGCCAATCTGGAATGGCCAATGTGTTGACTGGTGTTCCCGTTGCACACAAAGATATTTTCTGCACCCACGGCATTAAAACCACTGCCGGTTCTAAAATGCTGGACAACTTTATCTCTCCTTACGACGCGACCGTTGTAGCGAAAGGTAAAGTTGCAGGTTTGGTGACTTTAGGTAAAGTGAACATGGACGAATTCGCCATGGGCTCGACCTCAGAGTCATCTTACTTTGGCGCAACCAAAAACCCGTGGGCGCTTGATCATGTTCCGGGTGGTTCTTCAGGTGGTTCTGCTGCAGCTGTAGCGGCTGATCTTGCACCGTTTGCAACCGGTACTGACACGGGTGGTTCAATTCGCCAACCTGCGTCTTTCTGTGGTCTTACAGGGCTTAAACCGACTTATGGTCGTGTGTCTCGTTTCGGGATGATCGCCTATGCATCATCTTTAGACCAAGGCGGCCCGATGGCGCGTTCAGCTGAAGACTGTGCTTATTTGATGAATGGGATGGCAGGTCATGATGACCGTGACTCAACTTCGGTAAATAAAGACGTTGATGATTACGTAGCCAACTTGAACGGTACTTCGGTTAAAGGTTTACGCATTGGTATTCCAAAACAGTACTTCAATGTTGCCGGTTTAGATGCTGACGTGAAAGCACGCGTTGAAGAATCGTTGAAAAAATTGGAAGAGATGGGCGCGACTCTGGTTGAGATTGATCTCAACATGACTGATGCTTATGTTCCGACCTATTACCTGATTGCACCTGCTGAAGCATCGTCTAACTTACAACGCTTTGATGGTGTTCGTTACGGCTACCGCTGTGAAAATCCGGTGGATTTAACAGACTTGTACAAGCGTTCACGTTCAGAAGGTTTTGGTCCTGAAGTTCAACGTCGTATCTTGATTGGTACATATGCGCTTTCTGCCGGTTATTACGATGCTTACTACGTAAAAGCACAAAAAGTACGTCGTCTCATCCAGCAAGATTTCTTAAAAGCCTTTGAATCTGTAGACGTGATTGCTGCACCTTCTGCACCAACCACAGCCTATAAAATTGGTGCATCTTTAGACCCAGTTGAAATGTATTTGGGCGACATCTACACCATCGCTGTGAACCTGGCAGGTTTGCCAGCAATTAACGCGCCTGTTGGTTTTGATAAAGATCAATTACCCGTTGGCTTACAGTTGATTGGTAACTACTGGTCAGAATCTCAATTGTTGTCTGTTGTACATCAGTATCAACAAGCAACCGATTGGCATACCAAACGTGCGGCAATTGCAGAGGAGACAGTGTAATGGCGAAGCTGATTGATGGTTGGGAAGTTGTTATTGGTTTAGAAATCCATACACAGCTCAACACAAACTCTAAAATTTTCTCTGGTTCTTCGACGACTTTTGGTCAAGACCCAAATACCCAAGCCAGCTTGGTTGACTTGGCGATGCCAGGTGTATTGCCAGTACTCAACAAAGCAGTTGTCGAGTTGGCGGTGCGTTTCGGTTTAGGGATCGATGCGTATATTGACAAAGCGTCTGTATTTGCACGTAAAAACTACTTCTACCCTGACTCTCCAAAAGGCTACCAAATCAGCCAGATGGACAACCCGATTGTGGGCTTGGGTCATGTTGATATTCAGCTTGAAGATGGCACTGTAAAACGTATTGGCGTGACACGTGCGCATCTGGAAGAAGATGCCGGTAAATCTTTACATGAAGATTTTGCAGGCATGACCGGTATCGACTTGAACCGTGCCGGTACTCCGCTGCTTGAAATCGTATCTGAACCGGATATGCGTTCTGTTGAAGAGGCTGTGGCTTATGTAAAAACCATTCACACCCTTGTACGCTGGTTAGGTATTTCTGACGGTAACATGGCGGAAGGTTCGTTCCGTTGTGACTGTAACGTGTCGTTACGTCGTCCGGGTAATGAATTCGGTACGCGTTGTGAATTGAAAAACATCAACTCTTTCCGTTTCATTGAAAAAGCGATCAATGTTGAAATTGAACGCCAAATGGACATTTTGGAAAGTGGCGGCAGAATCATCCAAGAAACCCGTTTGTTCGATCCGAACAAAATGGAAACGCGTTCTATGCGTTCTAAAGAAGAAGCCAACGATTACCGTTACTTCCCTGATCCAGACTTGTTGCCTGTGATTATTTCTGATGAGCAAATTGAAGCGATTCGTGCGGAACTTCCTGAGTTACCGAAAGCACGTCGTGAGCGTTTTGTATCTGAGCATCAATTGTCTGAATATGATGCACACGTACTCACTGGTTCACGTGAATTGGCTGATTTCTACGAAGCTGTAGTGGTTGCTGCAGGTGGCGCGAAACAGGCGAAATTGGCAGCTAACTGGGTGATGGGTGAATTCTCTGCAGCTTTAAACAAAGCGAACCTGGAAATTACCGATTCTCCAATTTCAGCTGAACAGCTTGGCGGCATGATTGCGCGTATTGTAGACAATACAATCAGCGGTAAAATTGCGAAACAAGTCTTCGGCTTTATGTGGGAATCCAATGGTCAATCTGCCGATGCCATTATTGCGGAAAAAGGCTTGAAGCAAGAAACCGATACTGGCGCGATTGAAGCGATCATTAAAGAAGTTCTTGCTGCAAACGAGAAGATGGTTGAAGAATACAAGTCTGGTAAAGAGAAAGCCTTTAACGGTCTTGTAGGTCAAGTGATGAAAGCGTCACGCGGTAAAGCCAACCCTGCTCAAGTAAATGAATTGATGAAGAAATTGATTGGTTAAGCTGATCTAATTATTCAGAAAAAACCCGCTTTAGAGCGGGTTTTGTTTTGAAATTTAGATTTTCAATATTCTGACTCAACTGGGCTATTTCCCACTTCATTCTGTAAATCGTCAATTTGACCTTCGACTTCAGGAACAACTTCTCTCCAATTTTGATCTTCAAAGTTTTGGACTTGACTATCAATTTCATTAATCTTTTCTTCTAAATTTGCTATGTGATCATTCAATTTTTGGATTTGTTCTTGTTGTTCACTGATTATTTGATCTTTTTCACTTACCATCTCATCATATTCATCTTCTGAGATTCTATTTCCACCACAACCAATTAAAGGTGTCATTAAAGCTAAGGAAATAAAAGCAACAGAAAAATATTTAATTTTCATAGTTCAAATACATTCATAACAAAATTTTGATTAATATTACTCTTATCGAGACAATAAAAACCACTTTACCTAAAGCTTTTTATTTCAAAATAAATTATATTTATCATTTAGTTAAAATTAAAAATATAGAACAAGGGGTAAATTTTGGCTACAAGTAAAACGATATTTAATATTACTGAAGAACGCACTTCTAAGTTAGCTGTTTTAATCGATGCGGATAATGCTTCAGCAAAGGATATAAAAAATATTTTAGATGAACTCACAAAATATGGTGAAGCAACAGTCAAAAGGATTTATGGAAACTTCACAAGCACACAAAACACCCAATGGAAAAAAATAATAAACGAGCTTGCTATTAAACCCGTCCAACAATTTGAATATACAACAGGAAAAAATGCCACTGACGGTTTTATGATTATTGATGCAATGGATTTGTTATATACAAATCGATTTGACGGTTTTGCCATTGTCTCTAGTGATAGTGACTTTACTGCTCTAGCTATTCGTATCAAAGAACAAGGAGCTACAGTTTATGGTTTTGGAAAAAAACAGACTCCTGAAGCTTTCAAGAACGCGTGCTCTCAATTTATTTATGTAGAAAACTTACGAACAGATGAAGTTGAAGAAGAAATAATTATTCCAAAAAGCATTTCAAAAACCGCCTCTAAAGAAAATGAAGTTATCCTAAAAAGTGAACCAATACAGAATATAAATACTACTCTTCCCTTACATACCATTAAGCAAATTTTCGACAATCAGGATTCTGAATGGATAACTGTTGCATCATTCGGTTCTCAATGGAAACTATTGCAAACTGATTTTGATCCAAGAAATTATGGCTTTAAAAAACTTGGTGATTTAGTAAAAAATACACCTCAACTTTTTGAATATGATGAAAGAACTTTGGACAATGGTCATAAACATTCTTATATGAAGTTAAAGAAATAAAATATATGACTATCAAAAAAGTAAGCTCTATAACCAAGCTCGAAGACTTAGGACGTACCCGCCTATCCAAATCCTTTTTTATGCGTGATTTCCTCTACAGCGAAATCGCCAACTGGTACGGTGTTCCAAACTTTCCTGATCATCCTGATATTGCCATTCGAACAGGCACACAACTTTGCGAAAAACTGCTTGAACCACTGCAAGACAAATTTGGACGTATCGCCATTCGATCTGCATATCGCTCACCAAGAGTGAATCAAATGGGCAATGAAAAAGGACATAACTGCGCGAGTAATGAGAAAAATTATGCTAGCCATATTTGGGACTATCCCGATGCCAATGGTTTTGGTGCAACAGCGTGTATTGTCATTCCCTCATTTTTAGAACTGTATGAAAAAGACCAATCAAACTGGCAACAGCTTGCCTATTGGATTCATAACAATTTAAATTATAGCCACCTTACTTTTTTCCCAAAACTGTGCGCATTTAATATTGGTTGGCATGAGCAGCCTGCACGGGAAATTTATAGTTATATTCAACCCAAAGGATATTTACTGAGAGGTGAAACGGTGAATAAAGAGTTTGAGAAGTTCTATCCTAATTTATTGTAATTCTTTTCCTTGCGAAGCTTCACTTCTCATTTTTAAGAAAGGGAGACTTTGTCAAGTGATCAACTCGATACGTGTGATTCCCTCTCCTTTGGCAAAGGAGAGGGCTAGGGAGAGGATTTTATGATGATCTTGAAAAATCCCCCTAAATCCCCCTTTTCCAAAGGGGGACTTTTTTACTTATTTATTCCGAATAGTCCCCAACTTATTCCACACATCAGGCGTCAAAAAAGTCATCACCATCTTATTCAGGTCGACATAACGCAGCACACCTTTCAACTGCTTATTCACCTCAGGATTTTTCACAATGGCTTCACCCGTAGTACGACCTAATTCCTGAAAACTATCGCCTACAGCTTGCAAGCCTTCTGCTTGAATCACGGCTTTGGTTTGTGCAGGACACTGCTCCACCAAGATGCGCTGTAAAACGGTCGCTAGACTTTTATCCAGTTGCTCTTTCTGAACATCGGTCACCTGACTAAAACTTTTTAAATCTGGATGCGTCGATAAAGCCACAAAGGTCCATTGCAGTACAGTCTTCTTATCCGTCTCGGTTGTCGATTTCACCAGACAATCACTCAGCTGCTCGACCGTTGGTCCTGCTGTCGCCAATTGCGCGGAACCCAACAATGCAACCGCCATCAAAGCTGAAAAACCGATACGTGAAATGCTGTGATGAGTCGTGGTTAAAACTTTGCGAGACATAAGGCGAACTCCAGTGAAAAATCATTGTCTTTGTATCATAACGCTGAGGTTTTTACCTGTTATGACTCTGTAAACTGGACTCACTAAAAATTGAATTCAACACCAAAAAATGATGTTTTCTATTCAAGTAAAATATCGAATCCAACAAAATGAAATTCATCTGGGCTATGGTTTAGACATCATCCTTTATCCCACCATTTGGATCATCCAGCTGACTGGACGAGTCTTTTAAAATCCAAAATGAATGCAGACAAATTACTTGATCTGCCTCAACATATGCTTCGCCCCAGCATGATTATGATTATTGGCCAAATTCTGCAAAATTTTGACTGCCTGCGCTTTTGAATTAGAAAAACGACTGCTATAACTCGGTACGCTGGTTAAACAACGCGCAACCAGCACGCCAGATTCCGCATAGACATTTGCCGCATTCGAACCATGTAACTTTCCAAAGTTATAAGCGCGTTGTGCATTATTACAGGCAGCCACCTGATTGGTTCCTTTATTTAAATCACGACGTGCTGAAACATAATATTTAAGCTGTTGCTGCTGTGGTGTTTCGACAACTGATGCAGACTGTTTTACGGGCAATGGAGGCGTAGGCTTGGTCTCTTTTTTAGCTTCCGCCTCTTTAGCCTCTTTTTTAACTTCAACTTCTTTTGGCGTGGTCGTTTTACTCGGTGTATTTTTAGCAGTTTGATTATTTGCAGTGGTTTTTTTTGAAGCAGGAGTATTTGAAGAACTGGCACTAGAATAAAATTTTTGAGCGTCTAAAGCCGTCATTATTTTAGTTTGAAGCGCGACCATACGGGCGTCACTACCATCATCTAATTTGCGTTCAGCAACAGGTTCAATGGATACAATCCAGCTTTGCCCATCACTTTGCACACACTTATATGCGCCTATGCCTTGCTTGACACTGCTATAGGTAGAGAGCAGTTTTTTATCCCATTGATTCTTTACTAAACTCATTGAACTTTTATGTAAAAGAGAGAACTTTCCATGCTTGGCAGAACAATAACTATTTAAATGTTTTCTTGGATATAAAGATTGAGGTTCTTTATTGCTTTGCTTTGGTCCCCAAGAATAGACATATTCTTTCGCCCGACCATTTGCAGCATTAATATTTTTCTGAACAATGAGCTCCTGAGGTGAGGTAAAATTTTTAACTGAATCCGAGTTAAAACTGTCAATACTGGTACAGCCATGTAAAGCGATGCCCACTCCACCAATCAAGATTATTGTTCTGAAATTCACGTATCAATTCTCAATTATGCCGTATGAGATGAAAGTATATGAAAATACAAAAAATAACAAACTCATAACTTTGATTTCATTATTGATTTTATTGAATTGATTTTTTAATTTTTCATTTAAAGCCCACCAAAAACTGCCAATTTTTAAATGTTTTTCGCTTAAAATTTGAACCACATAACAATTAAATCGCATTTTTAAAATTTTATAAGTGGTTTAAAGAAATTTATCACTAAAGCCATTCGACAATTTCAATAATGAAATGACCAAGTTTTATCTTTTTTATCAAAATGATTTTTTTATTTTCTTGAACATATATCTGACTGATTGCTTTTCAATAATCGCCTCATGAGCAATAGATGCTCCAACCGATCTCATTCATCCTTCCTATTTACCATATGAATCACTTCACCACAGCTTCAATCAGATACAGATCCCAAATTCCACCCGGGAAACCTTTGCACATGCCTGTCCAGCGATCCAGCGTTTTCACAAAAGTTTGACCGTTCCAGATCCATTGGCTCATTGCCCAGCAATCTCCAAGACCACGCCCCTTTTGCGCACTGCTGATTTCACCTGCTGCAAAGTCTGAGGCAAATTCAGTCACAAAGGTCGCCTTGCCTTTTAAAGATTCTTCCAACACCCAGGCACCATAGCCTTCATTATAGGCACCACGCCAGCATAGCGTTGTTGCCAGAACTTTATGATTGGTGAGTTTATAAAGTTCTATGGCTTGGGGTTTTGCAACCGTTTCTTCATTAATACCTTCACAGAATACATGAGCATCCTGAAGCTCTGGTTGGGCAGCCATGAGAAGCGTATGTACGGCTTGATACTGTTCAGTATTTGGCTGTAGTGTTAAATAAGGTTTGGTAGCTGTGTTGACCTTTTTGACCATCGGCTTTGGCTGTGCAGCTAGAACTTTTGATTCATTTGCCGATCCTTTTTTTACCAATGCTCCGACTGTGCCAGTACGCTTCTGGAAATCATCCATTTTCAATAAAGTTGCAGTCATGCCCGCATCTGAAACCTGCCAGGTGTAATGGTTATTTTTAAATACGATTTTTACATTTTTCTGGGTGTATTGTAATAATCCATTGATTTGCTGGGCATTCAGCGTTCCAATTAAAGCTTGAGCGGAAGGTTTTACATTGACTGCGCCAAAATCTTTGCCATTCAGATAAAGTCGAATATTTTTAAGTTTTTTACTGTCTAAAGTCTGACCATCACGGGATAAGGCAAAATTCCCTTGAACTACCTGTTTCGCCCCGGCCTGACGCATCAGCAATATCGAAGCCGGCATCGCCTGAGCACTATCAGTCTGATAACCTGCCGCCCGACACGTTCCAGTATTGCTACAATGGACCTCCCAATCCAGATAAGAAAAAGACCGGCCTTGAATATCTTGGGCCACAGTGAATGGACTCAGCGCGGTTAAACAAATGAGAGACATCAAACTGTAGAAAACTTTCATCTTTTCTTATCCCAGCCTTTTTTATCAATATACATCCTAATGACGATTTCCAGTGTTGCTGAATCATTTCAAAATGCTGTTATTTATCCCCTTTCAACTGCATACCTGCACTATTGAAGCTATTTAAAAATATTAGAATCAAAAAAGCCCGCAAGATACGGGCTTTTATTTCAATTCAAATTACTTATGCAAGGTCGACTCAAACGCTCTTAAACGTTTATAAATCGAAAGCAATTCGATAATCGTTGGCCATGACTCAATCAAATACTGAAATGACTCACGCACCTTACCAAACACATTGGCAATCTGCATCATCAAACCCAGCGTAATCGCCCCTGCGGCAATACTCGGGAACAGCACAAATAAACCATACAGATTATCCAGTTGCATATACCAGATCCGCACCATATTGAAATAGGCATAGTGGAAATATAAACGGAAATAGTTAAAACGGACTTTGCTAAATAATTCTTTTAAGGTCAGTGGATCGGCACGATCAGCATAGTCTTCACCATAGACCAGTTCTTTACGGTATGCAGCTTCAACCCTCTGGTTGTTAAATTCCAAACCGGGTAATTTATAACCCACAACCATCAACACCACTGTACCCAAAACCGCCCAGCTAATGGCTGCCCAGACCAGTGCATACGGAATTTCACCAATCACAGGCAATTGTTTCACATGCGATGACAACTGTAATAATACCGGTAAAAACGCCATTAAAGTCATCATGGCTTGAATGAAACTCACCCCCAAACTTTCCGTAGTTTTAGCAAAACGCATGGTATCTTCCTGAATACGCTGCGAAGCCCCTTCAATATACCGTAACTGTTCCCAATGTGCGGTGTAATAGTCATTCATCGCTGTACGCCAGCGGAAGATATAATGACTGACAAAGAACAGGTTAAATACCGCAATCGTGACATAAACCATGGCAACGTACAGGAAGGTCATGGTTTCACTGTAAAGTAAATTGACATCCCCCCCGCCACTGCCGAGCATTTTCTGGATCAAGTCGTAAAATGGGCTATACCACGCATTCACCACGACGTTGACTTGCACTGAAAACCAGATATTAAACAGAATAAAGGCAGAACCCCAGACTGACCAGCCTTGCCAGGGATTGCTGGATTTAAATTTCCAGAACAGGGCAAAAATAACCGTTGAGACCAGAAACCACAGATAAAACCATAAAAATGAAGGGGTCCAGAAACGACTTACGCCAATTGGCAATTCAGCCTCATGATAGCCTTGTGCAAAGCCTAAAAATGTTCCCCAACTATTTCCACCTGAATACCACAAAGCAACATTGATTAAAAACCAAAGCAGCAACGACAAAAAGAACCACTTCGGGTTCGGAAAAAAAGATTTAAACATTGCGTATGGATATTCCTTTATTTTTTAATTTACAACCTAAGCCATCCACTCAAACCAAACCGATTTTTAGCCCCATGGATGGATCCGCCATTATTCTAGTATTTTCATCTTTGTAACAACTTATTCACTGTTTGTGAAATGTTTTTTCGCGTGAATCATGTTCAACAACCCGACATTTCAATAAACAATGTGTACTTTTAAATTAACCTAACGATGATATTTCCATCATTTCAACTCATCATAGATACAAAGCGCAAAGAAGATAAGCTTTATTTTCTCAGGGTGAAGGGCTTAGAGATGTTGCCCCACAGGTATGCTTGAACCATAAGTTAAGCAATGTGCTCTCATCTGTTTTGAGTCCCCAAAGCAGATGAGAGCACAGCGAAACCATAAATCCTATGACTAAATAGGCTAGTACTCATAAATTAAAACAATATTAAAAAATCATCCAATGAGCTAATGGGTTTTCCTTTCTTCGACACGAAGGGAAATTATAAAAAACTTACAAAATTAGATTATAAAATTCAACAAACTCGCAATTTTCTATTTAATGTGCATATCACATAAAAATTCCATCTGATTTTTTTTGATTTAATTCTCAATGCTGATAAAATTGGTTAAACATCTATCAAATCATGCTAGTATTTCACTAGGTTAGTGAAAACGCTCGGGGAAAGAAAATGGACAATTTAGTCATCGAATTATTAAAACCAGTCATTCTAAAAAAAGAAAATTGCAATCCTTTAGTTTTTGAACAAGGGACTATTTTAAAAGTTGTGATGCATACACCTACCGGTCTGCTTGTATCTGACGACTCAAACTTTAATTTCACTGTTTCTTTAAATGATGAAAATAAAGTATGGCGTGAACTATAAAATTCAACCCGTCCTTTCCAAGTATAAAAGGCTGTACTGTATAATCTAAATTTGAGTGCAATTCCCCTAATCTCAACTTTAAGAGCATACAATTTTCAATGCATTACAATGAATCCAATATGTTCTGGTGTTGTTTTTTCAACAGCACCAGATAACTCCTTCCGTTTAGTTAAGTTCTTTTATTTTTAAGTTTCTATCCACTGATTCTTCAAAACTGACAAGCTGACTGAGTTCTATATTTCATTCATTCGAAGGAAAATTGAATTCATCGTATCTGTTATATTTAGCCACTCTTTGAATAAATAAAAATGATCATGCCCACTCAATTATTAAAGCCTAGTTAATTCATTATTAACTTAATATATGGAATATTTTTGTACCATCTTCGGTGATTGATACCTATAAAATGATTGAACAACTTCAATTTAACTCAATGTTCTTTAATCCAATAAGCTCTAATTGCAAGCTTCAACTCACGAATTGCTCGCCCCCTAAATCGACTTAAAATCTCAGGTTAATCTTTCATTCAATATGTACTGTTGTTTTAATTTCCGATCTACAGATAAATCGAGTGATTAACATTACTTTAGGAAAGCTTTGCATTCAGAAAAATACACCACCCTTTGTTTGGATGATGTATTTGGTGGGTCATTTCAGAGCTTTACTTCAGTGAATTTCAAATCAGCAGCATTCAATTGAATGATCTTTATTTTATTATTTTCTAAGTGTGCTCATAAAACTCACAACTGAAAACAGCCAGATAAACAAGATAAAACTGCGTTCTTTGCTGAAATGACTGACATCCGTACCATGCAAAATATTATGGCGTGTCATGGTCACAGTTGAGCTACTATCCATTTTA
The DNA here is from genome assembly GCF_004336635.1 of Acinetobacter sp. ANC 4862. Lineage (GTDB taxonomy): Bacteria > Pseudomonadota > Gammaproteobacteria > Pseudomonadales > Moraxellaceae > Acinetobacter. The sequence continues at coordinate 37,866 of NZ_SJXH01000030.1, forward strand.
TAGGCTGCCAATTCTGCAAAATAAACATTCATTTCACAGGCAATTTTAGCTTTATGCCACAAGCTCTTTATTTCATGACCTTTTAACCCCGGAACAATTTTGTAGACATCGACAAATTTGGTCTGGTTCTGTTTTAAGAAACCACGTTCAATCAGGACATCGGTCAATAGACCTTCCAATTGAGCATACAAAAGCGGGATACAACCTGCAAAACACTGCATCTGATACAGTTTAAACGCTTCTTGAATCACCAGACGGCGCTGTGTTTTATTTTCGGCATCAATTTCCAAAGCATCAAAGGCTTCAAGCAGTTCGGCTTGGAAATAATCGGTATTGATCACATCTAAAAGATCGAAGCTTGCTACATCCTGTTCATGTTGATTGATCAAGCTCCAGATATGAATCAGGTTTAATGCATCATTGGCAAATTTGGCATCGACCGGTTGATCCAGATCATCGGCAAGTACATCAAAATAAGCTTCAACTTGGGCATGTTGACGTAATGCCTGCATTAAATGCGTATGTTCACCCGCAGACATTTCCTGAAGATATTGCTCGGCGTTTTGCAAAATGCCTTTCCCGAGTTTGTTCTGAGCATTCTGATTTTGTGGAATTCGGGTCACTTCTCGTTCGAAATCATCTAAATCAAAATCATCATCAATCATGGGTTTGCTACTCATTCACATCTATATAGCAGGCTATTATCGCTGTTCTTGATCAGCGAATATATAAAAATCTACTTTTGAAAAGAATTCAGCTAATCCCTTGTGCATCCGGCATGCAACTAAGGTAAAATCGATCACCTTGCATAATATACGAATGAGAGAGTCATATCCGTGCGTAATATCCTAGTCACTAACGCCCTTCCATACGCCAATGGTCCAATCCATATGGGTCACTTACTCGGTTATATCCAAGCAGATATTTGGGTTCGTGCCATGCGTGCAATGGGTCATGACGTGACTTATGTCTGTGCGGATGATGCTCACGGTACAGCAATCATGCTTCGCGCTGAAGCAAACGGTATTTCACCGGAAGCGCAAATTGCCAATGTGCAAAAAGAACATATGCGTGATTTTGATGGTTTCGGTGTTCACTTTGACCATTATGATTCGACCAATAGCGAAGAAAATAAAAATCGTTCATCTGAGATTTATATTAAAAACCGTGAAGCTGGCAACATCGCAGTTCGTCCTGTAAAACAGTTATTCGACCCTGAAAAAGGCATGTTCTTGTCAGATCGTTTCATTAAAGGTACCTGCCCGAAATGTAAAGCAGAAGATCAATACGGCGACTCATGTGAAGTTTGTGGTGCAACCTATAATGCAACAGAATTATTGAATCCAAAATCGACTTTAAGTGGTGCTGCTCCTGTTGAAAAATCATCAGATCATTACTTCTTTAAACTTCCGAATTTTGGTGAATACCTGCAAAAATGGACGCGTGATGAAGGTCGCTTGCCCGTTTCTATCGCAAATAAATTGGATGAATGGTTTGAAGCCGGTTTAAACGATTGGGATATCTCTCGTGACGCACCGTATTTCGGTTTTGAAATTCCAGATGCACCAAACAAATACTTCTATGTTTGGGTAGATGCGCCAATTGGTTACATGTCAAGTTTTGAGAACTACATTAAAACCAAACGTCCTGAACTCAGCTTTGATGATTACTGGAAAAAAGATTCTAAAAATGAGGTCTATCACTTCATTGGTAAAGACATCGTGTACTTCCACGCGCTGTTCTGGCCGGCAATGCTTGAAGGCGCAAACTACCGTACGCCATCAGGTTTATTCGTCAATGGTTTCTTGACTGTAAATGGTCAAAAAATGTCTAAATCTCGTGGTACGTTCATTAAAGCTGAAACGTATTTAGAGCATTTGAACCCTGAATACCTACGCTACTACTTCGCGTCTAAACTTTCTGACAAAGTTGAAGATTCTGACTTAAACCTTGACGATTTCGTTCAGAAAGTAAACTCTGACTTAGTCGGTAAAGTGGTGAACATTGCCAGCCGCTGTGCAAAATTCATCAATACCAAGTTTGACAACAAATTATCTGCAACATGTGCAGAGCCTGAACTGTTACAAAGCTTTATTGATGCAGGCGATTCAATCGCGGCAGCTTATGAAGCACGTGAATTCTCAACAGCCATCCGTGAAATCATGGCGCTGGCTGACAAAGCCAACCAGTATATTGATGAGAAAAAGCCTTGGGCACTCGCGAAAATTGAAGGCGAAGATCAACAGGTTCACGACGTATGTTCTGTGGGTATTAACTTGTTCCGTCAATTGGCCGTTTACTTGGCTCCTGTATTGCCTACGCTTGCAGAGCAAGTTCAAGCCTTCTTACAGTTAGACAGCTTCAACTTTGAATCTCGTAAGCAAGTATTAGTCGGTCATGAAATTGCGTTGTTCCAACCGTTAATGCAACGTGTGGATCCAAAAGCTGTAGCTGCTATGGTCGATGCTTCTAAAGATTCTTTAGCTGCCCCTGCTGAAGCACCAAAAGCTGAAAAGAAAAAAGAGAAGAAGGCTGAAAAGAAACCTGAAGCTAAAGTTGGCGAAGCTGAAATCATTAATATTGATGATTTTATGAAAGTTGACTTGCGTGTAGCAGAGGTTCTTGAAGCTACGACGGTTGAAGGTTCTGATAAGCTTCTTCAACTGACTTTGAATGTTGGCGAAGCTGAGCCACGTAACGTATTTAGCGGTATTCGTGAGTTCTACCAACCAGAAGACCTGAAAGGCAAATTGGTGGTGATGGTTGCAAACCTTGCACCGCGTAAGATGCGTTTTGGTATTTCAAACGGTATGGTGTTAGCTGCGGGTAATGGCGATGGCGTTTGGGTGATTTCACCTGAAAGCGGTGCTAAACCGGGTGATAAAGTGTCTTAATTTTTAGACACTTATAAAAAGCCCTGCTATATTCTAGTGGGGCTTTTTATACAAAATATTTAAATGAAACTTGAATTAAAAAAAATTAATGACGCTATAAATTCTATCTCTAATTCAATAAATCATGATAAATGGCACGAAGCATTATTCAATGCTGAAATAATTTTAAGTGAATTGGAGAAACATGAAAAAAGCGATATTGTTTTAAAAATTTACTTTAATCTAGCAAGTCAATTTATCGATGCAGGAACGTATTTAAAAAATACAGATGCTATCTCAAAAGGAATTCAAATTTTTGAAAGCAACTCTAACCACTATGAAGAAAATTTTAATATCAATTATTTTTATAATTTAGCTAATGGAAAATTAGCTCTTGCAAATAATTGTGGTTATTCTGAAGAAAGAGTAAATTTTAAAAATATAGAAATATTTAATGAAGTAAAAAACCTATATTGGAAAGCATATAAAATAATTAAAAAATAAGATGACTACGATCTTTACGAACAAAATTTGATTAATCTAGCTAATACTCTAAAACAGCAATTTCGATTTTCTGAAGCGTTACAACTTTATAATTTAGTCATAAAGCAAAATACAATTTATCCTCAGGCATGGCTCAATAGGAGTTCTTGTTTAGAACAATTTGATGAACTATTAGATCATAGAACACAAAAAATGATTATTGAAATTATCAAAGGCTATGATACTGCTTGTAAATCAAACTTAGTACCAAATGATTGGAAACCTTTCTATCTACATAAAAGCACATCTCTAAGTAACCAACTAGAATCTAAAGATTTAGTACCAGATAAAATAGTAAGCGTCCGCTGAACCCCACTTTTTCTAACTCATTAATACCGCGATAGTGTCCACTAAATTTAAGTGGACACCTATTTATGGATTTAAAGACAGTTATAGACAGTACACCAACGCTAAAAAAGCCCCGTCGAACCTTCACGGCTGAATTTAAACATCAACTTATTCAGCAATGCCAGCAGCCAGATACATCGGTGGCTAAGGTAGCAATGCAACATCAGGTCAATGCGAATCTGTTGCATAAATGGATTCGTCAGTCTAGATCAATGCCCTCTGCAT
>NZ_SJXH01000031.1 GCF_004336635.1 Acinetobacter sp. ANC 4862
GTTCAAGTTGTTTAATGCGTTCTTGGTCTGAAAGCTGCTGTACTTTGATTGGATTCTGTTGATTCAAATACTTCTGATGCCAGGAACGTAGTGTTTCAGGAGTACAGCCAATCTTAGGTGCAATTGCTGTGATTGCAGCCCAAGTAGAAGGATAATCTTTTTCAGATTCAATCAATAATTGAACCGCTCTTTCTCTGATTTCAGGAGTATATTTTGGTTTTGTCATTGGGACATTCTCTCAAGAAAGTTGGTCTCCGACAAACCCGGTACGGTTCATGCGGTAGAAACAGGTTTTATCACTCAACAGGAAGCATCCAGTCTACTGACCTATAATGCCAAACGTTACGACAGTATGCTGACCGATGTTTTTGATTCTGAGCTTGATCAAGCTTTGGAACTGGAAAATCCTTATAATGATGAGGAAGAATCCGCACCTATGCCTGATACTGAACAGCAAGAACCGTTAGCACCTTAAAAAATTAAGAATAAAAAAAACGGCTGATTGAAGCCGTTTTTTATAAGTTAATTCTAGAACATAGTAGATAGATTTAAACATTCTCTATGATTCACTTTCTAATTTATCAAGTTTAACTTTTATAGAATATAGTTTTGAATAGGCTTGTATACCTTGTATTACATCCAATTTAACATCATCAAAATTTGGTTCAGGTGATCGAATTTTTATAATTTCATGCAGCATTTCATCTTTTAATTTTATATATAAAATATCTGGTTTATCTTGCTCATTAAAACTATCACCTACATTTTTTTGGATTTCATGAATAAACTTAAACTGATTATACTGTCCAACCATCAAAACATTTAAAGCCTTTTTAATATCAATTTCTAGTTCCTTAACACCATCAAACTTTTCAATCTGTTCAAATAATTTAAGAAAAGGAATAACTCTCTCATCCACTCTAGAATCACTTCTCCAACCACCAGAAAATTCAACACTTTTTTGCATTAGAATACGAAATAACTCTGCACGTGCTTGTTTTAATTCATGAATCGTTTTTTCAGCTTCTGATCTCAGCTCTTTCAATTTAACACCATTTCCTGCAATCGAAAATTCCTGCACCTCAGCAGCAAAAGCGATAATCAATCCAATCACAGCAAATCCAAGACTAAAACCTACAAACTCAGTTCCTGATAATTTCTCCAAATAGATTAGAAGCCACAAACCACAAGCAATCCCCGCTAAGCCAACAACAGCTCCAAAAACTATATTATTTTTTGATCTCTTTTCTTTAGTTTTCAATTTCTATCTCATGTATTTTTAATTACCCCATAATAACAAAAGAAAAACTCTATTTTTATTATCAACCATAAAATCACATGACTAGCGACATGGATGTCGCACATTTGGCAGAAGATACAAGGATGTATCTTCTGCCAAATAAAAGGTTTTTGTTACTTTTGACCTTTCAAAAGTAAAACGTCGCCTACGCGTTATTTATTGAAACTTTACACAATCAATTCGGCTGTACATATCAATATTGAAGCCATAAAAAAACCACCTCACGGTGGCTTTTTCAATTTAAAAATTTAAGAATTTTGAAGCAAATAGCTACCGATCAAGAACAACATTTGCAACCCAACAACTGCCATAAAAAACATCCAGCCTTTCTTACGTAAAGTCGCTTTATCAACATTTGTATATGTCACAGTTTTTAGCATTGTGTCACCTCACTTAGAGATTCAATCCTGAACTTATATTTAGTGAACCATCTTTCCTCTATATTGCATCATCATTGTGCATAAAACACACAAATACTCTTTCACTCCAATATAAAAGCAAAATCCAAACCAAGTCCAGCGGGAGAAATAAAATTAAATAAAAAATATGTACAAAATAAAAAAGCCACCCGAAGGTGGCTTTTTTCAAAACACTTCAGAATTAACCAATGAACTTACGTGCATTGCGGAACATGCGTAACCATGCACCATCTTCCGTCCATTCTTCAGGTTTCCAAGAATGCTGAACTGCACGGAAGTTACGTTCAGGGTGCGGCATCATAATCGTTGCACGACCGTCCATAGACGTCACACCAGTAATCGCTTCCGGTGAACCGTTCGGGTTCAATGGATATTGTTGTGTAGGGTTACCGAAGCTGTCTACATAACGCAAGCTAACTTGATTGCCTGCATTTAACGCAGCAATTTTATCTTCAGTTGCAACAACACGACCTTCACCATGCGCAACTGCGATTGGTAAAATCGAACCTTCCATACCGTCTAACAAGATCGAGTGAGATTTTTCTACACGAACGTTAACCGCACGCGCTTCAAAAACTTCAGAAGTGTTGCGGTGGAAACGTGGCCAAGCATCAGCACCCGGAATCAATGGCGCCAATTGCGACAACATTTGACAACCGTTACAGATCCCTAGAGAGAAGGTTTCTTGACGATTAAAGAATTTCTCAAATTGATCACGAAGTTTAGGGTTGAATAGAACTGATTTAGCCCAACCACCACCTGCACCCATGACGTCACCGTAAGAGAAACCACCACAAGTCACCAGACCTTCAAAGTCATCCAGGCTAATGCGACCTGCAATAAGGTCGCTCATGTGAACATCGACAGTGTTGAATCCAACTTTGTCGAATGCCGCAGCCATTTCAATATGACCGTTTACGCCTTGTTCACGCAAGATCACCATGTTTGGACGACGTGAATTAATAAACGGCGCTTCAACAGGTTCATTCAAGTCGAATGTCGGCTGTGTAATGATACCTTTGTGGTTCTTGTCTGTGATTAAAGCGAACTCAGAATCCGCAGTTTCGACGTTGTCACGTAAGCGTTGGATTTGATGTGAAACTTCAGTCCACGCCACTTGCAAGTCAGCACGTTCAAGGACTAAACCATTGATAGACAATTGATCCGTGTTATTTACACGACCAACAACGCTAATTGCATCTTTCAATACTGATTCAGCAACTTCAGCTTGTAGTGCTTCCCAATCGCTAGATGCAATTTGCAGTACTGCACCAATTTCTTCAGCAAATAAAGCTTCAGTCGATTGATCTTCAAGTGCTACACCCAAACGTGAAGCAAACATCATCTCTGCAACAGTCGCGAGTAAACCACCATCACCGATGTCATGGTAAGCCTTCACTAAGCCGCGGTTGTTCCAGTCTTGAACCAATGCGAAGAATGCTTTGAAGTCATCGAAGCTGTCTACGTCAGGCGTCACAGAACCAATAGCTTTGTAAACCTGAGCAAGAATCGAACCGCCTAAACGGAACTGACCTTTAGACAAGTCAATGCGTACCAGTACTGAATCTTCATTTTTCAATTCTGGTGTTAATGTTTTACGCACATCACCGACGGGTGCAAATGCAGTAATCACACCTGTCATTGGTGAAGTGACTGATTTGTCTTCGCCTTCGTCGTTCCAGGTAGTACGCATAGACAATGAGTCTTTACCGACTGGAATTGCAATACCCAAGGCTGGACACATTTCCATACCAATCGCTTTAACACCTTCAAATAGCGCTTGGTCTTCGCCTTTTTGACCGGCCGCAGCCATCCAGTTCGCAGACAATTTAATGTCGCTGATCTGTTCGATGTTGGCACACATGATGTTTGAAATCGATTCAGCCACAGCCAAACGTGCAGACGCCGCAGGATTGAGCAATGCAACAGGAGGACGTTCACCCATCGCCATTGCTTCACCTGTATAACCTACAAGGCTTGTAGTGGTCACTGCAGCATCCGCTACAGGAACTTGCCAACGCCCCACCATCTGGTCACGTGCAACCATACCAGTAATCGAACGGTCACCAATGGTGATCAAAAATGATTTAGACGCAACGGTTGGGTTCTTAAGAACACGGTAAATCGCATCTTTTAGATCAACATTTGCCGCAGTGAAGTCATCGCCTTTACGTTCAATGGTTTCATATGAACGGCTCATGCGAGGTGTACCACCCAACATCACTTGCATTGGCATATCCACAGCTTTGTTACCAAACAATGGATCTTCAACCGTCAAATGACGTGCTTCAGTCGCTTCACCTAACACGGCAAACGGACAGCGTTCACGTGCACAGATCGATTCAAAAAGTTCTAATGATGATGGACGAATCGCCAATACATAACGTTCTTGCGCTTCATTCGACCAGATTTCCATTGGAGACATGCCTGGCTCTAATGAAGGAATCTTACGAAGGTTCAAGACTGCACCAAGTTCGTGATCGTTCACGAGTTCTGGCATTGCATTCGATACACCACCCGCCCCCACGTCATGTACAGATACGATTGGGTTGTTATCTTCAAAGCGCCAGCAAGTATCAATCACTTCTTGGCAACGGCGTTCCATTTCTGGATTTTCACGTTGTACAGATGCGAAATCGAGGTTTTCACCCAGTTTACCGCTATCTACAGAAGATGCTGCACCACCGCCTAAGCCGATCAGCATTGCAGGACCACCCAGCACGATCAACAAGTCGCCCGGTTGGATTGGATCTTTTTCTACATGGTCAGGACGGATGTTACCGTAACCACCGGCAATCATAATTGGTTTATGGAAACCTTTTACATCACCATTGACGTTTTGTTCGAAAGTTCGGAAGTAACCATTTAAGGCAGGACGACCAAATTCGTTATTAAACGCAGCACCACCTAAAGGACCATCAATCATGATCTGTAGTGGAGATGCCATACGCGATGGTTTGCCGTAATTGTCTTCCCAAGGTTGTTCAAACCCAGGAATATTCAAGTTAGACACGGTGAAACCGGTTAAACCTGCTTTTGGTTTACCGCCACGACCTGTTGCGCCTTCGTCACGAATTTCACCACCTGAACCTGTCGCTGCACCGGCAAATGGTGCAATCGCTGTTGGATGGTTGTGGGTTTCCACTTTCATGAGGATATGAGCAGCTTGGCTCTTATATTTATAAACGTGGTGACCATTTTCATCCGGTTTTGGATAGAAACGTTGTGTGTCATAACCCACGATTACAGAGGCATTGTCTTTATATGCTGACAATACATCTGCAGGAGATTCTTTATAGGTATTTTTAATCATCTGGAACAATGACAATGGTTGTTTTTCACCATCAATTGTCCATTCTGAACCGAAGATTTTATGACGGCAATGCTCAGAGTTTGCTTGTGCAAACATCATCAGCTCGATGTCATGTGGGTTACGACCCATCTTGGTAAATGCTGCAGTTAAGTAGTCGATTTCTTCATCAGACAATGCAAAACCAAATTCAGAGTTGGCTTTAACCAGTGCTTCTTTACCTTGACCTAAAATATCAATGCTATTTAAAGGTTTTGGTTCAGTCTCGTTAAATAAAGCAACGGCATCATCAATTTGACTGAAAACGCTTTCAGTCATGCGGTCATGCAATGCCAGTTTCACTTCATTCGATATTTCAGAAATACCCTTTAAAGTAAACAAAACACCGCGTTCAAGGCGGTGTATCGGGGTATTACAATTGGCAAAAATATCAGTCGCTTTAGAAGACCACGGAGAGATTGTCCCTAAACGCGGTGTTACAAGAACTTGAATTTCATCACTTGCCGCTTGGCGAACTTCAAAAGACGCGCCGTCATTTAATAGTTGTAATGCAGATTGATGCTGCTGCTCGTTGAGCGCTTGATCAAACAGATAAATCCATTGACTTTCAATTGATTGAACAGAACTCATTGACGCTAAACGGTTTAAGAGTTGAGTTTTCTTAAAAGAAGAGTGTGCTGGTGCACCGGCCACGATAAACATGCTGATTTTGGCTCCACGGGCAGGTCTTTTGGACCATACCGCCAATGTGACTTAGAGAGAGCGCATATTCTACTGTGTATTGGCAAAATCAGCTAGATAGAAATTCACGAATGTGGCATCTATTCATGTAAGAATAATGAAGAATACTTTAATTTTCAGTTAAAAATTTTGAATTTTATCTCTATCGGATTCTTTAGCATCTTGTTTCTAAATGTTATTTACAATTCGTAGAGTGATTGCCTAGCAAGGGTTTTCGGCAGATGAACCACCGCCTCAGCTACAATTTTAAGTGATTGCGGATCAACCTGATCAATGCTGTCACCAACACTGAGATAACATAGCGAAAACTCAAGCACATCATCTTTCATTTGTTCATTAAATAGAATAATCGAAGTCTAAGTCCGCATCATTCTCAGAGTTTGAACCAGTAGGATCAATGCGATTTAAAAACATTCAGGAAACATGAAGCATCCCCTGACCGTTTATGTTCTCTATTCACAAGACAAATCATGTCGCACCACTCTAGTCTGTTCGGCTTTTTTTTGGCATGATGATTTCAGGTCATCACTGAATAATGATAAATGGAACAAATGCGTTGGTTAGAACTACTTTCGACAGTTCGTATTGGTAGCAAAAAACAAAGTACAGAACAGGCACGTAGCCCCTTTCATAAAGATTATGACCGCATTATTTTCTCGCAAAGTTTTCGTCAGCTAAACCGTAAAACCCAAGTGCATCCGCTGACACAACACGACGGTATTCATACCCGTTTAACCCATTCGCTAGAAGTATCCTGTATTGGTCGTTCACTCGGCATGCTTGCAGCGGAAAAAATTAAAGATCAACTGCCAGTGTGGATTTCTCCTGCCGATGTCGGGGCGATTATTCAGGCAGCTTGCCTTGCGCATGATATTGGCAATCCACCTTTTGGACATGCCGGTGAATATGCCATTCGCGAATGGTTTGATGATGCTTCACATGGCAATTTTTTAGAAAAACTCACGCCTGAAGAACAAGCCGATGTACGCCAGTTTGAAGGCAATGCCCAAGGTTTACGCTTACTGACCAAAATTGACTATCATCCCAATGATGGTGGCATGCGCTTAACTTACGCAACCTTAGGGGCTTACTTAAAGTACCCGTGGCTGTCCAAAACCATTGCATCACAAGGCGACCGCCCTGCCAGTCAACGGGCAAAGTTTGGTTGTTATCAATCTGAAAAAGAGATTTTGAAGCAAATTGCAGAGCAGCTCGGTTTAATTCAGCTGGGTGAATATCACTATTGCCGTCATCCACTGACCTATTTATTAGAAGCAGCAGATGACACCTGTTATGCCCTGATTGATCTTGAAGATGGCATTATTTTAAACATGCTCTCTTATGAAGAAGTGGAGCCTATTTTCCTGAACTTAATTGGTGATTATGGCATTCCTGAAGAATTGGCCATGTTGCACACCACTTGGCAACAAAAGATTGCTGCCTTAAGGGGACGAGTGATGAAGCGTCTGGTGGATGAAGTGACCACGGCATTTGCCAAACATCATCTGGAAATTTTGAGTGGTCAGCTTAAAGGCAGTTTATTGCAATACTGTTCACAAGATATTGAAGTTGGCATTAATCGCGCCAAAGAACTGGCACGTGACAAAATTTTTGAACACCCACAAAAAGCAGGTTTAGAGATTATTGCCCATCAAAGTCTGCAAAATATTTTGGATGCCTTTATTCCTTTGACTACGCCGCATAAAACTTTAAGTTTTAAGGAACAGCGATTGATGTCGATGCTGCAACGTGCAGGGGTATATTTTGAAAGTAATCACTATGAAAATATTATGCAGGTTTTGGATATTATTTCGAAGTTTTCAGACCATCAGGCCTATAACCTGTCGCAAGAGTTACAAGGCAATAAAGCCGGCTGGATGTAAAGATTTTGCAGATCTTCAGGCGAAACTCCCTGCAAAATTTAAATAAATATGCGTGCGCATTTTGCCTTTCGTGCAAATGCTCACTACTATGCAACGAACGATAGATAAGTGAAAAAATCAAAATGATTGGATGTCTCATTGGTGAAGTATTTGCTTTAGAAGCACCGACAGTACTGTTAAATGTAAATGGCGTGGGCTATGAAGTGGATACCCCGCTTTCTACGTTTTGCCAATTACACAAAGGGCAGAAAGTGACTTTATGGACGCATTTAACCGTACGTGAAGATGCACAATTGCTTTACGGTTTTTTAGATGCACAAGAGAAAACCATTTTCCGTACACTTCTTAAAGTGAACGGCGTTGGTCCTAAAATGGCACTCGGTATTTTATCGACTTTAAGTATCGATCTGCTCATTCACACCGTTGAAAATGAAGACCTGAATACACTGGTTAAAGTTCCGGGTGTGGGTAAAAAGACTGCTGAACGCCTCATGATTGAACTTCGTGACCGTTTTAAAGCCATGTCTTCAGGCAATGTCCCGACCAATTCAACAGCGCCACAAATTCAGTTTATGGGGAATTCAGCGGTTGCTGAAGCAGAAGCAGCTTTACAATCACTAGGTTATAAACCTTTAGAAGCTCAAAAACTGATTAATGCCGTGAAAGGTGATTACACTGAAGCCGGTGATATTATCCGTGCAGCATTAAAGTCGATGAATAAATAAGCTCTCTACCTATTAGCAAATTTTCAGTCCAGAATTTGCTAGCGCTTTGGCGACATGGATGTCGCCGAGTTGGATTGGGATATAGGGATATATCCTCAATCCAACAAAAGATTTTTGTTACCTTGCGCAGTATATATCCTGCTCATCTTTCAAAAGTAACTACTGCCTACGCAAAGGCAAAATGAGTCCGAGAGATTTTTTGAGGCTGTGAATTTATCCAGCTCAAATCAACCATTTAGGGATAGATTCAACAAATATGCAAGACCGTCTCATCAGTGGTTCTGAAAAACCCGAAGATCATTTTGATCGTGCCATTCGCCCGACTTCACTGGATGACTATGTTGGTCAGCCGGTGGTACGTGAGCAAATGGAGATCTTTATTGGCGCAGCACGTGGTCGTGGTGAAGCACTCGATCACACTTTAATTTTTGGTCCACCGGGTTTAGGTAAAACCACCCTGGCCAATATTATCGCGCGAGAAATGGGCGGTAATTTAAAATCAACTTCTGGACCGGTACTGGAACGTGCCGGTGATTTGGCAGCCATGCTGACCAATCTGGAAGAAGGTGACGTTTTATTTATTGATGAAATTCACCGTCTTTCACCCGTGATTGAAGAAATTCTGTATCCGGCAATGGAAGATTACCAACTCGATATCATGATTGGTGAAGGACCCGGTGCACGTTCAATTAAACTGGATTTGCCGCCATTTACTTTAGTGGCTGCAACGACGCGTGCAGGCTTACTGACCTCTCCACTGCGTGACCGTTTTGGTATTGTGCAGCGTTTAGAGTTTTATTCAGTGGCTGACCTAACTCATATTGTGTCACGTTCAGCAAGTTTAATGGATGTTCCCATGACCGATGATGGGGCTAAAGAAATTGCCCGTCGTGCACGGGGTACACCGCGTATTGCCAATCGTTTACTGCGTCGCGTGCGTGACTATGCTCAAGTCAAAGGCACAGGTGAAGTTAATCAGGATATGGCGCAACGTGCACTGGATATGTTGAAAGTTGATAAAGATGGTTTGGACACTTTAGACCGTCGTTATTTAAGCATGTTGTTAGAACGTTTTGATGGTGGCCCTGCCGGTGTGGAAGCTTTGGCTGCCGCAATGGCAGAAGATTCGGGCACTTTGGAAGATGTGATTGAGCCGTATTTAATTCAGCAAGGTTATACCATGCGTACTGCTCGAGGACGTATTGCCACCAATATGGCGTATTTGCAGTTTGGGATGACACCGCCTGAGCCGAAGTGATAAATGATTTAAAAATAACTTAGGTTCATTAGTATTTCATAGCTTAATTTAAGCAAGCTTTGGATACACGAGTGTGGCAGGGATGCCACACGTTAGCCATCCCTTGCGCTGCATTTTAAAGCAGTGCTTAAAACTGGCTCAGGATCTTGTGTATGGGTAACAAAGGCTTTTCTTGCGGACTCAAAATATATTTTGAGATCCTCATTTTGGCTTCTCAAAAGTAAGACCTTGCCTACACAAATGCATTTCAATTTTATTGAAAAATTGTGGCAATGAAATCTTATAATTTATCTAAGCGAATGCTAAAACTTTTTATAAGCACAAAATCAAAGGATATAGCGGCTGTTTGATCAACAAACTAGCACCACTAAAAATAAAAGCTCTATGATTTGGAAATCACCCTAACCTCTTCCACCAACATCAACTCACACGCACCACCGCCTGTATCCTCACGACTTAAAGAACTACGCCACGTCCATCCATCTGAAGACTTCACTTCCACCAACTGCCCTTTTAAATAAATTAAATCATCTTGATCAATTTGAGCCAGTTGTTTAGCGATGGCTTTGCTTGCAGGAATCAAATGAGTATTGGCACTTTGCGTTTCAATTTCACGTACCGGAATGGGTGGAGCATTTTCATAACGCCAATAATACCAACGGTTACTTTGTCGAATCGACAACTGCTGATAGACCTGTGGATCAGCCATTTTGTCCCATCCCAAAGCAAAATCGACAGGGCTAATCTCAGACTCGCGTCCAAAGTTATAATTTTCTCTAGATAAAACCCGAAACTCTCCAGTATAAGGCTCTAAATTTGTCATGCTATAGCCATTAAACTGATGAATTCCCGCTGTGGTTTGATAATCAGCAGCATCTGAAATACCTTTATCCGGTTTCAGCCAATATGACCACAGTGCAAATCCAATGGCGAAAATGATGAGATATTTCAAAAAACGGTTCATTTTAAACTCGAATATTTACCCGTCATGCAATGCGCCATCCATAGATTGAATCAAATGAAATCGCTAGGCATAGATTCAAAAAGTAAGTGTTATATACAAACTTTATAAACTCACTTTCACATGAAATACATAATTTTACAATGTAAAAAAGCGAATAAAGCCCTTTGAGAACAAACATTAATACTTAATATACTTTTAAAGTATAAACAAATACTTAGAGGGTTTTGGTCGAATTTAGATCTGTATGCAATCCTAGAGAGTCACTTTAACTATTTCAAACTCTTCAGGATTTTCCCAAGATATGAACATGTACAAGCAGATCTCCCTTTGTCTTCCCCTTGTCCTTTGCAGCCAACTCAGCTTTGCAGACTGGATTGATGATTCCGTTAAAAATGTAGAAGCGCATACCATTAAGCTTCGACAACATATTCATCAACACCCTGAACTTGGAAATATGGAATTCAAAACTTCTGAGCTGGTACAAAAAGAGTTGAAATCTTATGGCATTGAAGTGCGTAAAGGCTATGCCAAAACCGGTGTAATTGGTGTACTTAAAGGGGCTAAACCTGGTCCAGTGATGGCATTGCGTGCCGATATGGATGCCCTGCCGATTGAAGAAAAAACTGGACTCCCTTATGCCAGTAAAGCCAAAGCCATTTATCAAGGGGCAGAAACTCACGTGATGCACGGCTGTGGTCACGATGCCCATACCGCAATGCTACTGGGTGCCGCCAAAGCCTTAGCAGCGAATAAAGATAAAATTGCCGGTACTGTGATATTTGTATTCCAACCGGCTGAAGAAGGCGGTGCCGATATTGATAACTTTACCCAAGGTCATTTAATCGGTTCACGTAAAATGATTGCCGATGGTGCATTGAACAATCCAAAACCGGAAGTGATTTTCGGTATGCACGTGATGGCAGGCATGCCAAGTGGCAATATCTTGTATAAAGATGGCGCGATTCTGAACAGTGCCGACCACTTACGCATTCAAGTGAATGGTAAACAGGTGCATGGCTCTATGCCTTGGCTCGGTCGTGATCCAATTTATGCGTCTTCGCAAATGATCAATAACATGCAAAGTTTAGTCAGTCGTAATGCAGATTTAACCAAAGGCATGGGCGTAGTCAGTATTGGCAGTATCCGCGGTGGAACAACAGGTAATGTCATCCCTGATCAGGTAAATATGGTCGGCACCATTCGCTCTAACAGTGAAGATGTGCGTCAAGGCATTTTAAAAACTTTACCGAAAATGGTCGAACATAATGCTATAGCCAATGATGTCACTGCAAAAGTGGAAATTGCGCCATATGCGCCGGTAACCACCAATGACAAAACCTTAACCAAGCTGATGCAACCTACACTTGCCCAAGTGAATGGCGAAGATAAACTGCATGTGCTGGACAACAATGCCAGTGCAAGTGAAGACTTTGCCTATTATGGTCAGCTGATGCCATCTTTATTTGTCTTTGTGGGCGCAACACCTGCCGATCAAGACATGGCGAAAGCCGCACCTAACCATAACCCGTTATTTATCGTCGATAATGCAACTTTAAAAACCGGGGTAGAAAGCCATGTACGCTTCATCCTGGATTATCCAAAAGTCGCCGAACAGGTACAGACTGACTGGAAAAAGATGCAAGCTGCAAAAAAATAAAGTCCATTTTTTTTAAAAGTGAGCATCCTTTGCTCACTTTTTTTATATCTAAAGGTTGTGTTGATTGAATACAGAATAGATCTCATTTGAAACCTTGTGCCATTGGACTAAAAACTCAAACTGCTAAACTTCAATGCGTTACACAGCTTGACTCTTAGCGAAAAAAACGTCATTTTTACAGATTTTTTAACTCGCTAAAAGTACAACTAAAACCATAAAACCGAATTGAAAAATGGGACACAATCATGGCGAATAAATTCGAGTTCAACATTCGTGTATATATTGAAGACACTGACGCAGGTGGCATTGTCTATCATGCAAACCATATTCGTTTTATGGAACGTACCCGTACCGAATGGTTACGTGCGGCAGGTGTTGACCACTACTGGCACCAAAAAGATTATCACTTTGTAGTACATAAAATAAATGTGAAATATTCACGTCCAATCCTGATGGATGACCTCATTACCGTGACTGCGAGTGTTGTTTCATGTAAAGCAACATCTTTTGTATTGCAACAAAATATTTATCGTGGTGAAATCATGCTTGCATCTGGCGAAGTCGAATTGGCATGTATTAGTGTAGACGGCATGCGTCCAACACGGCTTCCTGAGGAAATCCGTAATCTAATTCTAAAAGAGTTAGGACAAGACTAAAAAATTTATTGGCACATTGTAACTATGGCAACACAACTAGAATCATCTTTACACATATCAGATCTTATTTTACAAGCAAGTCCCATCGTTCAACTGGTAATGCTCGTGCTCCTGCTAGCATCTTTATACAGTTGGTATCTGATTGCCAAGTTACATATGAGTTATAAAAAAGCCCAGGCTGAAGATGAACATTTTCAAAAAATCTTCTGGTCTGGCGCTGAACTTAATACCCTATACAACAACGCGCAACTGAATTCCAAACGCACCGGTTTGGAAGATATCTTCTATCAAGGCATTGGCGAGTTTTTTAAACTCAAAAAATTCCAGGCAACCACACAACAAACTGTTGAAGGCACAGAACGTATTTTGCGTGTCGGTTTAAGCCGTGACCAAGGTCTGCTTGAACAAGGCTTGGGCGCACTTGCCAGCATTGGTTCTGTTGCACCTTATATCGGTCTGTTCGGTACGGTTTGGGGCATTATGAATGCCTTTATTGGTCTGGCGGATGTCGATCAAGTCACTTTGGCAACCGTTGCTCCGGGTATTGCCGAAGCCCTCATTGCAACAGCGATTGGTCTTTTTGCTGCAATTCCAGCAGTATTGGCCTTTAACCATTACACCGCTAAAGGTGAAACAGTCTATTCAGACCGTGCATTATTTGCTGAAGAAATGGTGGCGCTATTACAACGTCAAACTGTGAGTTCTGCACAGGAAAATGACTAATGGCAATTCAGCGTTCTGGACGCTTTGAGCGTGTCAAAAAACCACTAAAAAGTGAGATGAATGTCGTCCCTTATATTGACGTCATGTTGGTACTTTTGGTGATTTTTATGGTCACAGCACCTATGATCACCAGCGGGATTAAAGTCGATTTACCTCAAGCCAATGGTAATCCCATCGAATCTAAAGATGCACCGACAATCGTGACGCTGGATCAGGATGGTCTTTATTATTTGGAATACAAAAACCAAAAAACCGGCCCTGTTGATCTGGCTCAGTTGACGAGTCTTTTAGTTGAGGCACAAACCCAAGCCAAAAATGATAACAAGGAAATGAATGTTGTCATTAATGGTGCTACCACACGTCCTTATGGAGATGTCATGGCTTTAATGTCGAGTCTTCAAGATGCTGGTTTAACCCAAGTTAGTCTGCTAACCAAGCCTCTAGAATAAAGTATGAAAGATTTGAAAAAGCCACAATCCAAAGAAAAAACAATTGCGCTTGGATTTACCCTCGGAATCCATGCTGTGGCAATGACTGGCTTACTTTTTTTGGGCATGAGTAAACCGGTCGAGCCACCTAAACAAATTAAAATGGTTTTGGTCACGCCTGAGGACTTGCTCCCACCCGATCCTGTACCTTTAGAACAGACAGACTCGTCTGAAACAGCACATGAAAAAGTGGCAGAACAAGTTCAACAAACGGCAAAACCGAGTATTGAACCTGCTCCAGTGATTCCCGTTACCCAGCCTACTCCTCCTACTCCAGCACCAGCACCAGCACCAGCAAAGCCTGATGTAAATAAAGCCGCACAGGAAACCAAGGCTGCAGCGGAAGCTCTGAAAAAAGCTGACCAACAAGCTGCCGAACAGGCAAAGGCAGCTGAAGCCAATAAACTAAAAGCTCAAGCCAAGGCAAAAGCAGAGACTGCTGAAAAAGCACGAGCGGATGCCGCTGCAAAAGCTAAATCTGACGCTGCTGAAAAAATGAAAGCAAATGCTGCAGCGAAGGCCAAAGCCGACGCTGCAAATAAAGCCAAAGCAGATGCAGTGAATAAAGCCAAAGTGGATGCAGCAAATAAAGCC
This sequence comes from Acinetobacter sp. ANC 4862, assembly GCF_004336635.1. GTDB lineage: Bacteria > Pseudomonadota > Gammaproteobacteria > Pseudomonadales > Moraxellaceae > Acinetobacter. Next base: position 14,719 of record NZ_SJXH01000031.1, read on the forward strand.
AAAGCGGATGCAGCAAATAAAGCCAAAGCCGATGCAGCAAATAAAGCCAAAGCGGATGCAGCAAATAAAGCCAAAGCCGATGCAGCAAATAAAGCCAAAGCCGATGCAGCAAATAAAGCCAAAGCCGATGCAGCAAATAAAGCCAAAGCCGATGCAGCAAATAAAGCCAAAGCCGATGCAGCAAATAAAGCTAAAGCGGATGCAGCGAATAAAGCTAAAGCGGATGCAGCGAATAAAGCCAAAGCCGATGCAGCAAATAAAGCCAAAGCTGATGCAGAAGCGCGTGAACGTGCTGCTGAAGAAGCCAAAGCATCATCTGCTAAACAAGCCGCAGAAGAAGCCGCGACTAAAAAAGCGGAAGCAAAGAAAATTGCCTCAACTGCAAAACGTGATTTTGAAAATAAAGTCAGACGTGCGTGGGATATTCCGAGCGGTTCATCTGGTCAAAAAGCCACTGCTCGTGTGACTTTAAGTGATAGTGGAGCAGTTCAATCGGTCATCGTCAGTTCAAGTGATCCGGACATGAAAGCAAGTGTGGAAGCCGCTGTACGTGCAGCAGCGCCTTACCCAATGCCTTCCGATCCAGATGCACGACGTGAAGCAAGAACCTTTACTTCAAGCTTTACTGCGAAATAAAATAAAAAGCCACATCAATTTAATTGATGTGGCTTTTTTGGGCGTTTAAACCCCAATTTCACTAAAAATAGATAATATTTTATTCACTTTTCACAGTCTTATAACAGTTTAGTCATCATGATGTACTTCCAATAAAGCAAAATCATGCCATTATGTGACACACCCGAATTCACAATAATTTACATTTTTTAGAGTACGTAGCGGATGATGGAAATGACGCGTAAACATCTACTTTGCCTAACCATTTTGACAGCTTTAAGTCCTGTTTTAGCGACACAGTCTTATGCACAACTGCATTTAGAAATCGCTAAAGCACCAGAAGAAGCACCGAAGATTGCGATTATTCCGTTTAATAATGATCAAAGCATTTATCCGATTGTCGAAAATGACTTAAACCGTTCAGGCAAATTTTCCAGTGCTTCAAAAAACCTACCTGCAACAGCGAGTATGAATAGCCCAAATACAGAGGCATGGAAATCTGCAGGTGTTCCCTATGTGGTTACAGGTACAGTAAAAACAACAGAAAACGGCGCGTATGAAGTTCATTATCAACTCTATGATATTGAAAAACAGCAGTATTTATTAAATGAATTACTGACTGTTCCTGCTTCGCGCATTCGTCAAGCGGGTCACATGATTAGTGATGCAATTTATCAGGCATTGACCGGTATTGCAGGTGACTTTAGCGGACGCATTGCCTATGTACTGCGTAATCCGGCGACTCCTGAACAGCGTTATACTTTACAAATTGCAGATACAGATGGCGAACAGCCAAAAACCATTCTCACCTCTCGTGATCCAATTTTATCCCCTGCTTGGACACCGGATGCGAAAAAAATTGCCTACGTTTCATTTGAAACCAAACGCCCTGCAATTTATGTACAAAACTTGGCTACAGGTCAACGTGAAAAATTAGCGAGCTTCCGTGGTTTAAACGGTGCACCAAGCTTCTCGCCTGATGGTAAAAGTATGTTGTTTACTGCATCTCTGCATGGCAACCCTGAAATCTATCAAATGAATCTGGAAACACGCCAGTTACAACGTATGACCAATGACAGTGCCATTGATACAGAAGCCCGTTATGCCCCAGACGGTAAATCCTTTATTTTCACCTCTGATCGAGGCGGTTCACCACAAATTTATACTTATAACTTTGAAAATACTTCAAGTAAGCGCCTGACGTTCCGGGGGGCATTTAATGCACGTGGCACATTAAGTGCAGATGGTAAAAAAATCGCTTTAGTCCATCGTCCAAGTGGCAGCAATTACAAAGTGGCTATTCAGGACATCAATACCGGCATTACCAATATTCTGACCCCCACCAGTTTGGATGAATCACCAAGTTTCTCGCCAAATGGGCAAATGGTGGTCTATGCAACACGTGAAGGGAATCGTGGTTTATTGTCCATCATGTCCCTTGATGGTCGTTTCCGCATGAATTTACCGAGTGAACAAGGCGAGGTTCGCGAACCTGCTTGGGCACCTAAATAACAATTTAAGTTAAAGCAATGATGATCATGGAGATAAAGATGAATGCAATTAAATTATTGGTCCTTCCTGTTCTTGCAACAGCATTAGTGATGACTGGTTGTGCCAGCCGTAAACCTGCTGCTGAAATTCAAGCAGGTCAAAATCCAACTGAAGCAAGTACAGTAAGTACTGAGGGCTTAAGTGAAGATGCGGCTCTAAATGCGCAAAACCTGGCAGGTGCTTCTTCAAAAGGTGTAACTGCAGCAAATAAAGCATTCTTGGCAAAACGTGTGGTTCACTTTGACTATGACAGCAGCGATCTTTCTAATGAAGACTATCAAACCCTGCAAGCACATGCACAATTCCTTGTTGCCAATGCAAATTCGAAAGTGGCTTTAACCGGTCATACCGATGAACGTGGTACACGTGAATACAACATGGCTTTGGGTGAACGTCGTGCTAAAGCGGTAGAAAGCTTCCTGATCACCAATGGCGTTGCTGCAACACAATTGGAAGCAGTGAGCTATGGTAAAGAAATGCCAATTAATGCAGGTCATGATGAAAATGCATGGAAAGAAAACCGCCGCGTAGAACTGAACTACGAAGCTGTTCCACCATTATTAAAATAATGGCTTGAATAAAAAAGCGCTCAACTTATTGATTGAGCGCTTTTTTATGATTTAAGCTTTTTCAGATTCTGTAGCTTCATCTTTCGAGCTTTGCATGGATTCTATGAGATCATGCTTGTTGAATTTTTTATATTCTGGTTTTGCTTCATAAGCTTTCCAAGCTTCTTTCACTTTCTCTTCAGAAATATCATCTAAACTCATAGCTTCATTTGGCGTTGGAGTCGCATCAAACTTTTGCGTTGTCATAACTGTGCTCCTATCACGATTTTTAATACCCTCTGCTCCTCAACATAGCATTTTCCACAAAACTTACAAGAGTAAAATCACGACAAATAGTCGAGTTTAATTGTCCTTTTGCTGCGTTCTCATCTAAAATGAGTCCCCATATTCTTTTGATAATTTTTTATCATTTTCTAATTGGAGTTTTCCTGTCATGTCATACCTCACCCTTTCCCAATTTCTAGAACAAAAAACAGGGAATTTAACACCTGAACTTGCTCAAGTTATTGAAACAATTGGTAATACATGCAAAGACATTGATCAGTTATTACAAAAAGGAGCTTTGGCGGGTGTATTGGGTAGTGCGCAACACGAAAACGTACAAGGCGAAGAACAAAAGAAACTGGATGTCATTTCCAATGATTATCTGATCGATGCTTTAAAAGTTCATCCTCATGTGGGTGGTTTGGCTTCAGAAGAACTCGATGAATTTACCCCTGCACAAGAAAATGGTGAATTTCTGGTATTGTTCGACCCACTTGATGGTTCAAGCAACATTGACATCAATATGTGTGTCGGCACAATTTTCTCAATTTTGCCTGCTAAAAATGCAGTGACCAAAGCTGAGGACTTCATGCAGGCAGGTACAAACCAGGTAGCTGCGGGTTATGTATTGTATGGTCCATCGACCATGATGGCGCTTACCGTTGGTGCGGGTGTTGTATTCTTTACTTTCGACCCAGAAACTCAAGAATTCCTTTTAACTTCTAAAGATATTCAAGTGGCTGCTGATACCAAAGAATATGCTATCAACGCATCAAATCAACGTCATTGGGAAGAACCAGTAAAACGCTACATTGGTGAACTTCAGGATGGTAAAACTTCTGTTCGTGGCAAAGACTTCAACATGCGTTGGGTTGCTTGTATGGTGGGTGATATTCATCGTATCCTTTGCCGCAGCGGTATTTTCTTATATCCATACGACACCAAAGATCCACAAAAAGCTGGTCGTCTTCGTTTAATGTATGAAGCAAATCCAATGAGTATGTTGATGGAACAAGCTGGTGGTGCATCTACTACAGGTCGCGTTCGTATTCTTGATATTCAACCGACAGAACTACATCAACGTGTTCCTGTTGTCATTGGTTCTAAAAACGAAGTTGACTTAGTTACTCACTACCATAATTAATTTTTTATAGCGGAAGTAAGTGCTTACTGCTTACTTCCGTGGATTTATTCTCCCATGCCTACTATTTTTCTAGAATCTAAAGATAATCCTAAAATTAAGCACTTACGTGGCTTAATCGACCAAAACTCGTATCGTAAAAAACAAGGTCAAACTGTTCTTGAAGGTACGCATTTATGCCTTTCATGGTTGGCAGAAGATCGAAAAATTAAGTCTATTTTCACCACTGAACATGCCTTAGCTCACCCAGATTTCGATCTTATTGCAGAAAAATACCAAGGTGCGGTATTTGTGATTAGTGAATCTTTATATAAAGATTTAAGCACATTAGGCACTACACTCGCTTGCCTGGCAATTGTTGATTTACCAAGTTCAAGCAACGCCTTAGACTTCACGGCAGACACCTTAATTTTGGAAAATATCCAGGATCCAGGCAATGTCGGCACTTTAATTCGTTCTGCGGCTGCAGCCGGTATTAAACAAATTGTATGTACCAAAGGTTCAGCATCACTGTGGTCGCCACGGGTATTACGCGCAGGCATGGGTGCACATTTTTCATTGCATACCTATGAAAATATTGCCCTTGAAGATCTTTTAGATAAATTTAAAATTCCTGTGTATGTCACCAGTTCACACGAATCAGAAAGTTTATATTCGAAAGATTTAAAGAAAGCTTGTGTATGGATCCTAGGTAACGAAGGTCAAGGGGTTTCTGACTATGCCCTTGCTCATGCACAAGCAGTTTCTATTCCGCAGCCTGGCGGACAAGAATCCTTGAATGTTGCAATTGCAGGTTCGGTCTGTTTCTTTGAGATGGTTCGTCAGCGTTTATAATCCTTTCTCTTTCGTTACTTTATTTTAACCGTCACGCGTTGATGTTTAAAAATAGATTACACTAGAAAAATAATAAGTTTTTTTGTCAACCAAACCATTATTTCCAACGTTATATATACATGAAAATGGAAATAATGGTGGGTATCCAATGACAGGATTTTCCATCTCTATGGATTCAGCACCAAAACAGTCTCATGCGGAAAATTTGAGTACTCTGAAGAGTACGGCTGAACAACGCCTGAAAATTTTCATGCAGGATGTCACTGGACGTGCCTTAGTCATGATGGAAAGTGCTACTCAAGGTCAACAAGGCATTGCGATGGATTTAGTGCAAGAAGCATTTATTTCCTTGCATAAAACATATGCCGAAAAGCCGACTGATGAATGGTACCCCCTGTTTTACACCATTTTGAACCATAAACTACAAGACTGGCGTAGAAAAGAAGCCCGTCGAGCGCAACCTTTTTCATTTTTTAAAAAGGTTAGCCTAGATGACGACGATATTGAACTGAATGATATTGTCGATGAAAGTACCCCCAGTCCATTCGATTTTCTTGATCAAGCTGTGACTGCCGAAGAAATACAGGAAGCCATTTCCAAGCTTCCCGTTCGGCAGCAACAAGCTTTTATGCTACGTGCTTGGGAAGGTTTTGATACACACACCACTGCGCAAATTATGGAATGCAGTGAAGGTAGTGTAAAAACGCATTATCACCGTGCTATTCAAGGTCTTAGGAACTCGTTGGCACATTTGAATCCATATTCTGGAGGGTCATCCGAATGAAACAAGATGATTTCTTAAAACAAGTTACTTCCAAACTCGATGGACTCGCACAACATCATAAAGACAAACCTGTTGTGATGAATCATGTTATTGAAGAAATTCAAGACCGGGACACTTCCCGTTACGGACTTTGGAAAATGTCAGGATTTGCACTGGCTGCGGCAATTGCAGGTTTCGTGGTCTTCCCAAATTCTATTGAAATGGCTGACAAGCCTCAAAATCAAGTTGTAGTTACTCCAAAATTATCACCCCAAATGGTTGAAGATTTGGAGATGTTAATGGTTTTAGGCGAGGACAAAGTTCCACATGGCAGCTAAAAGATTAGCATTTGCTTTTTGTGCACTCGGATTTCTACAAACCAGTTTCGCTGGTTTTGAACGTTTTTGGATTTTTTCTAAAGATGCAGATACTCAATTGGAAGAAACGTGGGAAACTCTGTCAGATGCTGAACAACGCGCACTTATTCAGCGTTATCAATCGCTAAAGGAATTACCTGAAGCACAAGGTACAGCTTTGCATCAGCGTATGGATTGGTTTACCCAATTACCCGAGCAAGAAAAGCAAAAAATGCGAGAAACCTGGCAAAAAATGAGTAGCCAAGAGCGTAAAGATTTAGGCAGCCGTATGCAAAAAGCGACAGCTGAGGAAAGACCCGCTATTCGTGATGAATACATCACTAAATACTCACAACAGCCCAATATTACTCATCATTAATGCTCAAAATACTCAACAGTACCCACTAAAAAAGCCTCTTTCGAGGCTTTTTTAGTTTTATTTCATTTTACGTCGGTACAGACCTAATCCAATAAGTCCCAATAGACCATAAATACCGAATGATCCACCACCACTACTACTTGAGTTGGTGTTTTTTGCTGTATTTTTCAATGACAATGTTGCTTCGTTTGAAATTCCACCATCTGAGTCAAAAATTGCATACCGAATTGGGTAATCAAACTGGCTATAAGCATTTTTTACGGTAAATTGAATTTTACCACCATAACAGGTCTCACGAATATATGCTTCAGGACAAGGACCTTCATACTCAGCTTTCATAATTAAACCCGCAGGTAATTCAGGAAAACGGATTGGAATATCTTGTCCTACATCATTTTGATGATAAATAGCTTTCGGTTTCGTCACAGTCGAAATCGGACCATCCCCATCATCACTGTCATTTTCTAGTGGGTTTACACTCACGGTTAGATACTGACTTGCATCTAGAACATAATTATCATTTGTAGCAATAGGTGCAATATTGGTAAAGCTGACTTTTAAAATGCCTGATGACTCTTGTGCTGTGCCAGCTTTTTCTTTAATCGTGTATTTACAATATGCATTATCACCATTTTCTAAAAGTGCACCACTGCTACGATAGATCATGATACGTTTCAGATCAGCTTTCCACTCACACTTCAAGTCATCCATTGAACCATTTAGTACCGGCTGACCATCTTTAACGGTCAGTACGCCAATCCCAAAAGGCTCTGCAATAATATCGTAATGCTTGGTATCCAATACTTTAATTCGATATTCTTCATTTTTACTGTCTGGAACACGCTCTTCGCCTGCAATCGCAAGCTCAAACGGATTAAAATAAATCGCACGATATTTTTGGTATTGCTTGGTGTATTTAAGCAGGTTTTCGAAGTTCGCTAACTCTTCCTTAAAATCTTCAACATCTTCTTTTTTTTCAGTACTTTCAGTAATTAGTTCTCTCAGCTCATCAATATTTTTCTGATAATAGTCTAGCAAAGTCACCAAAGATGAATTTTTAAGATCAGAGATATCAACAGCCGCTAGGTTCATTTGCTCAACAGAACCAATATCACAACTACTTTGTAGATCGGGATTTAATTGTAAAACTGTATCATCAGCACGTTCTAGAAGTCGTTGATCATAATCACTACAACCACTACTGTTCACATCGACTAAATCCGTCGCTGTTTGATTATTGCGTGGATAATACAGCGGCAAGAACGTGTTATATGGGGATGCAGGGATCAGCTCAGAAAGTAGAGTCGAGAAACTTGTGGTCGATACATCAATATTTTTCGAGTTTATCGTTGTGGCATCTAAACTACTTTTAGGTAGCATACACTGATCTAAGCCAGTGCCTAAATTTAAAGCATTTTTTGCCAAAATAAATACGATATTTTCTTTTGGCACGCCTGTATCAGAATAGTAGCGACACGATTTACCACCTTGATTAAAAGCCAAAACGTTAAAATCGACATATTTGCTGCCATTCTCATCATAGAGCAAAGTACTGTGCGCTTCATTTTCAACAATGGTATTACTGTTGATTTTAAACGTTGAAAAAGGACTTAAGCGATTTAAGCCCTCTGTGACCATACGTAAAATACTACCATTGCTGGTGCTGGCTTTATTTTGCGCAATGGTATTGGTAATTAAATCAACTTTTGCTGAACCACAGAAATCAAAAGCACTTAAACTACTGCTTGAACCATTGTTGATAATACTGTTGCGCTCAAAATAAACGACTGGTTTGGTATCGTCCAAATTGCCGTAGCAGTCCATCGCGATCACACTGCCTTTTGCTGAAGTGTTGCCTTGAATTAAACTGCCATTAATGGATATTTTCTTTTCACTATTCAATGCAACATTATAAATTGCACCACCTGCAACCTCTGCTTTAGAATTGACAATCGCACCATTCTTAAAGATTAAATCTCCGCCAATCAGTACTGCACCACCACGACCATTTTGCCCAGCCTGAGTACCAGCATAGCCATTTTCAAGCTGAATATTATTGAGGGTAAAGCTAATTTCAGTTTTACTGGTGTTAAAAATCCGTGTACGCCCTTCACCACTAATCATGGTTTTAATACCTTCCAGTGCTGGATAGGTCTGGGTCAATTTATTCTTTTCTTTAAAATTCTCACGCGATGCGCCGTTAATAATTACCCTCGATTCAGGTGCTAATTCTGAATCCAATTTATATCTACCGGCTTCAAGTTGAATATAGTCAGTTTGACCAAACACCGTATTGCCTGGTGTACACCCTCCATAAGCTGCATTTTTCTTTGCCGTGATAATCGCTTCACGCAATGAACAGGCATTGGCATTTTCACCATTTTCATCTGCAAATGTTGTGACATAAATGGTTCCATCTTCAGCTGCCATCAATGACATTGCAGATAAAACCATGACACAGAGCAATCCTTTTTTATAAGTGTGCATCACTTTTCCCTTTTTTTATTTTTTATTTCTTATTTCTTATTTTTTAAAGCGGCGTATACCCACCAGTCCCAATACAGCAAATAAGCTGAAGAATCCGAACGCCCCACCCGAGGTTTTTACAGATTTATCTTCAAATTCATTGTTCGGTTCTTGCACCATATAGGCTTCAAGCACTATATATTTTTTGTTTTCATTGAAATGTGTCGATGACGTAACAATTTGAAGGTTAAAAATATCTGCACCATGCCAATTGCCATTTGGGGTATAAACCAAATTACCATCGATATCTAAAGTCAGAGTTCCTTTTGACTTTGTTAAAGTTTGATCGATGTAGGCACAACCATCTTGCCATTCGCCGCCTGCTGGGTTCTTCATATTTAGCAGGCTTTCACATTTTTCTTTTGGGTATAAGTCACTGTCACCCAAATATTCTAAAATGTTCAGCTTAGCAACTTCGCCTACTTTTAAATCTTGTCCAATACGCTGTTTAGAGCTCGGTACAACAATTTCTATTGCTCCGCGGTCACACCAGCTATTATCCGTTGTTCGATTTTTATTACGTTGATCCATGGTTTCACACATCAACTGTGTGCTGTCTAATGACAAATCCAGACGACCTTTATTCAAGATCAAAGTATCAAACATATTTTGAGCACTGAATAAAATACGCGGGCGAATATAGCCCAAGAAGGTATTTTTCGGTGTGCTGTATGGACACAGTAAAGCATCTGGATCTTCAATTAACGATTTACAACTACCTTCACTACTATTGCCGGCAAAAAGTTTGCTACCACCCCAAAATTCATTTGGATATTTGGCATCGCCACTCTTACACTCATTCCCCACTAAATTGTTTTGTATTAACGTCTTATCATCTGCGTTAAATTGGCAATTCGTGCCGCTACCATTTCCCACGACAATACTGTTGGCAAGATAACCGTAGCCTTCTTGTGAATCGAATTGTACACCTGCCTGATTACCTACAATCGTCACATTATTTACAGCAATACCGTCACGAATATTAATGATATAACCACTGTTATTTAAAAATGTACTATTGCTGAGTTTATTTATATTTTTATCGTTTAGCAGAGTAACATCAGCAATCGGTTTTTCACTAAAAATATTAGCAGCATCTGAAGTGGTATTGTTATTTTTAAAGACAACACTGCTCAGTGCAAATGCCGGTCGTTGACCATACAAAACAGCACCAGTGACGGCTGTATTATTTTCCAAAATACTGTCGCTAATCGCGACTTGGCTAATGTAGTTTTGTGTTGCACTACTCTCACCGACATTATAAATTGCCCCCCCTAAACGTGCATTACCGCCAGAGAGTTTGACATATTGCAAGACCAAACGTTCATTGTTATAGAAAATCCCGCCTTTGTCGGCACAAATACTTTTGTTACAACCTTCAAAGCTCACTTCTTTGATGGTGATCAAAGCTAAATCTTTCGGATCATGGTCAATATTAAAAATTTGATCTTTGCCTGCCATTTTAATGACAGCATTATTCAAGCCCGCAATTGCTTCTTCAGTCACTGTGGTGTCATAATAAGTTTTTAAGGCCAGACTTGCTTTCACATCAACTTTAGCGTTAAGGGTATAAGTTTTTTGTTTGTCTAATAGAATTGTCGACAAAGCATTTTTACCGCCACAACCCATGTAGCCTGCTTCAGGCATGCCTTTATTGACATATTCAATGGCTTCACGCAATGAACATTCACTATCATCTTTGGTGATATCATCTGTAATGGTGACGGTTATTTCTGCACTATAAGCATGTCCTGCTAGACACAGCATCCCTATGCCTATGCCCCGTTTGAGCATATCTTTCTCCTTATATTCTTTTATCTTTTTTATTCTTAAGTTGCACATTCCCTGCAACATCGAATTATTTTGCTGTACTTTGTCACAGCTAGAGTAATTACTCAAGATTTTTTATTATTTACCGATATTCATCAATTAAGGCATAAATTTGTCTTAAATTGGCATGACTGATTTTTGTTTTTTCACCTTTTAACAGCTGAATTAATTGTTCTAAAGTTTGTAGTAAAATAGAGGTTTGATGAGGTCCATGCAGCAACAAATAATCGATAATTTGTTGATCAATGTGAATTCCGCGACGTGTTAGGACTGATGTTACTAGCGCATAGCGATCTGCATATAAACTCCCTGTCGGTACTTTAACGCTCACCGCTTGAGTCAAACGTGACTGCAAATCCGGAAGTTCAAGTTTCAATTCAATGGGCGCAACACGAGAAGAGAAAACTAACTGCCCTCCACCTTCATTATTATAATTAATTAAATGGAATACTGCTTTTTGCCAATGCGGAACACCACTAATGGCTTCAATATCATCCAATGCCACAAGGTCATATTGATCTAATGAAGTAATTGCTTCAGTTGGCGCATCAAGCAATTCCAGTAATGAGACTTGAATGGCAGACTTACCTACCTCTAAATAAGAATCGCAAATGGCAGAAAGCAAGTGGCTCTTACCTGAACCCGCACCACCATACACATAAAAACGGTTTATTAAACCGGCGTGAAGCTGTCGAACTGCATCAATAACATGCCCCCAACTCGGACCCGAAAAATCACTAATTCGGGCATCCAGTTGAGGTTCTATATCTAGTTGCAGTTGACGCATATATGTGTTTTGACCTCAAGGTTCTTTATTGTCTATCACTTCAATCTTACTCGATTTTTCAGCATCTTGCAGACCTTTTGATTCTTGATTTTTCAATTCAATATCGACATCTAGCTGATCCGTTTCAATCGAAATTGATCCTGCTCCAGTATCCTGTATTATCACGGAAGAGTGCCCATATATACGGCTCTTCTCATAGCAGTCGCGTGCATGGCGTAACAGTACGACAATAATCGCTGCAACCGGTAAAGCAATCAACATTCCCAAGAAACCAGCAAGCTGCGCACCTGCCAATACTGCAAAGACCACTGCCACAGGAGATAAACCAATTTTATCACCGAGTAAGAAAGGTTGCAGAACATAACCTTCAATGGCCTGGCCAATCATGAAGACAACGCCTACCAAGACCAGTTGCATCCAATCAATACCAAACTGGAATAGTGTTGCAATGACAGCAGCTATAATCCCAACAGCAAATCCTAGATAAGGAATAATACTCGCCAGTCCCGCAACCATTCCAATAATCAGTCCTACTTCAAGACCAATGACTTGCAAACCGACTGCGTATACCGTACCGAGCAGGAACATCACCAAAAACTGACCTTTAACAAAGGCACCTAATACGCTGTGGCATTCACCTACAATGTGTAAAGTACTTTTCTCATAAGGACGAGGAATTAAACGGCGGAAACTCTCGAGCATACGATCCCAATCTAACAGGAAATAGAATGCAATAATTGGAATCAGAACCACTGTTCCGCCAATTTGTATGAAATTCAGACCCGATTGAGCGACTTTTAACAACATTGCCTGAATACTATCAGCACTATAATTGGTCTGAATATATTCCATGACCACAGTCGACATTTGCTGCGTATCGATTTCCATCGGATCAACACTAAAAGTTTGCGATACCCAAGGTAAAAAGGTGTAATTTAACCAATGAATTCCTGCTGGAATACTGTCCCGCGCATACATCAACTGCTGCCAAACGAGGGGTACCAAATACCACATGGCCAAGGTAAGAACCACGCCAATGCCAACAAAGACAATACTAATGGACAACCAACGTGGCAAACCGATCTTATGAAGTTTATCCACCAACGGGCTAAATAAATAAGCCACCAAAAATGCGGCTATAAAAGGTAATACCACTGGTTTAAGCAGATACAAAACCCAAAGGATTAATGCAATTCCTGAGAGTATAAAAATGCGACGTAAGGTACGATCCACCATGCAAATTCGCCTTTTTTCGGTTTATTCGTTATAGAAAGTAAAATATTTGAATAAAGATAGCATTTTAGCGCATAAATAACATAAGAGTTTCGTATATTCGGGTATAATCGCGGCGCGAATGCGGAGACTTCATTATGAGCAACTCAACTTCCCCAAACACTGGTTTAAGCTATAAAGATGCGGGTGTCGACATTGAAGCGGGCGACGCACTTGTCGATCGAATCAAATCTGTCGCTAAGCGTACCTCACGTCCTGAAGTCATGGGCGGATTAGGCGGCTTCGGCGCTCTTTGTAAAATCCCTAAAGGTTATGAAGAACCTGTTCTCGTATCTGGCACAGATGGTGTTGGTACAAAATTACGTTTAGCACTCAATTTGAACCGTCATGACACGATTGGTCAGGACTTGGTTGCAATGTGTGTAAACGATCTTCTTGTATGTGGTGCTGAACCATTATTCTTCCTCGACTACTATGCAACTGGTCACTTAAATGTGGATGTCGCTGCAAATGTCGTGACTGGTATTGGTGCAGGTTGTGAGCTTGCAGGCTGTGCATTGGTTGGCGGTGAAACTGCTGAAATGCCAGGCATGTATGAAGGTGAAGATTACGACCTTGCAGGTTTCTGCGTGGGTGTAGTTGAGCAAAGCAAAATTATTGATGGTACCAAAGTTAAAGCTGGTGACGTATTGATTGGTGTGGCTTCTTCAGGTGCTCATTCAAATGGTTACTCTTTACTTCGTAAAATTTTAGACGTGAAAAACGTTGATTTAACACAAATCGTGGATGGTCGCCCACTTGCCGACGTGGCAATGGAACCTACACGCATTTACGTAAAACCATTGCTTGAACTTTGCAAACAAGTTGATGTTCACGCTATGGCACACATCACAGGTGGTGGTTTACCTGGTAACTTACCTCGCGTACTTCCAAACGGTGCTCAAGCTGTCGTGAATGAAGCATCTTGGGAATGGCCAGAATTGTTCAAACTTCTTCAACGTGAAGGCGGTGTTGAACAACATGAAATGTATCGTACATTTAACTGTGGCGTAGGCATGGTGATTGTTGTTGATGCGAGTGAAGCTGACAAAACTGTTGAATTGCTCACAAGTCTTGGCGAAAAAGCATGGACGATGGGTCATATCCAAGACAATGCTGAATCTGTTGCCGGTGCTGATGAAAAAATTCGCGTAATTTTTGCATAAAGAACTGCACATGATCAAAATTGCTGTCCTCGTTTCAGGCAGTGGAAGTAACTTGCAAGCCCTGATTGATGCCAATCTGTCAGGTCAAATTGTTGGGGTAATTTCCAATAAGCCTGAAGCTTATGCTTTAGAACGTGCTAAAAAAGCAGGAATTCAAACTGCCGTTATTGAACATAAACAATATCCGAACCGCGAAGCTTTTGATGATGTGATGCATCGACAATTGCTAGATTGGGATGTTGATTTGGTTGTTCTTGCAGGCTTTATGCGCATCTTGAGTGCCAAGTTTGTCAAAGCATGGGAAGGGAAAATGCTCAACATCCACCCTTCTCTCTTGCCAAATTACAAAGGCATGCATACTCATCAACGTGTACTTAATACGGGTGATGTTTTGCATGGCTGCACAGTCCACTATGTGACTGCCGAGCTGGATGCCGGTCAGGCATTAGCTCAAGGTGTACTAAAAGTAAATTTGGATGATGATGTAAGTTCTTTAGCGAATCGCATTCATGTACTTGAACATGTCATTTACCCGCAAGTGGTGGAATGGATCTGTACAGGAACAGTTCAATATACTGAACAAGGTGTATTGTATCGTGGTCAAGCGATGCAGGAACCGGTTCAATTCTGTAAGCTTTAAGCCGAATTTTATGCAATAAAAAACGCATCCTAGGATGCGTTTTTTATTGCTTGGTTTTCTATTCATCAACTGCCTCAGAAATTAAGCTGACTGCTGTTGAATCAATTGCTTAATTAACTCTACAGTTTCGAGCGGTTTTTCAAGTGGAAACATATGACTTCCTGGAACAACCGTATAAGGAATACCAAACTTCTTTTTCGCTATTTGCGGAAAGCCGCGCTCAATAAATGGCCCTTTTTCAGCCATCACCAGCTGGACAGGCACTTGAGGTTTCGGCTGCGGCAGCCACCATAAGGATGGATTGGTTCTAAAGATATTTACCTCATCCATTTTGGAAATGGTCAGCTCCACACCGCCTCGCACCTTGTCTTCCGTTAAAGCATGATCGATATAGGCTTGGAAACATGTTTCATCAAAATGTTGATAAAAGCCTTTAGGACGAAGCAATTCAGCTGCCTGTTCACGACTTTCCCAATGATCTCTGCGACGTAAGGATAAAGATGCCGGCGACATCTTATCTACGGCTTTCAGCTTTAAGGTTTTGGCCACGTGCAAAGCAAATGCATCTTTGCCCATAATTAAGGGCGGATCAATCATAATCACCTGCTCAAACAGTTCAGGACGTTTTAACGCCGCCTGAAAGGTCAGTACAGAACCCAATGAATGCCCGAGTCCAATCACTGGACGACCTTTGGCTTGACGTACAATACTATCAATAACTTGATTGGTCAGGCTTTCCCAATGGTTATCAATGGGGTAGCGTTTATCTGGTCCAAGCAATGGTACATAAATAATGTCGTATTCATCTTTCAGCAAATCAAAGAGCTTTTGATAGACTTTTGATGGCACGCCATTGGCGTGCGCAAAATGGATCAATGGCTTCATTGTAATTTGGTCGTTTGTTCAGATTGCACTTGTTGTGAAAGTGAAGTCGCAAAACCTTGACCGATAGCGCTTCCGATACGTCCAAGTACTGAATCGAAAGGATTATATTCAATGGTGTAATTCACTGCTTTTTCCACTTTTAATTCGCGCTTCAGCGTATTTAAGCTGCCAGTACGATCTGCAATACCCAATTTCACTGCTTGATCGCCTGTCCAGAATAAACCAGAGAATATTGCTGGATCTTGAGATTTCAGCTTCTTACCACGCCCCTGTTTTACTGCATTGATAAAATGTTCATGCACATTATCAAGTACACCTTGTACATGTGCTTTTTGTGCAGCATCAACCGGCTGAGTCATGGAAAGCAATGCTTTGTTTTCACCTGAAGTCATGGTGCGGTCTTCAACACCCAACTTTTTCATCAAGCCATTCACACCATAGTTCGGCATAATTACCCCAATAGACCCGACTAGGCTGGATGGATTAACAATAATTTCATCTGCAGCAGAAGCGATGTAATATGCACCTGAAGCACCCGTATCACCAATCACTGCATACAGTTTTTTACCAGTATGGGCTTTTTTCAAATATTGGATTTCTTGCCAGATTTCATCCGACTGAACCGGTGAACCCCCTGGTGAGTTAATATTTAACACCACTGCTTTACTTTGTTTACTTTCAAAGGCTTTCTTTAATGCTTTGACTGTATCAGTACTATTGACACTTTGCTTGTCTGCAGCAATGGTGCCGATAATATCCACTACCGCAATATGTGAACTGGTCGTTGCCGTTGGATCGGTGGATGAGGTACTGCAACTTTTCCCCAATACCACTAAAACAAACAGGATATAAGCGAAAGTGAGAAATTTAAAAAAGATGCTCCAACGGCGGGCACGGCGTTGTTCTTCTACAGAAGCTAAAACGGCTTTTTCTAAAATATGCCATTCTTTGCCAGTGATGTTTTGTGAATTATGTTGTGTATTCTGAATTTCATTTTCTGGTTTTGGTGGCCAATCGGACATACAAAATAATCCAAGGATGAGTTAAATTGAACTCATTATATACACTGCATCAGAGAAATCTGCCTAAACAAGCTATTTTCGCCTATAATATTTGCACTTTTTGACTCTTTACATACATTGACGATAAGCAATGACCCACAATACTCCAACGGATAGTACATACCGCTTACTGAAATTTGTAAGCCGGCAACCGATTCAAATTTCTAGATTTATCGCTCGAATGTTAGCTGGGCTCGTCAATTTTTTAAAAATGTCAAAAACCTCAGATACGATTCGCCTTAATCTTCAAATTGCTTTGCCAGAATTAACGGCTGAACAACATGAGCAGATTATTCCAAAGGCAATTCATAATGAGCTGACTTCATATTTCGAATTTTTTAGCATTTGGGGTGCTGATAACAATAAGAATATTGCACGTATTCATTCCATTAGCGGTGAACACCTGCTTCAAGATGCACTCAAAGCACCTGAAGGTTTGGTACTGATTATCCCGCATTTTGGCACATGGGAAATCATGAATGCCTACTTGGCTCAATTCACACAAATGACCATTCTGTATAAACCGGTCAAAAATGAATCTGCTGATCAGTTTGTACGTGCAGCCCGAAGTCGTGAACAAGCTCATTTGGTGCCTACCGATGAATCCGGGGTAAGACAAATTTTTAAAGCGCTAAAACAAGGTGGTACCACGGTGATTTTGCCAGACCATACCCCGAATGTGGGTGGAGAAATGATTCCTTATTTTGGGATTCCTCTAGCCACCAGTAATTTGAGCGCCAAACTGATTCAAAAAACCAAAGCCAAAACTTTATTTTTATATGCGCTGCGTAATGATAATCATGGTTTTGATATGCACATCGAGCCTATCGATGACCGTATTTACCAAGGTAACGCCAATGATGGTACCGCTGTTATTTTCGAAGCCATCGAAAATTTAATTCGCCGTTATCCAGAACATTATCACTGGAGTTATAAGCGCTTTAAAGCCAATCCAGAGCTGGATCATGTTTATCATTTAAATACAGATGAAGCACTCAAATTGGTTGCAGAAGTTCGAGCGAAAGCAACTCAGGCTGAAATAGCTTAGGGCTTTAACCATTGTTTTGAATCACGTTCAAACTCAATAGCCATGATGCTTTTGTGTTTGAAAAAACGAATACTCCCATGTTCTATCGTGGTAAGGAGCGGAATTTTTAACTCTTTCAAGCGGGATTCAACAACCACGCTTGGGTGCCCATAGCGGTTATTAAAGCCTGCTGACGCCACCGCCATTTTTGGATTCAATTGCTTTAAAAAATGATAGGCAGAGCTATGTCGACTGCCATGATGTCCCAAAACCAAAACATCGACTTTTAAATCAGGATAATCCTGTAGAATCTGATATTCAGTTGACCAACCGGCATCTCCCATCAATAAAAAATTTTGATAAGGTTGGGCATTTTTTACCTGTAAATAAACCACACAGGACATTTCATTTTTTTCATCTTTAGCATTTCCCAACTGCTCTGCTTTGGGTGACAAAATGGTAAGAGCAACTTGATCGCTCCAATGCCACTTTTGACCTTGACGACAATAATCAAACTGGCTGGAATCAGTGACCTCAACCTGTTCATTTGAATATATATTTTTAATGGGTAAAGCATGTTTAATCGACTCATAAGCCCCTTTATGATCCTGATCTAGATGGGTCAAAATCAGTTGGTTCAACTCGCCCACACCATTCACCGATAAAAAGGGCAAAATGATTTGCTTGCCTACGCTAAATTTAGCTTCATCATAATTTCCACCCGTATCAATCATCAGTGTCTGTTCTTGATCACGGATAAAAATCGCTTGTCCCTGCCCGACATCCAATACTGTCAACTCAAACTCATTTTGACTCGAATCAATCATTATTAAAGGCACAAAGCATAATACTGACCAGGTTTTGGGTACTACACCACGCGGTAAAAACAGAATCATTAACCCTAGGCATAAACTCAGCAACACCCAAATGTTCATCGCCATCGGTTGTAATGCAGGTGAAAAAAGATGTTCTAAACCCTGCATCAAAATAAGCAAAGCTGAAATACCCTCATCATTGATTTGGAAAATCAGACTTCCCAAAGGCTCAAAAATGAAATAGCACAATGCCGCGATCACATCTAAGGGAACAATCACGATACCAATCCATGGAATGGCGAATAAATTGCTCAATGGCGTAATCCAGGCCACCTGTTTAAAGAAAACCAGCATCAATGGAAATAAGGCCAGAAAGATTTTCCACTGTGATTCGATTAAAATTTTAACTTGGGTTTTAACCGCCTGAACCTTGGTCTTAATTTCTTCAGCGTGACTTTGCTGTTGCACAGTTTGATAAATACGTAACAACACAAAGCATGCACCATAGGACAACCAGAACGCAGCCGATAAAATACTAAACGGGTCAAATATCAATAAAATTGAAGCACTAAACAGCAAAATACTTAAAGGTTGAACTTTCTGTTGGAACAGTACAAATCCACTGATCAATAAGCACGTGAGCAAAGTTCTGAAGGCTGGAATTTCAAACCCCACAAAAGCACAATACAACAGCACGCAAATACAAAAAGGCAAAATCAATAGATATTGCTTTGGCCACTTTAAATAAGCTTTTGGACAATAGCGGCAAATCAGTTGATGCAAGCTCCAACATACTAATAACGCAAAAATCAGCACATGTGGTCCTGATATTGCCAGCAAATGGCTCATGCCAAAGCGCTGAAATAACTGTTCAGTTTCGGGTTTGAGTAAACTTTTATCTCCTGTTAACAAAGCCAAAAGTAGCCCTTTATGCTTTACAGGCTGCTGATCAATAAAATTTCGTAGCGCTAGGCGTTGTTGTTCCATCCACAGTTGGATCTGATTTGAAAAAGAATGCTGTTGCCTTACATATCGACCATACCCCAAAGCAGAAATATCTTGCTCAGACAGCTTTTGTACCGAGATCACTTTAAAGCCCGACATAATATTTTGCTGGACATACCATTGCTCTTGATCAAAAACACCTTGCGTTGCATAGCTATGCGCCGGCAGAAGTTTCCCCTGCAAACGATAATATTGACCCAATTCAAGTACAGGTTGATGATGAGCATCTATTTCATGTTTTAAAAATGCCTGCCATTGCACAACTTCAGCATGTCGATTCAACACCTGTATTTTTTGTTGTATCGTTTGATCGCCCAATTGATTGATGTTTTTAACATGAACAACTACTTCAACTGGTTCAGCCTGCTTCTCTCGAAACTGTAAACGGTCATTGAGTTGATGATAGGCATAACTATAGCCAAGCGTAATGCCCAGGCTGAATCCTATACAGAGCTGTAAAAATTTAAACCACAAAGAGTGAGCTTGTTTTAAAATAGTGAGCTTTAAAAGCAAAGACAGGAAGAAAAGAGCAATACAAGGCAGCATTAAGGCCTGCAAGATCGGGAAAGTCTTTCCCATACTGGCAATACCGATTACCCAGCCTACGCAGATTAATTGAATCATTATTTTTATAAGTTTTTTTTATTTTGCGCAATATTAAAGCCCACCGGAGTGAGCTTCAATCAATTTTTTAATTTGTCGATCAGTGTCTAAGCATCAATCCAGACACCATCTTGCATATGCAAAATCGAATCACCGGTTTGAGCCAATTGTTCATCATGGGTCACTATCAGCATCGCCATATTGAATTCGCTGCGTAATTCACTGAGCAGTTCAAAAATTTTCACTGCATTTTTACGGTCCAAGTTCCCCGTAGGTTCATCGGCCAGCATCAGTTCAGGTTTCGCCACCAAAGCACGTGCCAAAGCCACACGCTGACGTTCACCACCAGACAACTCGCCCGGTTTATGGGTCATACGGTGCGATAATCCGACGCGATTCAGCAAGTATTCTGCTTGCTCTTTCGACTGCTTATAGTTGGTTCCTGCACGCAGCATCAGCGGCATTGCGACATTTTCCAATGCTGTAAATTCAGGCAATAAATGATGGAATTGGTAAACAAAACCCAAATGCTGATTACGTAAATAACCACGCTCAGCTTCACCCAAATTATCAAAGCGCTTGCCGTTTAAAAAGACTTGTCCTGCAGTAGGGCAATCCAGCCCCCCCAACACATGCAACAAGGTACTTTTACCCGAACCACTTGAACCCACAATCGAGACAAACTCACCTGCTTTGACTTGCAAAGACAAGTCCTTAATCACTTCTACTGTAGTTTTGCCATCGGTAAAACTTTTCGAGATATTTTTAGCTTCGAGGACAATATTACTCATAACGTAAAGCCTCTGCAGGTTGAGTTTTCGCAGCACGCAAAGCTGGGTAGATAGTCGCAAGGAAGCTTAAAAGTAATGATAAACATACAATCACGACCACATCTTGCCAGCGCAAATACGACGGTAAATAATTAATGAAATAAGCATCAAACAGGTTCAAACCAAATGTGGTATTCAGCCAGCCAATCACACCACTAATACTTGAAGCAAAAATAATCCCGAGAATGGCACCAGAAACCGTACCAATCACCCCGATGATGGTTCCTTGCACCATAAAAATGCGAGTGATGGTCGCAGGTGAAGCACCCAAGGTACGCAGGATCGCAATATCGGATTTTTTATCTGTGACCACCATCACCAGTGATGACACGATATTAAATGCAGCCACTAAAACAATCAGGAATAAAAGCAAGCTGACCATGGCTTTTTCCATCTGGATGGCACTAAACAAATTACCATGGGTAAACGTCCAGTTCGATGCATAGAAATTGCTTGGTAAGTCTTTAACAATATCATCCGCAACTTCAGGTGCAAGGAAGATATCATCCAGTTTTAAACGAACACCTTGGGCACCATCGGGCAAGCGTAACAGAGTCGAAGCATCATTCAAGGCGATATAACCCATCATTGAATCTACCTCTGCCCCAATACTGAAAATCCCGACAATTTTAAAACGCTTGAAACGCGGCACTACACCGGCCGGTGAAGGCGTTGCTTCTGGAAGGACTAAAGTAATATTGTCATTTAAACCTAAACCCAGTGAATCGGTCATTTGTTTACCTAAAACAATGCCAAATTCACCTTTTTTCAGGCTATCAATACTGCCTGCAATCATGTGATCTTGGATGATCGAAACTTTCTTTTCATATGAAGGTTCAATCCCCGTGACCATGATTCCGGCCACCTGTCCTTGCGCTGTAAGCATCCCCTGTAACTGGGTAAATGGTGCTACGCCTTTAACATGCTCATGTTGTTCAACTTTTTTTGCAAGTTCAGGCCAATTTGTTAAAATTTGTGTTGAAGAAACAGTAGCTTGAGGTATCATTCCTAAGACGCGGTTTTTCAGTTCTCGGTCAAAGCCATTCATCACAGATAAGACTGTAATGAGGACGGCTACACCTAATGTGAGGCCGATCATAGAAACCAGAGCAATAAAAGAAATAAAGTGGTTACTACGCCGTGCGCGAGTATATCTCAACCCTATATACAGCGAGATTGGTTTAAACATACCATTTAGTCCGAGGAATAATTATGGAAAATTTACAGCATCAAAGCGGCAACATGGAACGTCGCGTTATGTCGCGTATAGATGCTGCCTTGCGAATTAATTATCAGATTATTTCTGATGATGTCGCGTTTAATGACCCTTACGATCCTAACTTTGTACTGCCACGCTATTTTCTACTACTCGCAGAATTAGATCAATTTGATCATGCAATAAACTACGAATTAGAACAATTATCTGAAAGAGATCAACAAATTGCTCGAATCTTATCCTTATTCAATCAAAAATTAAACCTTATTACCGGTTCTTTGTACGATGCAATTGTACAATCCATGTTACCTATCCCTGAAAATGTCAATTTTTCAGAAACCGGGTTCAGTTTCTTTAATGAGCATCCAATTCAGGAAGGAACCTATATTCATGTGACCTTAAGCCACCCTGAAAATTTCTTTCATATTGCAGCAACTGCACAAGTGGTTTATAGCCGAGCTGAAGACAATGGTAAATTCCGTACTGGCGCCTATTTCATTACCTTACATCCACAAGATCGGGTGAAACTGAGCGAATGTATTACGGTAAGCAAGACTAAAGATTAAAAATTTAAGTACCCGATTTAATCTTATGGGCGAGCTTACGACTCGCCTTAAGGTCACGGTAAAAATAGACAAATAAACCAAACAATAAAATAAATGCCCCGACAAAAACCATTGCCGACAATGACTCGTTATTCAGTACCGCACCAATAAATAAAGCAATCATTGGGGTCATTACCGTGGTTAATGACAAAGTTGTCGCTTGAATATTTTGCACCAATTTGAAATAGCAGAACATTGCAATCAGTGATGCCATTATCACAGCATAAAGCAGTGCCAATAATGACTTGGCATTAGGAATATGGGTGGGTGCATATTGCCAGATAAAAGGCATAATACAGATTGCAGCTACAGTTGAAACAAAAATAGAACCGGTTGCCTGTGCCACAGGATCAATATTCGCATTCACTTTCTTGACCCAAAAAATCGATAAGGCATAAGTAAATACGCTCAGCAACATGAGGCCAATACCGATTGGATTGACATGTTGATTTTCACCGCCAAAACAAATAATGGCTAAGCCTGTAACTGCAATCAACATGCCCAGCCACTGTAAACGACTTAAACGCTGTTTAAAGCCAAAGCGTCCAATCAGACCCGCCATAATCGGTGCCAAACCAAACATCAGGGCAATAATGCCTGAGCTTAAATAGCTGGTCGCAATATAAGTAAAAATCTGCGATCCGATTAAACTAAACGACCCAGCCAAATAGCTATGCCAAGAGGTTGGGTCAAGGGGAAATTTAACCTTTAAAATTACCAATAACAGCACTGCGAGGGGTAAGGCAATAAAAAACCGCAACACCAATGCCCACATTAAATGCAGGTCAGAGACACTCCACACAATAGCCAGTGGTGTCGTGGCCCAAATAAATACCAATAAGGCATAGGTTGAAACAATATTGGCTTTAGAGGGCATAATTGACTCGGTTTATTGTGCAGTTTTACGTTTCTGTTTCTGGATGGTTTGATCGAGTGAACTGGAGAATTCACGTTTATCACGTTCAGAAATCGGCGGTGGCCCACCAGTGTTGACACCTGCCCCGCGTAATGAATCCATAAAATCACGTAAATGCAGACGGGCTTTTACATTCGCCGTGGTATAAACTTCACCGCGTGGATGGATCGCAATTCCACCCTTTTCAATTACCAAAGCCGCAAGCGGAATGTCTTGTGTCATCACAATATCATGCTCTTTCATGCGATCTATGATTTCTTTATCGGCCGCATCTGCCCCACTCATCACCTGAATGGAATTGATTCGAACTGAAGGAGTAATCCCGACATTTTGATTGGCGACAAAAGTGACTTCTAACTGATAACGATCTGAAGCGCGAATAATGACTTCACGTAGAATTTTAGGTAATGCATCGGCATCGACCCAAAGTTTAAATGGCAGCACAAAGCATCCATAGCAAGAAAATATTAAGAGCTAGTTTAACAAATTCGTATGACAAGAGGATGGATAAATCTATTAAGTCAATTCCCTACCTGGTATTTGAATGCGATGAACCTGGTTTTTATACATAAGTTTTTATACATAGGTATTTCTAATACAAGCAGCTCTTAGCCTGAGTATTGAGCACTTTTCTCATAATTTGATGATTAAATTTAGCCAGATGACTTGAAATTTTAAAATAACCCTCGATTTAATATACAAATACAACCCAACATCAATTGTGAATATGAAAAATCAGAATAGACCAGAAATTATCACCATTGAAGATCAAAACTTTGGCAGCCATGTTGAACACTGGAATTTACTCACAGATAATCCAACGACAGATGTACCAAAGTGGCTTGGTCTAGCGCTGAATGCACCGGTTATGCCAATGGGTTTGTGTGCCGAAGAATGTGACATGGACGAAACCACATGGCTCATTCAAGGACCAAAGAAAGCAGCGGTACAAATAAACCAAGTGATTGCGGTTGAAAATAACAAGCCACAAGCGGTGAAAACTGCATTTCCAAGTTTCGAAGGCCCGTATAAAGTTGAGGCCAAAATTGAACGTATTATTAGCTGTAAATCCAATACGCAGGCTGTTTTACGCTTAAACCTAGGTGAAAATACCACTGTTTATGCCTTTGATACCCTATATAGCGTGAATCATGAACACTATGAAAAAGGTCAAACCTATCTGGCTCAGTTAAATGCATGGGCTTATGAACTTGAAGCTGTTTCAGACCATGAACACTTGGTGGTCGATGACCCTGCTTCAATCAAGCACCACCGTGCTTTAAATGATATTTTAGCGGCCAATGACGGCGTTGCCCCTGCCAATTTGCAAGAGCAAATTGATGCCTGGGAGCCTAAATCAGAAGATGATAAAGAACCGGTCACCGTCGATTTCTCAAAAATGGTGGCTTATCTTTATGGCGAAAATATGGGGCAAGAAGATGAAGCCTGGTTTCAGGGTAATATTGTCGGTAAAACCTCAATGTCCTTTATGGAGCAAGACTACACGCTTTATGATGTGGCCTTGATTCATGATGAAAATCAGGAAGCAACCCTGATCCGTATTGCAACCCAGAATGCAGCATATAAAGACTTCCAAATTGGTCAATTTATTCGAGGCAACCTTTGGATTCAAGTCAATATTCATTCTAAAAAACAGTAAGCTACAAACAGCAGCTCAATATTGTGATGATCAACATCACGATTTAGCTGCTTTTTTTTATGTCGGATTTTTATTATCTGGTTTCAAATGATGCTTCATATTTATCCACAGTTAAACATTATATTTAATATTTTTAAATTCAAAATAAAATAAATTTATCCACAATTTTAAATTCAAAACATTATCTTTTAAAATACGCCGCTGATTATATTTTATGGTTAATTTTTAAGCATTTTATACAGTCCAACCCTTGATTGATAAGAAGCTGAGAATAAGTGCGATATTTATTTCGATAAAATAAATATTTTAATTAACCCTAGTTACGGATAAGCTAAATTTCTAACGACATGAATTTTTGGCTTATTCTTCTGACAGAGTTGATAGGCACATAGAGAAGAAAATATGCCTGCTAGGAAACCGGAAATAGCCCGATGTTTACTGCTTACTAAATGGTATTTTTCTTTCAATAAGCCAATTAAAGTTT
>NZ_SJXH01000032.1 GCF_004336635.1 Acinetobacter sp. ANC 4862
GCAGGAAAGTTGAGACATCAAGATGGCAATAAACTGATCCCATCTTGAAGCCGCTCTAAATTTCTGTCCAACATGGTGTACTTTAGCAAGTTGCTCAAAATCCTGTCGCACGACGGGTTTAATAAGCTGATGAAATACGGTATTCTGATGTGACAAAACCTGAATCCTGGTCGTTAAAGTGTTTGTTTGCACTCATATTTTAACGATTTGGACTCAGGTTTTTTATTTAAATCAAACTATGGGACAGCAGTGGTCTTAGACTCCTTTTTTTGCTATTTGACTTAAGACACTAACTTAGGCTTATGCGAATCTACGCTTGTGTGCTTTTGAAATTTAAGTACGTTATCATCAAATTTGGCATGTTTTAATATTTTACGATCAGCCAGATAATTATTGGTCACGTTCCAAGGCGTGTGTTTACCCTGTTTCGGCATGACATCCGCTGCACGTGCGATATAACCTGAAGATAAACTCCCCATTACGGTATCTTCCATCAATTCAGTCTGATCACCTTGGGCAATCACTTGGTCATAGCCATTCTTGTCCATATAATTAATCAGACGACAAATATAATCAGCTGCAATATCCACTTTAAGCGTCCAGGATGCGTTGATATAACCAATAATCATCGCCATATTCGGTACATCACTGACCATAATCCCCTGATACAACATATGTTTAGAGGTATCTATAGGTTTCCCGTCAATGCTGGCTTTGATACCGCCTAGAATTTGAATCTGCAAACCTGTCGCAGAGACAATAATATCGGCATCCAAATGTTGACCGGATTTCAGCTGAATACCAGTTTCAGTAAACTTCTCAATTTGATCCGTTTCCACACTCGCCTTGCCTGAGCGTAAAATCTTGAATAAATCACCATCAGGTACCACACAAAGACGTTGATCCCAGGGGTTATAGCTTGGCGTAAAGTGTTTCATATCCACTTTACCCTTAAGCTGCATCTCAATTGATTTGAGTAACAACTTACGCAGTAATTTTGGCTGCTTTTGCGCAAGTGCATAAATACCACGTTGCATGCCAATATTACGTGCACGCGTCAGTTTATAAGCAAGATCTTCCGGCAAAACCTTACGCATTTTGTCATACACAAAATCAATTGAAGGAACCGAAGCAATATAGGTCGGTGAGCGTTGTAGCATGGTGACATGCGCTGCGCCACCTTTTGCCATTGCAGGTACTAGGGTGATGGCGGTTGCGCCACTGCCAATAATCACCACTTTCTTACCAGTATAGTCGAAATTTTCTGGCCAATGTTGTGGGTGAATAAACTGACCTTTAAATGTTGCTTGATTTGGGAAATCTGGCTGGAAGCCTTGGTCATAGTTGTAATAGCCGGTGCAACCCAATACAAAATTAGCAATCCAGGTGTGTCGTTTTTGATTTTCATCTTCAATTTGTACCACCCACTTACGGATTGAAGAATCATAATTAGCGGATAGCACACGATGCTTAAAATGAATTTTGCTTTTTAATTGGTATTCATCAACAACTTCAGATAAATAGCCTTTAATGGATGCCCCATCTGCAAGGACATTGGCTTTCTGCCAAGGTTTAAAATTAAAGCCAAAGGTCGACATGTCTGAGTCTGAACGAATCCCGGGGTATTTAAATAAATCCCAAGTTCCACCAAAACTTTCACGACGTTCAATAATATCAAATTGACGTTGCGGACAGTTCTTTGAAAGATGTGCAGCAAGACCAATACCTGAAATACCTGCGCCCACAATCAAAATATCAATATGCTTTTCCATGTTCTTTTTATAACCTTGTTGAACTTTATTTTATTAAACCATAAATTTGACAATACACAATGTCAAGTTTAAATAAATCTGATAAAAAATATATCAGTTCAGGACAAAATCTAAAATTGTCTGACAATACAAAACAATCAGACATAAAAAAGACCGGTGAAACACCGGCCTTTTTCGAACAACTGAAGTTCTTTTTGCGAAATTATTTAACTTCGCGATCTACTAGCTCAACGTAAGCCATCGGTGCAGCATCACCTGCACGGAAGCCCGCTTTAAGAACACGTAGATAGCCGCCGTTACGTTCTTTGTAACGAGGGCCAAGAACTGTAAATAATTTACCTACAGTTGCAGCTGAACGAGTACGAGCAAACGCTAAACGACGGTTTGCTACAGAATCGACTTTAGCTAAAGTGATTAAAGGCTCAGCAACACGACGTAATTCTTTTGCTTTAGGAACAGTAGTTTTAATTAACTCGTGTTCGAACAAAGAATTAGCCATGTTTTGGAACATCGCTTTACGATGACTGCTTGTACGGCCTAATTTCACACCACTATTACGATGACGCATGGTGATAGTCCTACTTAATTAACGGCTACGATAAGCAAAGCGATCGTCCATGCGGAGGCTAGCCGGTGGCCAGTTCTCTAAACGCATGCCCAATTGCAAGCCTTTCGATGCCAGAACATCTTTGATTTCAGTTAACGATTTTTTACCTAAGTTAGGAGTTTTCAACAACTCAACTTCAGTACGTTGAACCAAATCACCGATGTAGTAAATATTTTCTGCTTTCAAACAGTTAGCAGAACGAACAGTAAGCTCTAGATCATCTACTGGACGAAGCAAGATTGGATCCACTTCTTCGCGAGGCTCTTGAGCAACAGGAGCTTGATCTTTCTGAAGATCAACAAAAATTGCAATTTGTTGTTGCAAGATTGTTGCCGCTTTGCGGATTGCTTCTTCTGGATCAACTGTACCGTTGGTTTCAAGGTCAATGATCAATTTATCAAGGTCAGTACGTTGTTCTACACGAGCATTTTCAACTGTGTAAGACACGCGCTTGATTGGGCTATAAGAAGCATCTAACTGTAAACGACCCACTGGGCGAGTTTCGCCTTCTGGGAAACGTGAGTCAGAAGTCTCATAACCGCGACCTTGAGAAACTTTCAGGCGCATTTTTAATGAGCCTGAAGCACTTAATGTGCCGATCAAATGCTCAGGGTTTACCACTTCAACATTATGAGGCAAACGAAGATCAGCGGCAGTTACATCGCCAGGACCTTGTTTTTCTAATGTCAAGTATGCTTCGTTTTGATCGAACAGCTTAATCGACAATCCTTTTAGGTTCAGCAAGAGCTCGACGATGTCCTGCTGCAAGCCTTCCAAGGTACTGTACTCGTGCTCAACCCCTTCTATTTCAACTTCAACCACAGCAGCGCCAGGTAAAGAAGAAAGAAGGATACGACGTAAAGCATTACCAAGAGTATGACCAAAGCCACGCTCTAATGGTTCTAGAATCACTTTTGCCGAGGTCCCGCTAGCCGCTTCGACCTTGATCGCTTGCGGAGTTAGAAACTCATTTGCAGTACGCGTCATTATTGCTACCTCAAGGGATTATTTAGAATACAATTCTACAATCAAGCTTTCGTTGATTTCAGCAGGTAAATCAGAACGATCCGGTGCAGCTTTAAACGTACCTTCCAATTTAGAATGGTCAACTTCCATCCAAGAAGGAATACCACGTTGAGTAGCTAACTCGATTGCGCCTTTAATACGCAATTGTTGTTTAGCACCTTCGTGAACTGCAACCACGTCACCCGCTTTAACTTGGATTGAAGCGATGTTAACGCGACGACCATTTAAAGTGATTGAACGGTGAGATACAAGCTGACGAGCTTCTGCACGTGTAGAACCAAAACCCATGCGATAAACAACGTTATCAAGACGGCTTTCTAGCAATTTCAACAAGTTTTCACCTGTTGCGCCTTTAACACGAGCAGCTTCTTTATAGTAATTACTAAATTGACGTTCTAAAACACCATACGTACGACGTACTTTTTGTTTTTCACGTAATTGTAGTGAGTACTCAGATTGTTTTGCGCGGCTTTGACCATGTTGGCCAGGAGCTTTCGCATGTTTTTTTGTCTTAACGTCAAACGGTTTAACGCCTGATTTAAGTTGCAGGTCTGTCCCTTCGCGGCGAGAGAGTTTGCATTTTGGACCAATATAACGAGCCATGAATGTTTCTCCTTACACGCGACGTTTTTTAGGTGGACGACAACCGTTGTGCGGGATTGGCGTCACATCGGTAATGCTGTTAATTTTATAACCCACTGCACCTAAAGCACGAACCGCAGATTCACGACCAGGACCAGGACCTTTTACAAGGACGTCCAAGTTTTTCAAACCGTAGTCTAAAGCAGCTTTACCAGCAACTTCAGCAGCTACCTGAGCAGCGAACGGAGTTGATTTACGTGATCCACGGAAGCCTTGTCCACCTGAAGTGGCCCAAGCCAGTGCATTACCTTGACGATCGGTAATAGTCACAATGGTGTTATTAAAAGAAGCGTGAATGTGTGCAACACCTTCAGAGACGGTACGGGTGACCTTCTTGCGTGTGCGAGTATCTTTAGCCATCTTTTAGCTTCCAGAAATCTTATTTCTTAATAGGTTTGCGCGGACCTTTACGGGTACGTGCGTTAGTTTTGGTGCGTTGTCCACGGACAGGCAAGCTGCGACGATGACGAAGACCACGGTAGCAGCCTAAATCCATTAAACGTTTAATGTTCATGGAAATTTCGCGACGTAAATCACCTTCGGTCGGAACCTTGGTAATTTCTGCACGAATCGCATCAAGCTGAGCATCATCCAATTCACGGATCTTAGTAGTAGTTGGAATACCTACAGCAGCTAAGATGCTCTTAGCAGTGTGGCGACCGATACCAAAGATATACGTGAGGGAGATAACAGCATGCTTGTTATCCGGAATGTTTACACCGGCAATACGAGCCATTCACTTTCTCCAAAAAGGCAGTAGAGATAATCAACCGCCCGACAAAAACCTTGAGGGGCGGATATTAACCCAATTCACCTACTGAAATCAACAGGTCTTGATTAGATTAACCTTGACGCTGTTTATGACGAGGTTCAGCGCTACAAATCACGCGGATAACCCCATTACGACGGATAACTTTACAGCTACCACAAATTTTTTTTACAGAAGCTTGTACTTTCATGATGAAACCTCAAGTGCGCTTATCCCTTAGGATGAGCAGTCGTTTTTCTCATTAACGTTTGATTATCGTATTGATGCGAGGTGAGATGTGCTTGTAGCTGAGCCATAAAGTCCATCACGACTACCACAACGATCAGCAAAGAGGTACCACCCAAAGAGAATGGAATACCAAATGAGCTCTGTAATACCATTGGCATTAAACAAATCACTGTGATATAAATCGCGCCAATAAAGGTCAAACGATTGAGAATATGATCTAAGTAACGAGCAGTTTGCTCACCTGGACGAATACCAGGCACATAAGCTCCGCTGCGTTTCAAGTTTTCCGACACTTCTTTAGGGCTAAATACTAGCGCAGTATAGAAGTAACAGAAAAAGATAATTAACGCACCAAAGAGCACCAAATACAACGGCTGTCCAGGCGACAACACGAGTGCCAAATCTTGCAGGCCACGTTTGATAATTCCTGCACTAGGATCAGCACTACCCACCCATTGCCCTAAGCTCGCAGGGAACAAAAGCAATGAACTTGCAAAAATTGCTGGGATCACACCCGCCATATTAATTTTTAATGGCAAATGTGTCTGTTGTGCAGTAAATACACGACGACCTTGTTGTTTTTGGGCGTAATTAACTGGTATGCGACGTTGTGCTTTTTCAATAAACACAATCGCTGCTAACACACCTATAGATAACAAGCCAAAGATTGCCAAGCCGATAAGACTGGTTTGACCATTATCTACCGATGATAAAGATTGCATAATTAAATTCGGCAATCCAGCAACAATACCCGCAAAGATGATCATGGAGATCCCATTCCCGACTCCGCGTTCAGTAATTTGCTCACCCAACCACATCAAGAACATGGTACCGGCAACCAGCGAAGTCACAGCTGGAATGTAAAAAGCCAGACCTCCAGTCAAAGTAATCCCTTGACTAATAAGTCCTGCACACATCCCTACAGACTGCACAAGTGCAAGTAACAATGTACCTTGTCGCGTATATTGATTGATCTTACGCTTACCTTGCTCGCCTTCTTTCTTTAAAGCTTCCAGCGAAGGAACAACCGTAGACATTAACTGCACAATAATTGAGGCAGAAATGTAAGGCATGATCCCAAGAGCAAGAATTGACATCCGCTCTAATGCACCACCTGAAAACATGTTAAACAAACCAAGGATAGTACCCTGGTTTGCATTAAAAAGATTTTCAAGTGCGGCATTATTAATGCCTGGTACTGGAATATGTGCTCCTAGTCGAAAGACCATTAATGCACCAATAAGGAACATCATTCGGCGAATAATTTCACGATATTTCACATGAAACGGCTGCCCTTTCATCATGTTAACATGACCCGAAGAACTAGGAGACATAGACACTAGCGATTACTCCTCGACTTTGCCGCCAGCAGCTTCAACAGCAGCTTTAGCGCCTTTAGTCAATGCAACACCTTGAATAGTGAATGCACGAGTAATATCACCAGAAAGTACGATACGAGCACGAGTCATATCTCTACGAACAACATTCGCTGCTTTTAAAGTTTCAAGTGAAACAATATCACCTTCAACTTTAGCAAGCTCTGATAAACGTACTTCAGCAGTTTTTAGAGCGAGTTGGCTAGTAAAACCGAATTTAGGCAAACGACGATATAATGCAGTTTGACCACCTTCAAATCCTGGACGTGTACCACCGCTCTTACGTGAGTTTTGACCTTTGACACCACGGCCACCGGTCTTACCAACGCCAGAACCGATACCACGGCCTAGACGAAGGTTGTCACGTTTAGCACCTTCTGCAGGTGCAATAGTATTTAAACGCAGAGTCATGGCTTATTCCTCTACACTAACCATATAGTAGACTTGGTTGATCATACCGCGGTTAGAAGGAGTATCAACAACTTCTACAGTATGACCAATACGACGCAGACCTAAACCTTGAAGGCTAAGCTTGTGATTTTTCAAGCGATGCGATGAAGATTTAGTCTGGGTAACTTTAATCGTTTTCATGATTGATTACCCTTGAATTTGTGCTACTGAAAGACCACGTTTCGCAGCGACTTTCTCAGGAGAAGTCATGTCACGCAAACCTTTGAAAGTTGCGTTAACTACGTTAGCAGCATTTGTAGAACCATAGCATTTTGTCAATACGTTATGTACGCCAACAGCTTCCAGAACTGCACGCATAGCACCACCAGCAATTACACCAGTACCTTCAGAAGCAGGTTGCATGTAAACGCGGCTTGCACCGTGACGAGCATTAATAGGGTGTTGTACAGTACCGTTAACAAGATCAACAGTAATCATGTTACGACGTGCAGCTTCAAGTGCTTTAGAAATAGCAGCTGGAACTTCACGTGCTTTACCACGACCAAAACCTACGCGACCATTACCATCACCCACAACAGTTAATGCTGTGAAAGAGAAGATACGACCACCCTTAACAACTTTGGCTACACGATCAACGGCAACCAGCTTTTCAACAAGACCTTCGTTTTGTTCAACTTTAGCCATGATTAGAACTCCAAGCCGTTTTCACGAGCAGCATCAGCCAAGGCTTTGATACGACCATGATATTTAAAACCAGAACGGTCAAATGCAACTTTAGTTACACCAGCTGCTTTAGCACGTTCTGCGATTAAAGCACCTACTTTTTGAGCTGCTTCAACATTACCAGTTGTGCCAGCACGTAAAGTAGCATCTAAAGTTGAAGCTTGCGCTAAAACTTTGCCACCATCTGCTGAAATAACTTGAGCATAGATGTGACGCGGAGTGCGGTTTACACACAAGCGAGTCGCACCCAATGCACGGATGTGCAAGCGTGTGCTTTTCGCACGACGCAAACGGGATTGTTTCTTTTCGTTCATAAGAACCTCGCGCCTTATTTCTTCTTAGCTTCTTTACGAAGAACAACTTCATCCGAATAACGAACACCTTTACCTTTATAAGGCTCTGGTTCACGATATGAACGGATATCTGCAGCTACTTGACCCAACATATGTTTGCTTGCTGATTTCAAAATGATTTCAGTAGCAGTTGGAGTTTCAGCAGTTACACCTTCAGGAAGTTTATAATCGATAGGGTGTGAATAACCTAGGTTAAGATGAACAACATCACCTTTAACCGCAGCTTTATAACCAACACCGATTAGTTGTAACTTACGTTCGAAGCCTTCACTAACACCTTTAACAAGGTTGTTAAGAACAGCGCGAGCAGTACCAGCTTGCATCCAAGAATCTTTAGATTCTTTAACTGGAGCAATATGAAGCTGACCTTCTTCCTGTTTTAGCTCGACCAGCGCATGCAGGTTGAAAGACAATGTACCTTTACTGCCTTTCACTTCGACCTGCCGGCCGTTCTGAGTAACTGTAACACCGTTAGGCACAGTTACTGGGGCTTTAGCCACACGAGACATGAGGATTCACCTATTAAGAAACAAAAGCAATAACTTCACCACCGATACCAGCAGAACGTGCTGCGCGATCAGTCATGATGCCTTTGCTTGTAGAAACAATTGCAATACCTAAACCTTGCTTAACGCTCGGAAGTGCATCTTTACCGCGATACTGACGTAGACCTGGACGGCTTACGCGTTTCACAGTTTCGATAACTGGTTTGCCTTCAAAATATTTTAACGTAATTGTTAAAGTTGCTTTGCCTTCAGCATCAGCAACTTCTACGTTAGAAATGTAACCCTCTTGTTGAAGAACGTTAGCAATAGCAACCTTCAACTTAGAGTTAGGCATAGAAACAGTTTGTTTCTTAGCCATTTGTGCGTTACGAACACGGGTTAGCATGTCGGCAACGGTATCTTGCATACTCATTATAGTCGCTCCTTACCAGCTTGCCTTAACCATGCCCGGTACATCACCTTGCATGACAGTTTCACGTAATTTGTTACGGCTTAAGCCGAACTTACGGAAGTAACCATGAGGACGACCAGTTAAACCACAACGGTTACGAAGACGTACTGGAGACGCATTACGTGGTAATGCCTGAAATTTCATCATCGCTTCGAAACGTTCTTCTTCTGTTGCATTTACATTTGCAATCGTAGCTTTTAATTCAGCGCGTTTTGCAGCAAATTTAGCAACAGTTTTTTCGCGTTTCAATTCGCGATTAATCATACCTTTCTTAGCCATATCGACCTCTTATTTAAACGGGAAGCCGAATGCACGCAATAGCGCACGGCCTTCGTCATCGGTGCGAGCAGTCGTAGTAACGGTAATATCCATACCACGAATACGATCAATCTTATCAAAATCGATTTCAGGGAACATAATCTGTTCCTTCAAACCCATTGAGTAGTTCCCACGACCATCAAATGATTTCGCAGAAAAACCACGGAAGTCACGGATACGAGGGATCGCAATAGAGATCAAACGGTCTAAGAATTCGTACATACGTTCGCCGCGTAAAGTAACTTTACAACCAATCGGCCAACCATCACGGATTTTAAAACCAGCGATAGATTTGCGAGCTAAAGTAAGTACTGGTTTTTGACCAGCAATTGCTTGCATATCAGAAAGAGCGCCGTCTAACAATTTCTTGTCAGCTGATGCAGCACCAACACCCATGTTGATGGTGATTTTTGTAATGCGAGGAATTTCCATCACATTCTTAACACCCAATGTTTCTAACAATTGAGCTTTAAGTTCTTCGTTGTAACGTGTTTTAAGTCTGGCCATGGCCTATATCAACCTATTACTTCGCTACCGCCACTGATTCACCATTTGATTTGAATACGCGAGTTTTCACGCCGTCAATCACTTGGTAACCAACACGGTCAGCCTTTTGGGTTGTAGCATTAAAAACTGCCACGTTTGAGATATGAAGCGTAGCTTCCTGAGTTACGATGCTGCCTTCAGCGCCAGTAGCTCGGTTCGGCTTTTGATGCTTCTTAACCAAGTTAAGGCCTTCAACCTTAACACGGTCATTTGAAACAGACAGAACAGTTCCCTGTTTGCCTTTTTCTTTACCTGCGATCACAATAATTTGATCGCCTTTTTTAATCTTAGCCATGAGTGCCTCTTATAGAACTTCAGGAGCCAATGAAATGATTTTCATGAACTGTTCAGTACGAAGTTCACGAGTCACTGGTCCGAAAATACGAGTTGCAATCGGCGCTTTGTTGTTGTTCAAAATCACAGCAGCATTGTCATCAAAACGGATGATAGAACCATCCGGACGACGTACACCGAATTTCGTACGTACAACTACAGCATTCATCACGTCGCCTTTTTTAACACGACCGCGAGGAATAGCTTCTTTTACAGTAACTTTAATAATATCGCCAACAGAAGCATAACGACGGTGTGAACCACCAAGTACTTTAATACATTGTACGCGGCGAGCACCACTGTTGTCTGCTACGTCGAGCATACTTTCGGTTTGAATCATTGCCCTACTCCAAAACCGAGCATCACCGGTTACAATTTCGAAAGGCTCAAAGAGTACTCGAAATTAACCGATGATGCAACAAGAACGTCTAATTACTCAGCAGCAGCTTCAATAACTTCCACTAAAGCCCAAGCTTTAGTTTTAGAAATTGGGCGGCTTTCTTTAATGGTTACCAAGTCGCCAGTTTTAGCAACATTGTTCTCATCATGAGCGTGTAATTTAGTTGAACGGCGGATTGATTTGCCATACAACGGGTGTTGAACGCGGCGTTCAATAAGCACAACAATAGACTTGTCCATTTTGTCGCTTACGACCTTGCCGGTTAACGTGCGAACTGTTTGTTCACTCATTGTCCGTTCCCCTGTTTTTCGGTAAGGAGTGTCTTAATACGAGCAATAGTCTTACGAGTAAGCGCAACTTCATGCGATTTACCCAATTGACCAGTTGCCTTAGCCATACGAAGACGGAATTGGTTAAGCTGTTGCTCATCAAGCAAAGCTGTCAACTCTTCTACCGATTTTTCACGTAGATCATTAGTTTTCATTACATCACCGTCTTAGTAACGATAGTGGTTTTAAACGGAAGCTTAGCAGCTGCAAGCGTAAACGCTTCACGTGCCAATTCTTCGCTAACACCATCCATTTCGTACAAGATCTTACCTGGTTTGATTTGGCAAACCCAGTATTCCACAGAACCTTTACCTTTACCCATACGAACTTCTAATGGTTTTTCAGTAATTGGTTTGTCTGGGAAAACACGGATAAAGATCTTACCACCACGTTTTACACGACGGCTAATTGTACGACGCGCAGCTTCAATTTGACGAGCAGTCATTTGACCACGCTCGAGAGATTTAAGTGCGATAGTACCGAAAGATACAGTGCTACCACGATGCGCTAGACCAGTGTTACGGCCTTTTTGTACCTTACGGAACTTAGTACGTTTAGGTTGCAACATGGATTATTCTCCTTTTTCAGCAGAACGATCATTGCGACGACCACGACGCTCTTGACCTTCACCACGACCGCGACCGCGTTTAGCTGGACGTTCTTCAGCAGGAGCAGGGTTCATGACTTGTTTCATGCCACCTAAGATCTCACCACGGAATACCCAAACTTTAACACCAATCGTACCGTAAGTAGTTTCAGCACGTACAGATGAGTAGTCGATGTCAGCACGAAGTGTATGCAAAGGTACACGACCTTCACGATACCATTCAGTACGGGCAATCTCTGCACCACCTAAACGACCAGAAACTTCAACTTTGATACCTTTAGCACCAGCACGCATAGAGTTTTGAACCGCACGCTTCATAGCACGACGGAACATTACACGTTTTTCTAGTTGAGAAGCGATTGCTTCAGCAACTAAACGAGCGTCTAAATCTGGGCGATCGATTTCGTTGATGCTTACTTGCGCAGGAACACCCATAATAGATGTTAATTCGCGTTGTAATTTCTCAATATCTTCGCCTTTTTTGCCGATAACGATACCTGGACGAGCAGTGCTAATTGTAATTTTAGCAGCGCCTGTAGGACGTTCGATAAGAATTTTGCTAACCATCGCATTTTTAAGTTTTTTGTTCAAAAACTCACGAACTTGAAGATCTTTAAGCAAATATTCAGCGTATTGTTTCGGACTCGCATACCAGTTAGCGTTATGACGTTTCACAACACCTAGGCGGATACCGATTGGATGAACCTTCTGACCCATATCAAACCCCTACCTTAACGGTGATGTGACAAGTACGCTTAGTGATACGATCTGCACGGCCTTTAGCACGTGGCAAAATACGTTTAAGGCTAGTGCCTTCATCAACGTAAATCGTAGCAACTTTAAGGTCGTCTACATCTAAACTGTTATTATGTTCAGCATTTGCAATTGCAGATTCCAACGCTTTTTTCACTAAAACTGCAGCTTTTTTGTTGCTGAAGTTTAAGATGTTTAAAGCGTGAGCAATAGACTTGCCACGAATCAAATCTGCAACCAAACGTGCTTTTTGTGCCGAGATAGCGGCACCGCGTAATTTAGCAGTAACTTCCATCATAGCACCTTAACGTTTAGATTTCTTGTCAACACCGTGACCACGATAGGTACGAGTTGGCGCGAATTCACCGAGTTTATGACCAACCATATGTTCAGATACAATTACCGGAACATGGTTACGACCATTATGAACAGAAATTGTTAAACCAACAAAATCTGGGAGTATCATCGAACGACGCGACCAAGTTTTGATCGGCTTACGGTTATTAGCCGCGATAGCCGCTTCAACCTTAGCGAACAAGTGCGCATCGACGAATGGGCCTTTTTTCAGAGAACGAGGCATTGTCAGATTCCTTTACTTGTTACTTAACGCGACGGTCGCGAATAATCATCTTAGTCGTACGCTTGTTGGTACGTGTTTTGTACCCTTTAGCTTTTTGACCCCATGGGCTTACAGGTTGAATACCTTTATTACGCCCTTCACCACCACCATGTGGATGGTCAACTGGGTTCATAGCCATACCACGTACGGTAGGACGAACGCCACGCCAGCGTGAAGCACCCGCTTTACCGAGTGAACGTAGGTTGCTTTCTTGGTTAGAAACTTCACCAAGTACAGCACGGCATTCAACGTGAATTTTACGCATTTCGCCAGAACGTAGACGAACAATTGCGTAAGAACCGTCACGACCCAACAACTGAACAGAAGTACCAGCTGAACGAGCTAATTGCGCGCCTTTACCGATTTTAAGTTCGATGTTGTGAAGAGTAGAACCGATAGGCATGTTACGAAGTGGTAAGCAGTTACCTGGACGAATTGGAGCATCGTTACCAGACTGTACTTTATCACCAGCACGCAAACCTTTAGGAGCGATGATATAACGACGCTCACCATCAGCATACAAAACCAAAGCAATGTGTGCAGTACGGTTAGGATCGTATTCGATACGCTCTACAGTAGCAGGGATACCGTCTTTGTTACGTTTGAAGTCAACTAAACGGTAGTGCTGTTTATGACCGCCACCAACGTGACGAGTCGTAATGTGACCGTTATTGTTACGACCACCAGTACGTTTTTTAGCTTCAACCAACGGAGCATAAGGCGCGCCTTTGTGAAGATGGTCGTGAACGACTTTCTCTACAAAGCGACGTCCTGGTGACGTTGGCTTACATTTTTGAATAGGCATAATTCTCGTCCTTATTCCGCTGCGCTTTCAGCGGTATCGCCCAAGTCAGCCATTTCAACATCTTGGCCAGCTTTCAGGGTGACGTATGCTTTTTTAACATCAGAACGACGTCCTAATGTTTTACCAAAGCGTTTAGTCTTACCTTTAGTGATCGTTGTGTTAACTTTAACAACTTGAACACCAAAGAGTTGTTCCACTGCTTTTTTGATTTCAAGTTTGTTTGCGTTGATAGCAACTTTAAAAACTTGAACACCAGCAGCTTCACCTAGAACTTGTGCTTTTTCTGAGAATACAGGTCCTTGTAGGACTTGATAGATACGTTCGTTGTTCATCCGAGTTCTACCTCAATTTTCT
This sequence comes from Acinetobacter sp. ANC 4862, assembly GCF_004336635.1. Taxonomy (GTDB): domain Bacteria; phylum Pseudomonadota; class Gammaproteobacteria; order Pseudomonadales; family Moraxellaceae; genus Acinetobacter. Next base: position 13,929 of record NZ_SJXH01000032.1, read on the forward strand.
TAGCAGCAGCTACAGACATAACAACTTTGTCGAACGCGATCAAGCTAACAGGATCAATTGCAGCAGCATCAACCACATCTACATGTGGAAGGTTACGTGCAGCAAGATATAGATTCTCATCTACAGCATCCGTAACGATTAATGCGCGAACAGCATTTAAGTCGTTAAGTTTAGCAAGCAATTCTTTAGTTTTAGGAGCAGCAACAGCAAACTCTTCAACCAATACCAAGCGATCTTGACGAACAAGTTCAGCTAAGATGCATTGCATAGCACCGCGGTACATTTTACGGTTAACTTTTTGAGACCAATCTTGTGGACGAGCGGCAAAAGTTTTACCACCACCAACCCAGATTGGGCTACGAATAGAACCAGCACGCGCACGGCCAGTACCTTTTTGACGGAAAGGTTTTTTACCACCGCCAGATACATCGCCACGTGATTTTTGAGCTTTAGAACCTTGACGACCACCAGCTAAGTAAGCTGTAACAACTTGGTGTACAAGAGCTTCGTTAAACTCACGTCCAAAAGCAACTTCAGATAATTCAACAGCAGAGCCGGAAACAGTATTTAAATTCACAATATTTCCCCTCAGGCCTTGATCGTAGGGCGAACGATTACGTCGCCACCAGTAGCACCAGGAACCGCACCTTTAACAACAAGAACTGAACGTTCTGTGTCAATAGATACAATTTCAAGACCCTGTGTAGTTACGCGTTCAGCACCTAAATGGCCAGCCATTTTTTTGCCTTTGAATACGCGACCAGGAGTCTGGTTTTGACCAGTAGAACCTAAAACACGGTGAGATAGTGAGTTACCGTGAGTAGCGTCTTGCGTACGGAAGTTCCAACGTTTAACACCACCTTGGAAACCTTTACCTTTAGACTGACCAGTTACGTCAACAATTTGACCCACTGTGAACAATTCAACGGTAAGCGTACCACCAACTTCACGACCTTCAAGATCAGCTTCTGTAGCGCGGAATTCTTTAACTAAACGACCAGCAGCAACACCCGCTTTAGCGAAGTGACCTTTCTGAGGATTAGTTACGCGAGATTCGCGACGCTCACCAGTAGTGATTTGAATCGCTTGATAACCATCAGTTTCAAGCGTTTTGATTTGAGTGATGCGGTTAGGATCAACCTCAATCACTGTAACAGGTACAGAAACACCAGCATCTGTAAAGATACGTGTCATACCGCACTTGCGACCGACTAAACCAATAGCCATGTGCATAAACCTCTAAAAAAGCGGCTTAATTAACTTAGAGTGTTAATTAACCCGAAAGCCTTAACCCAATGCGATCTGAACATCAACACCAGCTGCAAGATCTAATTTCATCAATGCATCAACAGTTTTGTCTGTTGGTTGAACGATATCGATCAAACGCTTGTAAGTGCGGATTTCATACTGGTCACGCGCGTCTTTATTAACGTGCGGTGAAGTTAGAACGTTAAAACGCTCGATGCGTGTAGGCATCGGAATTGGACCACAAACTTGTGCGCCAGTACGTTTTGCTGTTTCTACGATCTCTTGAGCAGATTGATCAATCAGACGATGATCAAAAGACTTCAAACGGATACGGATTCTCTGGTTAGACATACCAGTAAACTCCAAGCCAAAAATATAAAGAATCACCTCTGACGCATCTCACCCTATTGGTAAGTGTCAAAGGCAGTGAAAATCACTAAGGTCATGATCGATGCCACGACTGTCACGATATTAACTACTTTATTCGTAGTTAACCCTTTTACTAAAAGGCCGCTCATTATAGCTATTGTTTAACACTTAAGCAAATCCCTTTTCAACTTTTTAGTATATTTCTCACATCTTAAATTTGTAACATTGTTTAAAAATAAATCAACTTGCGGTTTTTTGCAAAACGTACTCAATTGCTTGGTTTAACATTTGATTTCCTTGAATAAAATTGCTTTTTGGCGACTTTTTTAATTGTTGTTCAGATTGCACATATTCTCCTGAAAAATTTACCAGCTCTTCATCATTTTCCAGAAATAGCTTTAACGCCTCCGTGGTGATTTCTGGATGAAATTGGAATCCCAAGACATTTTTTCCGATTTGATACATTTGGTTTCGACAAACATCATTTTCCGCTAAATGAATCGCTCCTTTCGGAATTTCAAAGGTTTCGCTATGCCACTGCATCACATTAAATTGATCAGGTAGTTCAAAACACTCTTCAGGCACATGATTAACTTTGCGCACCCCTGTCCAGCCGCGTTCTTGTTTTTCATTACGGCGAACTGCTGCACCCAATGCATTAGCGATGAGTTGCCCACCCAAACACAAACCGATTGCAGGCTTACCCATCGACAAATAACGTCGCAACCAGCGTTTTTCTACCTTTAACCAGGGGAAATTTGCTTCATCGTTCACACTCATCGGTCCCCCCATAATAATGAGCAAATCGACATCTTCCACGTGAGGCAAAGCTTCAATATCCAAAGGACGATCCACAGGTAATGCAAAAAACTCCGTTGCACTAATTTTAGCATGGTGCTGTTTTAAAAATGCATAACAACTGCCGAACCCTTCACCAGCAATATGCTGAAAATAATGTACTTTTAAATGCGACTTCATGCGCTCCTACCTATTGTTGTGTTCTGATATAGGTTTAGCAAAAATGAAGCCAACTTTATGTGCAGATTAACGTTTCTATACATTTAGGCATTTATATAGCCTAATCTGCGAGTTTCTCTTAAGCTAAAGCTAATTTTGATACGACTTAGAGCAGAACCTTGAAAAAAAATCCACAAACAGAACTCATTCATGCACCACGAAAAGCCCCGCAATACATTTCTACGGTTCAACCTCCCTTGTTTCGTGCATCGACCATTATTTTTGAAGACACCAATGCACTGTTTAATCGCCATTGGACAGATGCCTATGACTATAGTTATGGCACCCACGGCACGCCGACAACGTTCACCTTAGGTGACAACATTGCGCAGATTGAAGGAGGTGAATATTGCCTGCTTGCACCAAGTGGTTTGTCTGCCATCAACCTGGTTAATTCATGCTTTTTGGCCCACGGAGATGAAGTTTGGGTTGCAGACAACATCTATGGACCAAACATGGAACATTTGCGCAATCTGGAAACACGTTATGGCATTACCGTTAAGGTTTACAATGCAATAGATGTGGATAGTTTTCAACCTACAAATAAAGCCAAACTGATTTGGTTAGAGGCTGCAGGCTCAGTCACTTTAGAATTCCCCAACTTAGTAGGTCTCGTCAATAAAGCCAAACAAGCCAATGTCTTGACTGCACTGGATAATACCTGGGGTGCAGGACTTGCCTTTAATGCCTTTGATTTTTCTGACCAGCACTTAAGTGTCGATCTCACCGTGCATGCGCTGACGAAATATCCAAGTGGTGGTGGCGATATCTTGATGGGCTCAATGGTAACACGTGATCAGAATCTACATCACAAACTGTTCCGTATGCATGCCATTCAAGGCATCTCCGTTTCAGGTGATGATGCTGCACAAGTTCAACGTAGCCTTGCTTCAATGCAACTGCGCTATCAACATCAGTCTCAAAGCACTTTAAAACTGTTAGATTGGCTGAAACAACAAAAAGAATTTGTTCAGGTGCTGCATCCTGCCGATAAATCATCTGCTGGACATGACTATTGGAAAGAGATTTGCATTACAGGTCAAAGCGCCGGCTTGGTCAGTGTTATTTTTAAATCTGAATATACACTTAGAGATATTCGTCAATTCTGTGATGCCTTACAACTGTTTAAGCTGGGTTTTAGCTGGGGTGGCCCGGTCAGTCTAGTCATGCTATACAACTTAAAAGATATGCGTGTTTTGGAAACTACACATTTACAACAAGGTTTATTGGTTCGCTTTTGTATAGGGCTAGAACATCCGACCGATTTAATACAAGATATAGAAAACGCGTTAAAACAATTGAATACGCCACAACTCGAATAACTTCAGACACAAGAACATAAAATAGGAACACATATGGGTACACCTATCGTTATTGCCAAGAAAACCTCAAATACACAACAAGAGATTGTTTTACACTCACAGTTCGCCAACCGTCATGGACTGATCGCAGGTGCAACCGGAACGGGTAAAACAGTCACCTTAAAGTCCTGGCTGAAAACTTTTCCCGAATTGGTGTGCCCGTATTTTTAGCCGATGCCAAAGGCGATGTTTCTAGCCTAGCCAAAGCCGGCTCAAGCAATCCCAAATTTGACGAACATCTAAAAATTTTAAATATTGAATCCATCCCGTTTGCTGCATCACCGGTGGTGTTTTGGGATTTATTTGGAGAGCAAGGTCATCCAATTCGCACCACAGTGTCGGAAATAGGACCATTACTATTAGCGCAAATGCTCAATCTGAATGACACTCAGGAAGGCGTACTTTCAGCGGTGTTCCGCATCGCAGATGATCAAGGCTTACTATTGATTGATTTTAAGGATTTAAAATCAATCATTACTTATGTGTCTGAACATGCCACGGAATTTCAGGCGGAATATGGCAACCTCTCCCCCGCCAGTCTTGGGGCTATTCAACGTAATTTATTGGCGCTCGCAGACCAAGGCGGTGATCAGTTTTTTGGTGAGCCCAGTTTAAATATCCTGGATTTTATTCAGACCGACAGCCAAGGACGAGGCAATATCAACTTACTGGCCGCAGACAAGTTGATGAACACCCCTAAACTGTACTCCACCTTCTTACTCTGGATGTTATCGGAACTCTTTGAACAATTGCCTGAAGTGGGTGATATGGATAAACCCAAACTGGTGTTCTTCTTTGATGAAGCGCACTTATTGTTTGATAATGCCAGCGCAGCGCTACAGGAAAAAATTGAACAGGTGGTGCGTTTGATTCGCTCCAAAGGGGTGGGGATTTATTTTGTTACGCAAAACCCATTGGATTTACCTGAAAGCGTACTCGGACAACTCGGTAATCGTGTACAACATGCCTTACGTGCCTTTACCCCGAAAGATCAAAAAGCGGTAAAAACCGCAGCAGATACTTTCCGCGCCAACCCTGAATTTAAAGTCGATCAAGCCATTACCGAACTGGGTGTGGGTGAAGCTTTAATTAGCTGCCTGGATGAAAAAGGCATTCCACAAATTGTAGAACGCGGCTGGGTGATGCCGCCCTACTCTTCATTTAGCCCGATTAACGTAGATGAACGTAAAACACTGATGCAACAAAGCATTGTTGCGGGGGTGTATGAGCAATCTGTTGACCGCGAAAGTGCGTATGAAATGTTGCAGCAAAAAGTAGCCCAGCATCAGCAACAAGCCGTTGCCGAGGAAACAGCGAAACAGCAAGCGAAGCAACAAGAAGCCTTAGCGAAACAACAAGCCAAAGAACAGGAAGCATTTGCAAAGCAGCAAGCACGTGAACAAGAGCGTATTGCTCGTGAACAACAGAAAGAGGCTGAACGTGCATCGAAACAACGTGAGAAAATGACCCAAGATATTGTCGGAACATTTGCGAAAAGTGCGGCACGCAGCCTAGGTGGCAGCACTGGACAGAAAATTGTCCGTGGCTTACTCGGCTCTCTTTTCGGCAGAAAATAACTCTTTTTATTCCTATCAAGATTTTTAAAATTATGGGATATTCAGATATCCCATAATTATTTTAGGGTTTTTCTAAAAGATGTATTTACAACCGATTTTATAAGATGTATTTTGAATACATCTTATAGCCACAATACAGATGTTCTAGCCATGACTCCACAACATATTGAACTTGTTAAATCAACTGTCCCTGTCCTTCGTGAAAATGGTGTTGCGCTGACCAGCTATTTTTACAACCGCATGCTGAATAACAATCCAGAATTAAAAAATGTCTTTAACCTAGATCACCAAACTAGCGGTCGTCAGCCACGTGCCTTAGCTGCTGCTGTATTGGCTTATGCAGAACACATTGAAAATCCAAGTGTATTGGCTAAAGCAATCGAACACATTACCACTAAGCATGTCAGCCTTGATATCCAACCCGATCAATATGCCATTGTAGGTGACAACCTATTGCATTCAATTAGCGAAGTATTAAATGTACCGTTTGAATCTGACCTGATTGCTGCCTGGAAAGAAGCTTATATGCAATTGGCAGGCATCCTAGCTGGGGTAGAAAAACAGAAATATGAAAACCTGGCTGCACAAAATGGCGGTTGGGCTGGATGGCGTGCCTTTGAAGTTGCTGCAGTTGAAGCAACTGACAGCGGTAAACGTTTTACTTTAAAAGCACAAGATGGTCAGCCTGTTGTTGGTGCTGAAACAGGAAGCTATATTTCTGTGAAAGTTCAAGTGCCTGGACATGACATTCAACAGCCACAACAATTTACGTTTGCTGACGCCCAATCTGCGGATCAATTTGTTTTTGATGTAAAACCTGAAGTAAATCATACAGAATATTCTGTTGCCAACATCTTGCTTGAAAACTACAAAGCAGGTGATGTGGTTCAGGTTTCTGCACCAGTTAAAGGCTAAATACTTAATAAATAATTAATTTATTGTTATTGAAAGTTCCTTTCGGGGGACTTTCAAGCTACGCTATATATATCTTCCCTCTGCCTTTAAAGACTCCATGCAACTCAATAAATTTACTGATTATGCCTTGCGTCTATTGATGTACATCTCCAGACCCAGAGACACCCCTTATACCATTGCAGAAATTGCACAGGATTTGCATGTCTCTCAAAACCATCTGGTTAAAATTGTCCATTTCATGGGAAAACAGGATTGGATCATTACCACACGCGGAAAAGGCGGTGGGATTCGCTTAAATGCAGAAACTTTAAATTTAAATCTGGGTTACATTGTCCGTATTCTGCAAGGCAATAACCAGATTGTGGAATGCGATACTCCAGCCTGCGTACTCCGCAGCAACTGCGGGCTTAAAGGCATTTTAGATCAAGCACTTGAACAGTTTTACCAATCTTTAGATCACTATCGTTTAGGTGATGTGCTCGATCAAAGCAGCTCCAGCAAAGTCGCCACCTTATCCCCCATTTCACTGATTAATCTTTAAATCATCATCCGAAGTTTTACTGCTTTCAAAATGCAAAGGTCGCTTGCCTAGACGACTTCCTTTATAATGTTTCTTTGTAGATCATTTATTGAAGTTGAGTTATGCACCACAGCAGAGGAAAATCCAAAAACAGTAAGATCGCGAATGCGCCTAAGCAAAAGATCAGCTATGAGAAAAAAGTTGATTCTGCCATTACTGAATATTCTGTGCGTTCACTCAACTGGTTACGCAAAGCTGAATTCTTGATGAGTGCGCCAAAGCTCAATCTTTGTGTAGAAGATACTGGCTATGAAATTGCTTTTGCCGGCCGTTCAAATGCGGGGAAATCCAGTGCCATCAATGCATTAACCAATCAAAAACAATTGGCGCGTGCATCGAAAAAACCCGGTCGTACCCAAATGATCAACTTTTTCAGCTTGGGTAATCCTGACCAGCGTCTGGTCGATTTACCGGGTTATGGTTATGCAGCCGTACCTGAAGCAATGAAACTGGTTTGGCAAAAAGAACTTGAAAACTATTTGATTCATCGCCAAAGCCTACAAGGTTTGGTGTTGTTGATGGACATTCGCCATCCACTACAACACTTTGACGTGATGATGCTGGAATGGGCTTATTCACGTAAATTGTTTGTACACGTGTTATTGACCAAATCAGACAAATTGAACCGTGGCCCTGCATCAAAAGCGCTACAAGAAGTGCAACAGCAATTGAGAAAAATGAAGCTTAATTTCTCGATTCAGTTATTCTCATCGATGAACAAACAAGGTTTGGAAGAACTTGCCAGCGTAATGGCCGGTCGTTTGAACTTTACCCTGGAACAATCGACTGAATTCGATTTGGATAGCATTCCAGAAGCGGATGTCGATGATCTGGATGAGCCCGTAGAATCTATGGATATCGATGATGAGCCAGAGATCGAAATTGCCGACGATGTTACAGATAAAAGCAGACAAGCTGATTAATACCGATTGTCTGACAAAATCCATCATCTATTGATATTTGAATGTCCTCTATTGCTCATCACAATTGAGGGCATTTTTTATACTGCTTCTCAGTCAAAGTGAACTTGATCAAAAACAAAACAAGAACAGGCTAAAGATAACCGCCTAATGCCGAATCCACTCTGGCTGGTTTCCAACAACTCGGTTATTTAATGCCTTGATACGATCCTGTGCATGAAGCCAGAACTGAAGATGCCATCACCTATTTAGATCATGTTTCTGCTGCAAAATGAGCAGCCCTGAAAGTTGCTTCAATTAATCTCACAAATTCCAAACAGTAGGGCTTTATGCCCTGCTTTTATTTGCACTACAATAAATCCAGATAAGAAAAAAAGATAAGGATAAAAGATGAAACCCTATATTTCTGTCATCACGCTTGCCGTCAAGGATTTAGAGCAGTCACTGAAGTTTTATTGTGAAGGTTTAGGTTTACATAACGAAGGCATTTTAGGTCAAGACTATGAATATGGTGCAGTCGCTTTTATAGAACTGCAATCAGATTTAAAACTTGCCTTATGGCCACAGCAAAGTATTCAGCATGATACGGGTCTGGAACTGACTCCAATGTGCCCGACTCAAATGACATTAGGACATAATGTCTATAGTCCACTAGAAGTGGATCAAATCATGGCGCAAGCAGCACGTGCAGGTGCTCAAATTATCAAACCTGCACAAGCCACATTTTACGGTGGATATGCAGGCTATTTTCAAGATCCCAATGGACATTTATGGGAAGTGGTATGGAATCCATGCTGGGAAAATGATTAGGTTGGAATTTTATTCTCATCACGGGTATGACGGTCCACCACCACACTAATCATCATATCGCCTTGCACATTGACTACAGTACGTACCGTATCTAGTAAACGGTCAATCGGCAATAAAATGGCAATGGCTTCGGCAGGCAGACCGACCGATTGCAACACCATAATCATGGTCACCATGCCGGCACTTGGAATGCCCGGTGCACCTAACGAGGCAATCATTGCTGTTACGCAAACAATCAACTGCTGACCAATAGTTAAATCCAGCCCCATCAGGTTGGCAATAAATAGAGCCGCGGCAGCTTCATACAGTGCCGTTCCATCCATATTTAATTGCGTTCCCAGTGGAATCACAAAACCGGCTGTTGCCGGACGCACACCTAAGTTTTCCTGGGCACATTTCATTGAAAGTGGCATGGTGGCAGAACTGGAACTGGTGGCAAAAGCCGTAATCAGTGCGCTACGCGCCCCTTTAAAAAAGGTCAGCGGATTCATCTTGCCGAAAATCCACAGTAATAGCGGCAAAACCACAGCACCGTGGAAAATGGTGGTTCCAGTCACGACAACAGCAAATTCAACCAGACGATTCAGTACAGAAATATCTTCCGTTGAAATCAGTTTTGCCAATAAGGCAAAAATACCAATCGGCGCCAGTCGCATCACCCAGATGATCATGAACATCATCATGTCAAAAAACTGCTGGCTGACTTGACGTACGGTTTTAAAACGCTCACCGCCATGCACCAAAGCCACACCGAAAAATAAAGCAAACAGCACTACGGCAAGGACGTTGCCCTCAGAAAAGGCCTTAAAGGGATTGATTAAGGTATTTTGAATAAAATTGGTCAAAAATGAAGTTGGCGTTAAGGTATCTGGGGTTTGATGGGTACTCATCGCATCTTGAAACATGGCGATGTCTATGCCCTTGCCCACATCAAACAAATGCGCAGAACTGATTCCGAGAATTAACGCCAAGGTAGTGGTGGTCACGCAGCAGGCTAAAGTAATTTTCCAGACTTTACCTAATTGCCCACCTGACTGTAAGTTGGATACCCCAACTACAATTGAACTAAAAATCAGGGGAATTAACAGCATCTTTAACAAGCCAATAAAAATACTGCTGGCAATTCCCAAACCATACAAACTGGCATCAAAAAATGGGGTATTGGGATAAAGATTCAGGATAAAACCGAAAGCCACGCCTAAAATCGCAGCAATCAAAATTTGGGTGTTTAAGCTCATCTCTGCATGCTTTTATTGTCAAGTCTTGCAGGCACTATGCCATGCCCTATTTTTAGAATCGAGGAATTTTTTGTCACAAGTTCAGCATAAATAGGTAAAAGCATGATTTTCACTTTGTCTGAATCATGAATGACTTACTGAATAAATGGCATAAAATCTGCTTTTGAATTACAACTAATTTACCCATAATTAAAAGAGCATACTTATGAAAAAAATAATCCTCATCACCACACTCATTTTAAGTATTGGGCAGACGTTTGCCCATTCAAGTCATGGCTGCCATAAAGATGTATCGGAAGATATTCCCCGCTGCCACTAAACCCCGATCATAAAAAAACCGGACGAACTGTCCGGTTTTTTCATTTCAACTGATCGCTTACTGGGTTTCAATTTCGCGGATACGAATTAAACCTTCTTGGGTGGTACTACACACCAATTCCCCGTTTTGCCACATGCGACCGAAGTTCAAGCCACGTGAACTTGCACTCACCGTAGCCTCCATGTCGTATAGCATCCACTCATCCACACGGAATGGCTTATGGAAATACATGGCATGGTCAATACTGGCACATTGCAAACTTGGCGATAAATAGCTTAAACCATGCGGACGAAGTGCCGTGGTCATTAAGGTAAAGTCTGAATAGAATGCAGCAATGGCCTGATGCAAAGAAATCTCGTCAATTTCTGGCGCGATTTTATCGTGCGTCCGTAAATAGTGCGCATAAGAGGGTGCTTCAGGCTGCGGTTGAAATGGATTGCTTGGATCAATCGGACGGATATCAATATGGCGATCGCGCATAAAGCTGGCACGCACATTTTCCGGCACAAATTCCACGATCGTTTTTTTCAGTTCAGCTTCTGATTTCACCTGTTCTGGAGCAGGATATTCAGGTTCACTAATTTGATAATTTAAACCTTCTTCCGGATAAGCAAAAGAAATCATTGCAGTAAAAATGGTACGCCCATGCTGAATGGCACGAACCTGACGACTGACAAAGCTTTTCCCATCACGCAAACGATCCACTTGATACAGAATAGGCGCGTTGACATCACCGCCATACAAGAAATAAGCATGCAATGAATGTGCAGGACGATCGGTAGTATAAGATGCCGCGCGTAATGCCTGCCCCAACACCTGACCACCAAAGACACGTTTTCCGACCAAGTTGCGACTGATACCTCGGTAGACATTTTCTTCAATTTTTTCAAGGCTAAGTAATTCAACCAATTCTTGGGTTAACGCATTCATAAGCGACCTATTTTGATGTGGGATACCTGAAATGTAGGCGAAAAATTTAAATCAATCAGATAAGCTATTGCAGCTATTTTGCCACAAATCCAGATTAAAACCCTAGAGTTAGGCTGACTGCTGTGTCACATTATTTTTAGCTCATATCGGCTAAAAATACGATTTTTAACGATAAAATTTAACACTCAATATGAATTTTGTCAGAAAATGACATACTGTTTTAAATTACAATGATGCAAAACAATTTCCCCCTCAGAAAATCTGTGGTTTCGGTCATTTAAGTAGGAGTGTATATGTCCAAGAGTGGCTTTGGTCAAATGTATCGTCAGCTTTCCAGTAAGCTGCTTGACCTCGTGGTAACCCCACATGTTCTTGGTGAGGTTCCTACTGAACCGACAACTACAGAAGCAAATGCAGCAACAGACCAACCGATTAAGCAAAAAATGGTCTGCTATGTTTTACAAAATTACTCGCGTAGCAATGCACTGATTGTCGACGGTGAAACACGACGTCTCAAACTTTCACCGGCATTAAACCCGCTAGTGGTCGGGAATCAGAAAGAAAAAGCATCGGTGTTGTTCTTGCAGCATCACAACGAAAATAATTTACTTAACCCACCACCCCATGCTTTTCCGCCACGTTTACTCCGTTTAATCGATATTTTAGAAAATCATCCTGAAGTGGATATCGAACTGATTCCTGTGACTGTGCTGTGGGGACGCTCGCCAGATAAAGAAGATTCCTGGTTCAAGCTGCTGTTTACTGATACTTGGGCAACCCCGGGTACAGTTAAACAATTGGTGAATATTGGCTTGCATGGTCGTCAGTCTTATTTGGAATTCCATCAAGGGCAATCCTTACGTACCCTTGTCGATTTTGCCAAAAAGACCCATCCCAATTTATCGCCAGCAACTTACATTCTAAATACGCTGAATAACTACCTGGATGGTCAGCGTGAAGTAGTGCTCGGCCCTGACCTGTCAGACCGTCGCAATGTCATGCATTCACTCATCAAATCTACGGATGTGCAAGAAGCCATTCGCCGTGAAAGCATCCGCAGCAAAGTCAGCATGATTGAATCTGAACGTCGTGCGATTGGTTATTTAAACGAAATCGTTTCTGATTATTCACATTCTGCAGTGCATTTTGCCGATATGGCGCTGACCCGTTTATGGACGCAGCTTTATGACGGCGTGGAAGTGCATAACTTCAGCACCGTGCGTGAACTTGCCAAAGACTACGAAATTATCTATACCCCCTGTCACCGCAGTCACATCGACTACTTGTTGCTGTCCTATGTGATTTACAAGCGTGGCATGATGGTGCCGTACATTGCTGCAGGTGATAACCTGAATATGCCGTTTGTGGGTCAATTGCTCCGTGGTGGCGGTGCATTCTTTATTCGCCGTACTTTCCGCGGCAATGGTTTATATACCACGGTATTTAAAGAATACCTGTACAGTATTTTGTCGCGTAACACGCCTCTTGAATACTTTATTGAAGGTGGCCGTTCACGTACAGGGCGTTTGTTGCCACCGAAAACCGGCATGCTTGCGATGACCGTACATAGCCATTTGCGCGGTCGATCAAAACCAATCGTGTTTTTGCCGACCTATATTGGTTATGAACGCCTGATGGAAGGTTCAACCTATGTCGGTGAAATGCAAGGCAAGCCGAAAGAGTCTGAATCGATTGTGGGCATTTTAAAAACCTTGCGTAAAATCGAGCGTATTTTCGGTAAAGTGCATGTGAACTTCGGCGAACCTGTGTTTTTAGATGACATGCTGAAAAAACACGGCGCAGATAAAATCAAGATTGAAAAGAATGATGATCCTATTCCGTCGGAAGTGTCGGATGCAGTTAACAGTTCGGCGCATGCGATTCTAGAAAATATTAACCGTGCTGTGGTGATTAACCCTGTTTCACTGCTTTCTCTGATTCTACTGGCAACACCAAAACATACTTTAGATGAAGAGATCTGCATTAAACAGCTCGATGCATACCGTAATCTGGTCGCTGCCTTACCTTATGATGCACGCACACAAGTCACACCACTTTCAGGCAAAGAAATTATTGCCTACGGTTTAAAACTGAAACTGATTAAACGTATCAAACATGTGTTGGGCGACATTATTGCGATTGAAGACAATCAAGCCGTATTACTGACTTACTTCCGCAATAACATTCTGCATGCCTTTGTATTACCGTCTTTAATTGCTGCTTTGGTTGAACATAACGGTTCGATCCGTCGTGGCGATTTGATCAATGTGATTCGCACCCTCTATCCATTCTTGAAAGCTGAATTGTTCTTAAAATGGCAAGATGATGAACTGAAAGATCAAATCTGTGCCTATGTTGAAGCATTAATTAAGGCGAAATTGATCTCTGAAGATACGGAAGGCAACCTAGAATCTCCAGCGCCCAACTCGGAAGATCATAATCAGCTGGTGGTTCTGGCTGCTCCTGTGATGCAAAGTCTTGAGCGGTATTACATGACTTTGGCCCTGATCACGCAGCGTGGTTCAGGCAACATTTCGACCCGTCAGGTGGAAGAACTCAGTCATTTGGTCGGTCAACGTTTGTCTGTTCTGTATGAGTTCAACTCGCCTGAATTCTTCGATAAAGCCTTATTCCAAAGCTTTATTAAAGTACTGACTCAACAAGGTTATATTCGTAACAACGAAGACAATGCGATTGTGTTTGATGAAAATTTCCAGAATGTTGCGCAGTACGCCAACCTGGTTCTGGATGATGTGACTTTACAAATGCTTCAGCACATTACAACCTTTAGTGATGAAGAGCTGAAAGAAGCTTTGGATGCAGTTGCGGCTCAACAAGCGAAACGTCGTTTAAAACGTAAGAAGAAATAATCTTCCTTGTCCGTTCCCTCTCCTTCTAGGAGAGGGCTAGGGAGAGGTCGATTATAAAAACCCTCATCCCAACCTTCTCCCAGAGGGACAAGGAGCTTCAATTATTTTCTAACATATTCAAATAATCCCCAAAACAATCTTTATGCTCTAACTCAAATCTTGTTTCAACCATCCTCTTTGCATAAATCCTTTTTCCCGACACTTCCTCACTTTCTAAAACCAGTTCAGGTAAATTCAGCTGCCGTTGAAACCATTGAATCGTTTCGTGTAAAGGGATTGGCTGATTATTGCTGACAATATACGATTTTTCCGGATGTTCCACGTGAATCAATTGCGCCAAGAATCGAGCCAGATCATCGATATGAATCCGGTTTGACCAGTGAATTTGAGGATAGCTTTGAGTCGTTTCAGCCAGCTTGATCATCCTCGCCACCGACGTGCCATAAATCCCTGTCGGACGAATGATGATGCATTGCTTCGGGAAAGCCTGCTGATACAGCTGTTCCATCTTTAATAGTAATCTGCCCTGCTCATCACTGGGCTGCATGATTGAATCATCATCAACGCGCTCACCCGCATTTTCACCATAGACTCGAGTTGAGGAAACCACCACAACCTTTTTAACTGGATGATTTTTTAATACCTTTGCGATAGGTACAACAGAATCGACATAGGTCTGTTGATAAGCTTCGATTGTACTTTGCGAAGGTGACAGTAATACATATACCCAATCAATCGCTGGAACATGCGTTAAATCCAGTTGATGAACATCCTGAATCAGATGTGTCGCAAATTCATACGTTTTCGGACTTCGGCTAATTGTGGTAATTTGGTGGCCTTGCTCAAATAATTGTTTAGCAACGCGCTGAGATGTTTTACCATAACCAATAAATAATATATGCATTAAACACCTGATTATATAACCTAAGTTGAGGGTAAATGGCTGCAGTCCATCAATTGCAAGGGGTTGGAAACGCCTCTGCTGCTTTACTGGAAAAACTGAATATTTTCACCACAGATGATCTTTTGTTTCATCTGCCACGTGATTATGAAGATCGTAGCACGATCATCCCCATGAACCAATTGACCGTGGGGCGCAGCTATTTACTGGAAGGCGTGGTCAGAGGTGTAGATTTTCCACCGGGTAAACGCAAATCGATGGCGGTGCTATTAGAGGATGATTTTGGCAAAGTCACCTTGCGTTTTTACCATGTCTATAAAGCCCTGACTGATCGTGCCAAAATAGGCAATCAACTGCGAATATTTGGTGAAGTACGTGTCGGTGCGCGTGGTTTGGAAATGTATCATCCTGAAATTCAGCTGATCACCGAACATACTCCCTTACCCAAAACTGAACTGACCGCGATTTATCCAGCCACTGAAGGCTTAACCCAAGCCAAAATCCGTGACTATGTCAAACAGGCACTGAAACAGCACAGTGATGACCTGCCTGAATTATTGCCAGAAAAATTTACCAATGGTTATGCGCTGAAACAGGCACTGGAATATATTCATGAGCCGCCACTGAATGCCAACATGTTGCAACTGGCACAAGGCTCACACCCTGCTCAACAACGCTTAATCTTTGAAGAGTTGGTCGCACATCAGATTAGTTTGCTTTCACGTCGTGCTTATATTCAGCAAATTGAAGCCCCTTCTTTTTCACCGAGTAAAAATTTTTCCAAACAGCTATTAGCTGGTCTGCCCTTTAATCTGACCAATGCGCAAAAACGGGTCTCCAAAGAAATTGTGCAGGATTTAAAACAAAACAAACCCATGCTGCGTTTAGTTCAGGGGGATGTCGGAGCAGGTAAAACCTTGGTTGCAGGAGTCGCAGCCTGTCATGCGCTTGAAGAAGGCTGGCAAGTGGCACTGATGGCACCGACTGAAATTTTGGCTGAACAGCATTATTTAAATTTTAAAAAATGGTTTGAACCCTTGGGTTTAACCGTGTCCTGGCTTTCAGGCAAACAAAAAGGTAAAGCACGCGCAGCAGCAGAACAAGGCATTAAACAAGGCACTGCCAATTTAGTGGTCGGTACCCATGCCCTGTTTCAGGAAAATGTCGAATTTTCCAAACTCGGTTTGGTGATTATTGATGAACAGCATCGCTTTGGGGTGGATCAGCGTTTGGCTTTACGCAACAAAGGCTTAAATGGCATGACACCACATCAACTGGTGATGACTGCTACACCTATTCCGCGCACACTGGCGATGTCGGCTTATGGGGATTTGGATACTTCGGTGATTGATGAACTTCCTCCGGGTCGAACCCCGATTCAAACCGTGACCATTCCTTTAGACCGTCGTGAAGAAGTGTTAACCCGAATTGCCACCAATTGTGCTGAAGGCAAACAAGCTTATTGGGTTTGTACGCTAGTAGAACAGTCTGAAACTCTGGATGCTCAAGCGGCTGAAGCGACTTATCAGGAAATTAAAGAGCGCTTTCCCCATCTGAATATTGGCTTGGTACACGGCAAAATGAAAGCCGATGAAAAACAGTCGGTGATGCAACAATTCAAAGATAATCAGCTGCAACTACTGATTGCCACCACCGTGATTGAAGTAGGCGTCGATGTTCCGAATGCCTCGATTATGGTGATTGAAAATGCTGAACGCCTAGGACTTTCACAATTACATCAGTTGCGTGGACGGGTTGGACGAGGAGCAACCGCCAGTTTCTGTGCACTGCTCTATAAAAGCCCGCTGTCGCAAAATGGACAGGAACGCTTACGGATTTTGCGTGAAAGTAATGATGGCTTCGTGATTGCAGAAAAAGACCTGGAAATTCGCGGTCCGGGTGAACTGCTCGGCACCAAACAAACCGGGGATATGGGTTTTCGGGTTGCCAAGTTAGAACGAGACGATCATCTACTGAATCAGGCACATTACGTAGCTCAGCAAATTCTCAAAGATTATCCTGAAAATGCCAATGCCTTATTAAAACGCTGGTTGCCTGAAGCACCACGATACGCTTATGTGTAGAGAATCATTTCAAAAAATATATTTGATAATGAGTATAAAATTAAACACTTAGTCAAGTAGTCATGATTACGTGGGCGGCATGGATGCTGCCGTTATTGAAACTAAATACAAACTGTGCAAAATTAACGCTAAATAAAAGAAGAATAAAAACATGCTCCAATTCATTAATCCATTGCTCCACAAAGCAATCCAAAGCATTTCGCCTTGCGTACTTTGGGAATTGACCGACAGCAACACCATTCACTCTGTGAAGATTGCTGGCAACAATTGCCATGGTCTAAAAGTACTGTTCAGCGACAGGAAATGGATATTCAAGTGGCTTGTCATTATGACTACCCGATTGATCGTATTATTCAAAAATTTAAATACGAGCAACAGCTGCATTTTCAAAATTTGCTTGCAAGCACCTTACTGGAACTTCGCCCACCCAAAATCCAAGCGATTGTGCCGATGCCGATATCAAATGAACGGCTGGTGGAACGTGGTTACAACCAGTCTTTGGTACTGGCTAAAATCATGGCCAAAGCACTGAATATTCCCGTATGGCAACCCGTCACCCGCTTACAACAGCATTCACAAAAAGGCTTAAACCGCTTAGAACGTATTGAAAATATTGAACAACAATTTCAGATCAATACCACATCCAAACTTCGTTATCGCCGTGTACTTATTTTAGATGATGTAGTGACTACAGGCAGTTCCATCTATGCTTTAAAACAAAAGCTTGAGGAACTCGATTGCCAGAAAATTTATGCTGCATGTGTCGCGAGTGCAGAGATTTAAAGGCTGCTCTGCTTTTAGGAAATAAAGGATACTGATTTCCCTCATCTCCTTGCGAAATACATTCCTCACCTCCCTGAGCCATATATGGCGCAAGAGAATGAGTCATTTTCATTCTTTAGCAAATTAGATGACAGAGCTTTCAATTAAAAATTGCTTCACCCACGGCATCACAATTTCAGTGGTTAAGGGTGCAAGTTTAGTTTGCTGATCATCCAAATCGACCCACTTCATTTCTGCAATTTCTGCATCAATTTTCGGCGCATGATCCAAACTTACTACATAAACATAGCTCACCAATAAATGATCTGGCTCATTGGCTGTGGCTGTTTCAAAGCGACCAACAAATTGCTCAATTGATGCCTGACAACCAATTTCTTCCTGAATTTCACGCAGCATGGTTTGTTCAGGGGGTTCATTCGGTTCCAGTTTCCCACCCACCTGCATAAAACATGAGGTATGACGTTTACGCACCACTAAAAGCTGTTGTTGATCATTTAAAATAATAGCTGCCGCCACAGTAATGATTTTCATGCATGTTTCACCAATGCTTCTTGATCCACCATACCCCATTTCGGTTGTGGCGCTTGGAAAGCATTAAATTGCTGTAAAATATCTTCGATAGAATCTGAGGCAATAATGCTGTCAGAAAAACGTGGATGAGTAAAACCTTTCACTGTGGTCAGATGGATAAATTTCAGCAAATCATCATAAAAACCCGCCACATTTAAAAATGCACATGGCTTTAAATGGATACCCAATTGTGCCCAAGTCCACTGCTCAAAAATTTCTTCCAAAGTTCCTGCACCACCCGGTAAAGCAATAAAAGCATCGGAAAGTTCCGACATTTTGGTCTTACGTTCATGCATATTCGCAACCACATGCAATTCGGTTAAATGTGGATGCGCAAGCTCGCGGTCGACCAATGCATTTGGAATCACACCTATAACTTTACCGCCCGCCTGTAAGGCACTATCCGCAACAATGCCCATCAAACCTGAACGACCACCACCATAGACCAGTGTTTTACCTTGCCGAGCAATTGTTTGACCCATTTTCTGTGCAGTGTCCAAAAAAATGGAATCTGTCCCCACAGCTGAACCACAAAAAATTGCGATTGATTTCGTCATTTTTTCACCATGTTTTGAAGATGTCATACTAATAAAGTAAATTTTCAGGAGATTTTTTAACAAATAAGCGATTCAATCAGTGTTTTTATTCAATTCCTTGTCTAAAATACACCCATCGATTAACCTATACTGCGCAGGGAAAAGACAGCATGCTTGAAGCCTTTTACGCCACAGAGCGCGGTAGTTTGGAAGATGCCACTATTAATGGGGGCTTCGATCTTCACCCAGATTTAGTGTGGATTGATTTAATCGCTCCCTCACAAGAAGAACAACAATGGGTATTAGATGCTTATGAACAGAATTTACCCACACTAAAATCATTAGAAGACATTTCCTCATCAGCACGATTTTACCGTGATGATGACGGTATTTTACACATCAGCACCTACTTTTTAACGAAAAATAAAAACTTTCAGGTCGATGGCGAAACAGATGACGATTCCAGTATTTTAGCTACCGTACAAACCGTTGCTTTTATTCTGCACAAACAACACCTGTTTACTTTACGTGGTGAAAAGCTGGTTGCATTCCGTGCCTTTCGTGCCCGTGCGCGCCGTAATGATTACGAAATTGATTATAAAGACCCCACCTGGGTTCTTCTTGGTCTACTTGAAGCCAAACTGGATGAGCTTGCGGATATCCTGGAAGATATCCACAAAGACCTGGAAAAATATTCCACCGAAGTGTTGAACAACCGTCATCGTGAACAAATGCTCGATTTGGATGACATGATTACGCGTTTGGCACAATTAGAAGACATGCTTGGAAAAGCGCAATTGTGTTTAATTGACTTACGTCGTGTGCTGACTTTCTTATCTCGCCCACGTGCTTTGGGCAGTCATATTTACGATGCTGATATTCGAGAGCTCAGTGAAGACGTACGTTCGTTGGTTGAACATGATGCCTTCTTATTCCAAAAGGTTCGATTCTTACTGGATACCACCTCTGGATTCATTAACACCGAACAGAACGACACGATTCGTCGATTCTCGATTTTGCCAAGTATGCTCGCTCCACCGATGCTAGTTGCCAGTGTTTATGGTATGAATACCGACGTACTGCCTTTTGCGAGAGGAACAAGCAGCTTCATTATGGTCGGTATTATTTTAGTCGCTTTCTTTATTGGACCATTGATTTATTTCCGCTGGAAAAAATGGATTTGAGCGAGCTTTTTTACAGCACTGCTTTTAAAGCGAAGCGCAAGAAACGCTCCCGATTTGATAAATACCGATTTGCAGACAATAAAAAAGCACCTTTCGGTGCTTTTTTATTTTGTGTGTTCAGTCAATCAATTGCAGATCATTTTGCAAATGACAGGCTTGAATAATTTTCATCATTTTTTCAGGCACAGCTTTAAACTGGATGCCTTGTGCTTTCGGAGTTTGACGTAACCAGCGAACCAATACCGCCAAAGCCAAAGTACTACCTTGCTCTAACTGTGCCAAATTCACCACTACAGGAAACTGATTTTGAGATTGAATCAGTTTCAAACCCTGCTGGTAATAGCTTTCAGCATTTACATAATCTATTTTTCCAGAAACCTGTAATTCCTGATTAATGATTTCAATCACCGAACACCTACTTAGTTATTTTTTATTAACAGCTACATCTGCATCTGGCTTGAAGTTTGCAATCGCTTTATCCAAGTTACCGCCATTCAGTTTTACGGTTGAAGCAAACTGATTACGGAACTGCAAACCTAAATCAATGCCCGAAACATTAATGTTACGGATTTTCCATTGATTGCCTTTATCCACCAATTGGAAAGATACAGGAATTTTTTCACCTTTGTTATTAAAGTCCATCGTCACAACAGGGTTTTTGCTGTTGGTGTCTTTGTATGGACGAAGGCTATAAGATTGATTTGAGAATTTGGCAAATGCACTGCCATAATTTTCAATTAAAGTTTCACGGAAGTTGCGTTCAAATTGAGCACGCTGGGCAGCCGTACTGTATTGATTGGTCGCATAGGTACCCATCACAATACGGGTAAATGAATGTGAATCAATATATGGGTCAAGATTTTGACGTACAATAGCTTTCACTGCAGCCGGATTGTTTTGCAATTTCGCATTATCCGCTTTTAAGCGTGAAATCAGACTATCCGCAACTTTTTTAACAAAAGCAGGAGGTGCTTCTGCCGGTGCTGCAAATGCAGTAGTCGCCATCATTGTTGATAAAACACTAGCTGCAAGTGTCTGTTTAACTAAAGTATTCACTAAAACTTCCTCTCCAAATTATTCAACAAATGATGCTTCTGCATCAGTTGATTCACCCGATGGCTTTGCATCTGCCGCTTTTGCCGATGATTTACCCGCACCACCAGTAATAAACTTACTAATTAAATCTTCAAGATCCATAGTACCCTGAGTATTGGCAATACTTTCACCACGTTTCACGTAGTTCAAACCACCACCCGGTACCACTTTTAAGTATTTTTCACCCAATAAACCATTGGTCGCCACCATAATATAAGCATCTTCATCAATACTGGTGATGGAGCGCATGTTATCCAAAAGTTGTTTTTCCATTTCTTTTTGTTTCGCAGGTGTCGCTTCAGTATATTCTGTGCTATAGCGCAGTTCTTCTAAAGCATTGGCTTCCACCGTTTTAAGCTGTTCTTTATTAAATGAAGTCAGCTTACCATCCAATTCGAAATGTACTGTCGCTAAACGCGATACCGGATCAAGGGTAATGTCAGTTACTCGACCAATTGTGACCCCACTCATGGTGACTTTTGCACGCGGTTTTAAACCGTTGACATTGTCAAAACTTGCGGTCATTTCATAGCTATCACGCAGGTTGGTTCCCACCAGGCCACTCACTTTCATGGCCAAGAAAAATAATGCAATACCGGTAAGAATGACAAAAATACCTACGGTCAGCTCACTTGTACGTGATTTCATTAAACACCTCCAAACATGACCGCAGTCAACACAAAATCAGAACCTAAAACACACAATGAGGAATACACGACTGTTCGCGTAGTCGATGTTGCAATCCCTTCAGAAGTCGGCACACAGGCATAACCCTGATAAACCGCAATCCAGGTACAAAGTAATGCAAAAACTAGACTTTTAATAATAGTGCCGTTGAAAATATCTTTATAGAACTGCACGCTATTTTGCATCCCACTCCAGAAAGAACCTTCATCCACCCCTAAAAAATCGACGCCCACCATTTTACCACCCATGATGCCAATGGCACCAAAAATGATCGATAACATCGGCAGACTGACAATACCTGCCCATAAACGGGGTGAAACGATACGTTTCAACGGATCGACACCGATCATTTCCATACTGGCCAACTGCTCTGTCGCTTTCATCAAGCCAATTTCAGCCGTTAAAGCCGAACCGGCACGACCTGCAAACAATAATGCAGCGACGACAGGAGCCAACTCTCTTAATAGCGTTAAAGACACCATCGTGCCGAGCATGGCTTCTGAGCCAATATTGACCAAAATGGAATAGCCTTGTAAGCCCAGCACCAAACCAATGAACAAACCTGATACGGCAATAATCAATAAAGACATCACGCCAATACGGTGCATTTGGTAAATAAACAGTTTGACCCCGAGCCAGGTCGGCATGGAAAACAGGATTTGTAGCAACATCACCGTTGCCACACCGATGCCATGTACACGTTCAATGACGCGTCTACCTAATGAGGCAATAGCATTCATGAACGCACCTCATCACTTAAATAAGCCTTATGACTAAACTGATAATCGACAGGACCTTCGGCAGCACCGGTTAGGAACTGACGGACAAATGCCGATTCATGTTGTTTTAATTCGGCAGGCGTTCCCTCACCCTGAATAACCCCTTCAGCGATAATATAGATGTAATCGGCAATCGATAAGGTTTCACCCACATCATGCGAGACAATAATCGTGGTTAAATCCAGTGCTTCACGCAAGGTTCGAATTAAACGCGTAAGTACCCCTTTCACAATCGGATCTTGTCCAGCAAAGGGTTCATCATACATGATCAGTTCTGGATCAAGCGCAATGGCCCGTGCCAAGGCGACACGACGGTTCATCCCTCCAGATAGTTCTCCAGGCATAAACTTTTCAGTACCGCGTAAGCCCACCGCTTCCAGTTTAAGTGCCACCAGTTCTGCAATGAGATGTTCAGGGAGTTTGGTATGCGCACGTAACGGAAAAGCCACGTTTTCATAGACACTCATATCGGTAAACAGAGCACCACTTTGGAACAGCATGCCCATACGCGCCCGAGTCGCAAATAATTCTTGGCGCGACATATGTGCAATATCTTTTCCATCCAATAAGACTTGTCCATGGTCTGGAACGAGCTGCCCTGCAATCAGACGCAGCATGGTTGTCTTACCTGTACCTGAAGGCCCCATAATGGCGGTAATCTGACCACGCCGAATCTTTAAACTGACATGATCAAAAATGACACGTTTCCCTCGTTTAAAGCTCAAATCATTGACTTCAATCCAAGATTCAGCTTGTTGAGGTATTTGATTATTCATAGCTGAGCGTTTTCCTACATTTTTTCAGCATGCATACTATAAAAGGATTAAAGTTTAAAATGTTACTTTTAGATAAAAGCTAACCAATCCAGTGAATGTTCTAATGAATTTAATTGTAATTCTTTTTTTTATAAAAAACAGATATAAAAACAGGACACTGTGTTACAGAACAGAGTTATAGATATAGTACCCAATATTGCATAACAATAAGGCCAAACCAATATAAGGCATAATCACCTCTTGATTAAAATTCCAAATATAATGAGTAGATTCATTGTTCATATTTAACGATTTTAAAACAAAACATGATTGAGTATACATTTTTATCTTATAAGATCAAAGATTAATCCATAAAAAAACCGGTGTTTCCACCGGTTTTTTCTATCTAAATCTAACGATTAAATTAGTCGTTAAATTTACGACGTGGACGATCTTCGCCACCAAAAGCTGGACGTTCGCCACGTGGTTTGTCATCAAAGCTACGACGTGGACGATCTTCACCACCGAAAGTACGCTTAGGACGATCATCGCTGAAAGAACGTTGTGGACGATCACCGAAACCGCCTTCACGACGTGGAGCTGGACGATCACCGAAATCACGACGTGGAGCTGAACGATCACCTTCACGAGCTGGTTTGTAATCTACACGGTTGCCACGGTTGTCATCATTCGAACGTTGTGGACGATCACCAAAACCGCCTTCACGACGTGGCGTTGGACGATCACCGAAATCACGCTTAGGACGATCATCGAAAGAACGTTGTGGACGATCACCGAAACCACCTTCACGACGTGGAGCTGGACGATCACCAAAATCACGTTTTGGACGGTCATCAAAAGAACGTTGTGGACGATCACCATAACCGCCTTCACGACGTGGCGCTGGACGATCACCGAAATCACGCTTAGGACGATCACCGAAATCACGCTTAGGACGATCATTGCCATAAGAAGGACGTTCGCCACGTGGTTTGTCATCGAAGCTACGTTGTGGACGATCATCACCGCCTTCACGACGTTTGAAGTTGCTTTCGCCTTCAAAACGGCTACGACCACCACCAAAACCACCACGACCGCCATCACGACCACGACCGCCGCCAAAACCGCCACGACCGCCATCACGACCACGACCGCCGCCATCACGACTACCGCGTGCAGGAGGTGGAGATGGCTCAAGACCTTCAATTTCAGACACGTTTAAACGTGCATCCAGGAAGTCTTCAAGCGCACGGATTTTACCGCGTTCACGGTAAGTCGCCAAAG
>NZ_SJXH01000033.1 GCF_004336635.1 Acinetobacter sp. ANC 4862
GCGGATCATCAGGGCCACATTAGGATTCAAATCTATGAAGACGGCTTATGCCACAATTAAAGG
The DNA here is from genome assembly GCF_004336635.1 of Acinetobacter sp. ANC 4862. GTDB lineage: Bacteria > Pseudomonadota > Gammaproteobacteria > Pseudomonadales > Moraxellaceae > Acinetobacter. The sequence goes on from NZ_SJXH01000033.1 coordinate 64, forward strand.
TATTGAAGTCATGCGTGCACTACGTAAAGGACAAGCATCGTCATTTTATTATGGTCAGCCTCAGGGTGAAGTGTGTCTAATCAACAGGGTTTTCGGTCTCTAAGTACTTTTTAAAGGGAACATCATCGACTCAAATCTCTATTTGCAACAGTGCCGATCACAGTACAATTTATCGTTGGGTTCAGCGTTATGCTCCAGAAATGGAAAAACGGTTACGCTGGTATTGGCGTAATCCTACAGATTTACATTCATGGCATATGGATGAGACTTATATCAAAGTGAAGGGGCGATGGACTTACCTGTATCGTGCAGTTGATCAACGGGGTCATACGATTGACTTTTACCTTTCCGCTAGACGGAACAGTAAATCAGCCTATAGTTTTCTAGGAAAGATCTTCAATACGGTGAAAAAATGGCAAATTCCACGGGTCATCAATACAGATAAAGCAGCGACCTATGGCCATGCTTTATCACGATTAAAGCGAGAAGGAAAATGTCCAGTAGATATTGAGCACAGGCAGATTAAGTATAAAAATAATGTCATTGAATGTGATCATGGTAAGTTAAAGCGAATCATCAGGGCCACATTAGGATTCAAATCTATGAAGACGGCTTATGCCACAATTAAAGGTATTGAAGTCATGCGTGCACTACGTAAAGGACAAGCATCGTCATTTTATTATGGTCAGCCTCAGGGTGAAGTGTGTCTAATCAACAGGGTTTTCGGTCTCTAAGCACTTTTTAAAGGGAACATCATCGACTCAAATCTCTATTTGCAACAGTGCCGTAAATTTGAGAATGAATCTGTACGTACAGACTCATTCCCTATCTATAAAGATATTAGAAATAGCTACATAGAGTTTATTTCTAGTTTATTCAAATTAGTCGTTCAAATTAGGCGTTACTACGGATGAACAATAATTTTTACAGCAGACTCATTATTATGAATCAATGTTTCAAAGCCTTTAGAAACAAGATCATCTAATGCAATCCGTTGGGTAATAAAAGGTTCTAGATTAATCTTACCTTGCTCAACCAAACGGATAGTTTCCTGATGATCATTTACATAAGCAATCGTGCCACGAATATCTAGCTCTTTCATCACCACACTATGCACATTAATTGTGGCAGGATGGCTCCAAATAGAAACGATAACGACTACACCAGTTGGTTTCATTGCTGCAACGAGTGTATCCATGACTTTATTGACACTACTACATTCAAAAGCGACATCTACACCGCGGTCTTCTGTAATTTTCATTACCTCAGCAACTACATCAACCTTAGATGGGTCTAGTACATAATCGGCAACACCCGCTTCTATCGCTTTTTCTTTACGTTTTGCACTCAGTTCAGTAATGATGACCGTGAGACCTTTAGCCTTTAAAATAGCAGATAAAAGTAAGCCTATTGGGCCTGCTCCACCAACCAGTGCGATATCGCCAGCTTTTGCGCCACTTCTGACATAGGCATGATGACCGACAGATAAAGGTTCTATCAATGCTGCTTGGTCTAAAGGAATATCATTTGAAATAGGATGTACCCAACGCCGCTGAACTGCAATTTTTTCAGAAAGACCACCACCGCGTCCGCCTAAACCAATAAAGTTCATATTTTTTGATAAATGATACTTATCATTGGGGCCAGTCGGCACATCGTCAGCAATGATGTAGGGTTCAACTACGACATGTTGCCCAATTTGGATATCATCTACACCCTCTCCAACTGCATAAACCACGCCTGAAAATTCATGTCCCATTGTTACAGGTGCAGATTCTCCCGAAATTGGGTGTGGGTGACCACAAGGTGGAATAAAAATAGGACCTTCCATGAATTCATGTAAATCTGTACCGCAAATACCACACCACGCAACTTGAATTCCAACTGTGCCTGGAAGTACTTTCGGTTCAGGGATATCTTCAATTCGAATATCCCCTCGGTCATAAAAACGAGCTGCTTTCATTTTATATTCCTTATATTGATGTTAACGGTAAACCATTCTAGACGTAATACCAAATCAGCATATTGTTTTCTTGGAAAAATTTTAAATAATGTGAAGAAGTGGCAAATTCCACAAGTGATCAACACGGATAAAGCACCCACATATGGACGTGCTTTATCACGGTTAAAACGGGAAGGTAAATGTCCACCAGACCTTGAGCACAGGCAGATTAAGTATAAAAATAACGTGATTGAATGTGATCATGGCAAGCTAAAGCGGATCATCAGGGCCACATTAGGATTCAAATCTATGAAGACGGCTTATGCCACAATTAAAGGTATTGAGGTCATGCGTGCACTACGTAAAGGACAAGCATCGTCATTTTATTATGGTCAGCCTCAGGGTGAAGTGTGTCTAATCAACAGGGTTTTCGGTCTCTAAGTACTTTTTAAAGGGAACATCATCGACTCAAATCTCTATTTGCAACAGTGCCCGATGGACTGCATCTACTCGTAGACTCTACAGGCATGAAGTTTCTAGGTGAGGGCGAATGGAAACGCAAGAAACATGGAGCTGAATATCGTCGCCAATAATGACGTATAAAGTTTTATCTAATTTTTCTTTTTATCCAATTTAAAATTAGGTGCGTACACGGCCTCAACTTTCAATAAAGTATAAAAGGTGTTTGTGTAGGCAATACCCTTACTTTTGATAAGCCAAAAGAAAGCAAAAGCCTTTGTTACCCATACATAACATCCCTATTATGATGGATAACGTGTGGCATCCCTGCCACACTCGTGTATCCAAACGTTGCTTAAATTAAACTATGTAATAGTGGCGACATAAAGGTGCTCTTATCGCTATATATTAAAAACTTAGTGGAACACTGTTTCTAAAGCTTTTAAACCCACTTTGGGATCAAGTAGACCGTTGTAAATTTCAGGGATTTCACGTTCCACCCCAAAAAATTCATAAATGGCAAGCATCGCCCCACGAACTGAATATTCCACAGTAAAGACCACGTCATCTTCAATTTCCACAAACTGTCCAAGGAAAGCAAAGTTTTGTGAGCCTTGTGGAATTACCTGTGGACGATCCCCCGGTTTACGGCAGGCGAATAGGGCAGAGGCGTATGGCATCATGGCGGTAGTAACATCAGTCGTTGCCAAAACATGATCTAAAATGTCGTCAAAACCGAGCTGTTTAATCAGTTCTGTTAGGATTTCTTGCCCCGTGGCTTCGGACATTGGTTTTTTGATGTAATCGCCTATATGGTCAATTTGGAAACCGTAGCCCCATAAGGTATATAAACCTTCAGGTAAGTCGGCAAAGTGTGGCTGTGCAGGAACCACGATGGATAAATGCCAACCCGACTCATACCAAGTCATGAGTGCGCCTGTGCCTGGTTCATTGCCTGTATAGTCAATAATACGTTTAAGTAGCACGTCATCTTTCATGGTCAGAGTGAAAGACTCCCACTTATGTTCATCGACATTGCCATAAAAAGTCATTGGACGGCCAAAGTCTGGGGCTTTTTGTGCCAGCGTTTCCCAAAGCGTCCAGCCATGATCTTCTCGATGACGAATAAGGGCAGGCACGTCATGATTACCGCCATAACGTGAGTCTGCTGTAATAGAGCCTAAAGTGAAAATAGCTAAATCATTGGCTTTCAGATTAATTTGCTCTGAGCCTTCAGGCAATTGTACATATAGGCGTGAAGCGTAGCGTTCTTGAGTTTCAGCATTGGTAATGAAGTCTGCATCTGTGACATAGTGTCCAAAACGCACATCGACGCCTTGTGCGACTAACCAACGCTGTAGGGGCAGAATCATCGAGTCATATTGGTTGTACTTGGTACGTTTCACACCCGCTAAGGTATGAATGCGTGGCAATTCTTGAATAAAACGCAAGAAATAGCGTCTTAACTCTGCTGCACTGTGCCATTTTTGAAAAGCGAAAGTCGTGCGCCACATGCGCCAGAAATTGGTTTCAAAAAAGGTTTCATCAAAAAACTCATCAATGCGGCGACTGCCAATTTTTTCTTCTTTTGAAGCTAATAGGCGCAGCATCTGTGCACGATGTAGCGTATTCAGACCAAGCTTTGCTGCATCCGCAATGACATGTTCGGCATCAATCAACCGTGCATTGGCGTGGGTTTTCACTTTTTCATTAAACTCACGACATTCTTCACGCACCGAAATGTCTGGATTTTCCAAAGATGGAATACTGGAAAATAAGTCCCATAGGCACAAATAAGTTTCATCGGTCAGCATTCGCCCACCACGTGTTACCCAAGCTTGCGCGGCATGCGGTGTATGTCCACCATCCATCGAACCACCTGAAATATCGAGTTCTTCTAAAATATGGATATTTTTGGCAGGGACTTTGGCATCACGGATTGCAAATGCAGCAGCAGCCATACCTGCGATACCACCACCAATAATCCAAAGATGGGACTGTTGTGCGTCTAATGGGGTGCGCTTCTTCTTATGCATGGTTCACCTTTAATAATGATGTTAAAAACTATGAAGTATAAAATGTGATTTAGAAAAACCTTAAAAATAGTATGACTTTTTATATATGAAAAATGTATGAAATGGGAAGCAATTTACTCATTATATTTTGTAATCAAAAAAATGTAAGTAATGGTTATTTTTAATACACATTTGTATTTTTTTTAAAATAAAATATAATTTAAGTAATTGATTTTATTATTTTATTGAGTAATCACTCTATTTTGATCATATTTGTTTGTGTCTGAAGAATGTGTTTGAAACTAGGCTTTCTATTGATCATTAAAAGATATAATTGAATAATAGATCTCTCTTTCATAAATCAAAAAACGAGCACCTTTTTGATTGATATTTGTACTCTAATTTTCTTAGCATTCGTGCATAATCTGCGGATGAAATACATTGATTCAAAGAAGCTTTCTGAAACACAGTTTAAGCGATATACAGGCATCTCATGGTCAACCTTTTATTTAAATGGTTGAGCAATTGCAGAAGCATGTTCCAGCTAAAGGCAGACCACCCAAGTGGCACTGTTGCAAATAACCACGAATGGTAAGTTGAAGACTGTTTTAGCTAAAGGTGCAGCATATGAATCCTTTCCATGGTCGGCATTTTCAGGGCGAAATCATTCTTTGGGCTGTGCGCTGGTATTGTAAATATGGCATTAGCTATCGTGAACTGCAGGAAATGCTGGCCGAACGGGGTGTGAATGTTGATCACACGACTATTTACCGTTGGGTTCAACGTTATGCTCCTGAAATAGAAAAACGTTTACGCTGGTATTGGCGTAATCCTACAGATCTGAGCTCGTGGCATATTGATGAAACCTATGTAAAAGTGAATGGACGATGGTCTTATCTGTATCGTGCAGTCGATCAACGTGGCGATACCATTGATTTTTATCTTTCTTCTAGACGTAATACCAAATCAGCATATTGTTTTCTTGGAAAAATTTTAAATAATGTGAAGAAGTGGCAAATTCCACAAGTGATCAACACGGATAAAGCACCCACATATGGACGTGCTTTATCACGGTTAAAACGGGAAGGTAAATGTCCACCAGACCTTGAGCACAGGCAGATTAAGTATAAAAATAACGTGATTGAATGTGATCATGGCAAGCTAAAGCGGATCATCAGGGCCACATTAGGATTCAAATCTATGAAGACGGCTTATGCCACAATTAAAGGTATTGAGGTCATGCGTGCACTACGTAAAGGACAAGCATCGTCATTTTATTATGGTCAGCCTCAGGGTGAAGTGTGTCTAATCAACAGGGTTTTCGGTCTCTAAGTACTTTTTAAAGGGAACATCATCGACTCAAATCTCTATTTGCAACAGTGCCGTTCTATGCACCGGATTTTTCTATTTGGGGCTTACAAACAAACATTGACCTAGAACGACAAAACGTAGTTTTTATATAGCTAGTTATAGCTAACTTACAACTAGGTTTAGTTATTTTAATTAAACTATTGATTAAGCCCACTTAACATATTGATTTATTAATTAATATTTTGATTTTTTGATATATTCCGCCACTGAATATTACTTGAATAGCGTACAAAATAATCAATAGAAACTGCTGTAGTTTCTGAATGACCTTTCTAGGTCCTTAGTTTATAAGCCTGCCTCACTTTCCTTGAGCGGGCTTTTTTTTGCTTGGATTTTAATTGTCATTATTCAATTACTCCTTTGATGGGTTGAATAGCCACTGATTTTATAGATACCTTTTAGTTAGATTTTTCAGTTTTTATAAGAACTACTGATTAGGACCTTGACACCCTGCTTTTTACTGGATAATCTTATTTCAACGCAGCAAAATCTGTGTGCAGGCGTGAGAACCTGATAAAATATCTAGGTGCAATTAAATGTCGCACTTGCGGCTATTTTTTTTGCCTACTGTTAAGCAGTCCCTATGGTAGCTTAGCAGGGCAGCTTCGTGCTGGCTGATCCTAGATTCAGTATTCTCACCCCTGTTAAGTTGCCTCCATTGCCGTGAGAAGCGATGGAGATAATTAAACTCTTATCTAGGAAACTGCTATGCATACTAAATTCAATGATGCAAACCCATGCATGCCAAAAAACCTCGCTAAACAACTGATTGTCGAAAGCGCAAAACTTCTGAATCATCAACAACGTCAAGCCTTGCTCGATATTTTCATGACTTTAGATCAGGCGGAAAAAACAGCTGAAAATACACTTCAACAACATGCTGTAGCGCAACAAAGCACCCACAACTTTTCTCAAGATTACGAATGCCAAGAATACAATCAGGAATATTGGTCAGGTCATTACTATGATTCTTACAGTCAAGAATATCCGGAAGATTGGGTAAAACGGACTCAGTCCACCCCAGGTCGTCATAAGTTCCCTAGAACTGCTTACTGATCGTGGGGGGGGCCTCTTTAAAAGTAGGCATCATAATCCGAGCTACTCGACCGAGTTGGCTCGGATGAATACCGGGGAAACTGAGGGATTTGAGAACCTGATGACAGTCGTTGAACTGCATATTAAAGAACTCAATACCTCTGCTGCCTAAAGCATTCACTACACGATTAATCGTATCAAAACGTGGTGCTTAATCCTGACGTAGGACTTTGTGGAGTGCCTCACCCCAATCCCTGCTTCTTTAGCGATTTTGAGTCATGCCACGAGCTTTAGCAATAACACCAAATTCATATTCTAAAAGCGGACATTTCTACTTTTGGCTACTGTTTTAATAAATTATTTTAAATCAATTACTTATATTGTTTTTGAAAGCCCAATCCTACCCAATTGGGCTTTTTTATCTTTTTAACCTGTTCCACGCCTGTTATTTAACCAATGTTCCACGGCTTTGATAAGCCCAGGTGAACAATCATATTATCCATTGGGTAAGAAAAAGCGACTCAGGAATCCCCTTTTCTGTGGTTCCGGCTCGACATGTTCCGGAACAGGAATGCGCTTATTTTCAAGAGTAGTCAATCCGTCATAGTTCGGCACTGGCTCTAACCGAGGATCTGTTGCTATATCGTGATTAGATTTGGCACTGTTGCAAATAGGGATCTGAGTCGATGATTTTCCCTTCAAAAAAGCTTAGAGACCGAAAACTCTATTTACTAGCCAAACTTCTCCTAGAATATTACCGTTATAAAATAATGAAGCTTGTCCTTTGCGTAGAGCACGCATAACCTCAATACCTTTAATTGTGGCATAAGCCGTTTTCATAGACTTGAATCCCAACGTAGCCTTGATGATCCGTTTGAGCTTGCCATGATCACATTCAATCACGTTATTCTTGTATTTAATCTGTCGATGCTCCAGGTCTTCAGGACACTTTCCTTCCTGTTTTAGTCGCGACAAAGCACGGCCATAGGTATGAGCCTTATCAGTGTTTATGACTCGTGGAATCTGCCATTTTTTGACATGATTCAAAATCTTACCAAGAAAACAATAAACTGAATGGGTATTTCGTCTAGCAGAAAGATAGAAATCAAGAGTATGGCCACGTTGGTCAACTGCACGGTATAGATATGCCCATTTGCCATTCTCTTTTACGTAAGTTTCATCCAGATGCCATAAATGTCGATCTGTAGGATTACGCCAATACCAACGTAAACGTTTTTCCATTTCTGGAGCATAACGCTGAACCCAGCGATAAATTGTGGTGTGATCAACATTCACTCCACGTTCAGCGAGCATTTCCTGAAGTTCACGATAGCTGATGCCATATTTACAATACCAACGAACAGCCCAAAGAATGATTTCACCTTGAAAGTGCCGACCGTTGAAGGGATTCATCTGCTGTATCTCGAAATAAATAAGATATTTAGCTTATCATGTCAGCCTATTTGCAACAGTGCCCTAGTCGATCGGGTATTAGTGCTTCTATAAATCGCATAAGCGATATTTCACGTCTTCAATAAAAATGGCATATTGGTTCAACTTCTATAAATCGCATAAGCGATATTTCACTTTTTTTTAGCAAGAAATGAGAGCATGGCTAATCTATAAATCGCATAAGCGATATTTCACTACAATATTAAGAATATATATTGTAATTAATCAATAAATTATAGTTTTTTATACAAAAAATCAAGACTTTATTAATGAAAATAAAACAATATAGATTCAATAACTTGAAGTATGTATCAAACAATTAGAGATTTTATAAAAATGTAGCCAAAAGCAGAAACTTCATGTTTCTCCACGGAAAAATATCACATATGAGCGATTAAAATCCATGAACCACTGACCACACATAATTTTCATGGATTTATGATGTCTAAAAACATTGGACTTTTTACAGTTAATTTCTTTCCACTCATCCAAAATTTCAGTTTGATAGACAGAAGATTGCTGAGGAAATTAACTGCCCCCAAAATTGGTCCTTTACCCAATAATTATTCAAGCCGAAGTAATATGATCTAGAGAAGATCGACAAGCACATCTTGTAGATTTTGACCATTTTTTCGATCAATTAACCGGGCTGACATGCCAAATGATTTGGGACCAATTACATCAGCCAAAAGGGTGTCACCAACAAATAGAACCTCATCTTTTCTACAATTTAATTGATCCAGTAGAGATTGATAAATTCTCGGGTCTGGTTTGATTGCTCCAATTTCATAACTCAATGCATATGCATCTAAATTCGGGATCATAGAAAAAATCTTTTCACCGTAGGGAAGCGCAAGATTAGAACACAAAGCCAGTTTGAAGCCAGAATCTCTTAGTCTATTTAAAGTCAAAAGTGTATCTTCATATAAAGTAAGGTTTTCTAGATCTTCAAATAAATCATCATTTAACTCCTGCAGAAAATGGTCAGGAATCTGTTGCCCCCAAAAATCAGTAAGTTCTTTAAAATCAAAAGAATATGACATGATAATAGTCGAATCATCGGGTTTATAATTACGACCTTGAGATTTTAACCATTTTAGCAAGCGTCGATATGGGGAACGCCCTTCTTGGATTTTAACAAGAGTACCAAAGACATCGAATGCAATTGCTGTACAACCATTTTTCTCATTAAACATCATTTACTCTCGCCAAGCCTAATGCATGATTAAACTCTTAATCATGCTTAACATCAATTACTTAGCATTTATAAGACGTCATAAATTGACTCAATATTTACTAAATAGATGGTGATTGATCATAACTCTGATCTTTTTTCTGAACTACTGTTTGTTCGGCTATCAATTTCTTGCTGTCCAGTACATCTAAAGCTTGCTGGACAGCTGCTGAATTAATTGCTGTAATTTTTCTTGATAGTGCTCGACTGAATTCATTTTTTGGATGATCTGGGCGGTCAAAGGTTGCAACTGGAGAGCAATCTCGTTCTGTACTGTACCCGAAATCTGATTTTGTATTTCGCTGTTTACTTGCTCTTTCAACTGCAAAGAAGTCACCAATGCTTTTAAATGTTGCTGCAAAAACAAGCTTAATTCGGTTTGTAAATCCTGCAAGATATTTTCTGAAAAAGTCTGATTTTTCAAACGTGAATACATCCGCTGATACTCTTCCAGACTCTGTCGTAGCTTGCTGTTGCGCTGCTCTGAGAGCAAGATCTGCTGTTCGAGTAGCTCGCTCAAGTTCTGATACTGACTTAAAGCCTGCAAAGCGGTTTTTTGTTCTTGTTGCTGCTGCTTTAGCAGCAACAACTGATCTTCGATAATTTTCAACAGCTCTGCTTCTATATTCATCTTTTAATTCCTTGGTTGAATCTTGGAGAATTTTTGCTGTAATTCGGTTTTGCTCATCGATAAAGCTTTCTTGAGCTCGACGAGTTTTGCTTGCTCTTCTTTCTGCATCATTTGTAGCTTCCCGATCTCGCTGTACTTGCTGTTGCTGAAGTATCCGAGACATATGCTGCAGATAAGCAAAATAATGAGTATTGAAATCATGGGTATCATCGATAAAGAAAGGACTTTTTTCAGCTTCGCCTGCTCGACGATGGCATGGTTCAAGCTCGTTAACTTGTGCAAGTCTTGGTTCATTGTGCTGATCCGAATTTGTAGTTCGTTGTTTATTGTCAGCAGACTCTGATTTAGATCGTTCTCCATCGAAACGATATCTGTTTTGATCTTCATTTCGTTGTGTTTCAAGTACTTTTGTAAGTTCGTCTGAGTTTCTACAATCTCGTGGTCCATATCGCTCTGTATGATACTTAGCCTTTTCTTCATAAAGCTTTTGGTATCGTTGAAGGCAACTGTCATATCTTTTTTCAGCGCGTTGTCGATATCGTTCTGATGCTGCTCTCTTAAGCTCTGCGCTGTTTTCAGAACATCTAAAGTTTTGCTCATACAACTCCCCTTTCAAAACCACAGGTTGGTTTTTATCTGGATGAATAACAGAAATTTGTTTTTTAGTTACTTTTGAAACTTCTAAACCTATATTCTTCAACCAATTAAGTAAGCTGTTGCGATCGTTAATCAAATTATCTGCGACTGCAAGTACAACTTCTTCGTGAATTTTCTCTCTAAATTCATTAAGAGTGTGAGGTAACTTTTTAAGCGTCTTTAATGCTTGACGATTTAACGGATCATCGGGATCATGAAGCCCATACTTAAAATTAACAATTCTTTTAAAACAGTCGACTCGTTCTAAATCCGCTTTCGCAAAAAATGGCTGCAGACGCTTACCAGTCAATATCTCGACATTCGGAATTATAAAGTTAAGTTCCAGCCTCCTTTGACCGGTTTCCTGGTTAATTTTGTCGCGATGTTCAATCCACAGAATTCGGTAATTGTCTGGTGTCAGACCAGAGAAAATCATTCTTTCAAATGCGGCCATGATTTGACGTTTTCGGCTCTCTGAGAGGTCATCCTCATAAAAAGAAAGGCAACCAGCGGTATATTTTTTTGTATAGCGACTGCTATCAATCAGATCCGCAACTTCCTGGATATTCCCAGCAAGAAGCTTCGCATGCTCCCGATCTAGCTCTTTCCCGAGAAAATAGTCGATTGGGCCTTTAGATTGCCCCGTCCCTGTTTCAAAAAAATCAACAATCATTCTCAAGCCCTGCTTTCAAACTATTTAACGCATACTCAAGATGAAGTAAGAGATGAAGTAGTTTCACTGCATCTAGCGGTCTATATGACGCGAGGTCTAGATTGACGGCTTTAGCGATCTGATTAATGTTGTTTCCAATGCGGCTCAGTTCTAATAAAAACTCTCTATCTAGCTTTGAGAACTTTGTCACGGGCAGCTGCTCATTCTTAACAGAGGTTAAAGCAGCCTCACGCATCAAGCGTGCAATCGAACTAAACATATTTTTTTGCTGCAAAAGCTCATATTCCGTTTCAAACAGAGTGACTTTAACGACTCGAGTGCGCACAGGCCTCTTTTTTTCAAACTGAATTTCCGGACGATGTTTCGACGGCTGTTTGTTTTTTTTAAAATAAGTCTCATTCTTATTCATAATCACCTCAATTTGAGACGTAATAAAGGGGGGTATCGGGGGGCTTGTCCACCTGATCAAGGTCACGATGGGTATGCTTTTTGAAAGTGCGTAGCACTGAAAAAAGTACCCATTGTGTATCCTTGCTTACCATTACTTAGCCAATAAAATCCCCCTGTTTTTCAGTAGGATTCATGCTCTTTGGTCAAGTTTTACTGGATGATTCGAGACTAGCAGATTTAAAAAAAAGACTTCCGATCAGGTGATGTTTTGATGATATTTTTAATTATTCGTTGAATTATGAGATAAACCACTTGCTATTTTTAAAGGAGGATAATGGATGAGACAGGAGATTCATGATTTTTCCAAACCACAAAAAGGCCTTCATCAGACCAAAAATGCTCATATTTTGATGATTTTTAGCAACAATCATTCAGCACTTTTTTCATCCAAAGCGGCAGTTGAGCAGCCTTTAATTTCTTGAATTCTTTCTGGCTCAGCTCTTTCTGATGGTTTCAATGATGTTTTGATCAACCAGTTTTTTCCAAAATAATTCATCGCTGAGATAGCTAAACCAACTTTTGTTCCAGCATGGCTTGTTGCATAAACATTCAAAAGCTGAGTTTTCGCCAAGCCATTCAAATTTAAGTGACAACTTGGGTGTGAGGTCTACCTAATTCCGTAAATCTATTCAGAACAGCCACACGCGCATGAATTTCATTGACCTGACTTTAAAAATGTCTTGCCGTCAGCTTATCTACTAATAATTTGATGCAATGCATCTTGGTTTCCACCAAACTGCGACGGTGATAACCCGACCATTTTTTCCATAGAGTTCTGCCTAAATGTTTAACCGTTTGAAGTAACTCATTTCGTTCTATTGAGCTGATGTTTCTTACGCTTCCATTCGCCTTCACCTAAAAATTTTAAACCCGTAGAATCTACGAGTAAGTGTAAACCATGGCGACTTTTCTGATAGCTAATCGCAATATCAATCGTCTTTTGTCTGCGACAGAGGGGGCGGTCCAATCTAGGCCGCACAGCTTAATCAAACTTTGAGTAAAGCCTGTGATCATACGTAAAGAAAGACGGAATAGAGATTTGATCATTAAACAGCATTGAATTGCTGTATCGGAATAAGTTTGATTTCGTCCATGCTTGCCTTGTGGTTGTGCATACCATTGGAAACTAGATTGAAATATTTCCTCACTTAATTAAAGCTTGGTTATACGAGGACCAATTGGTTATACGGTAGATTTTAGGTGCAGGCTTCTTCATCTGGAAATTATATTGCCGAAGAAGCCTTCAAGAATAGCTTTGTACAACAAAGCCATCCTGAACTCAAAATGTATAACCAAGAAATCAAAATAAGAATTAAGCATGTACTTGGTCATATTGAAGCTTTTAAAATTCTAGCTAACAGTTATCGAAATAGGGGTAAAAGACTATGGTTGAGATTTAATTTAATCTATGGAATTTACAATATAGAGCTGAGTGAAAAATGATTTATGAAAGATCTATTGCTTGCATGTTTATTTTTATTTGATGTAAAAGCTAATAAGGAAACTCCATAAACTTTTAGAAATTTATAAAAGCAACGGAATTAAAAAAGGTATTTTAGTAATACAAAAGGTATAAACATTATAGGCATTCTTATTAAACGCCTGCACTTCGTGAATACAACTGAAATGGCCACTTTCCGTTTTGGCACCCCCTATAGCTTCCACTTTTACCAACAAAGCACGAGTGATAGCCTGAGCGGAGATAGTGCGACTTTTTGAACGTCTGCGTTGGATTGTTCGTACAGATACCCCGAATCGTTTGGCTAGATATTTGTTTGAACGCTGATAAACGTCTTCATCTTTAAATACTAATGGTTTTGCGGATGGTACGAGTTCAGCAATAGTAGGTAATTTAGGTTCTATCTGCTTCCTATAGCTGCGGATGGTTCGTTCTGATACTCCACATAATTCAGCAAGCTGTTTGGTCTTTAATGTAGGGTTTTGAGTGTATAATGTGGTAAATTTAGCTCGTGCATCATAATACTGCTCTGATCTTGCTTTACCTCCAAGACTGCCTCTCGCCTTTTGCCGATTTGAGAAAGACTTTAAGTTTTCAGTTGTTTTAATTCGTCTTGAGAAACAGTAACGAGCAATGGAGTTGGCTATATGCTTTAGCTCATTTTCAGGCAACAGGTCATCAGCAAAACGATTTCTATTGATTTTACCTGCTTCATCCCGTAAATAAGTCGCAAATGCCTGCTCTGTTGAGTACTTGTGCCATTCAGTGTATGCTTGGTGTCGAAGAATCTCGAAGATAGTGCAATTACGTCCCATACCTGCCGCTTCTGACAATTTTTTATTGCGGCGGCAATACTCACCAATCAATAGGAAAGCATCAGATTTATATTGATTCTGCACGTTATAGTCGTCAGAAGTCACCCCCATTGATTTATTCAGCTGATCAAGCGTATATGCCTCACTATGAGGGCTAAAAACAATGTGTCGGCTAGATAAGGGATTTCTAGCCAAGAATCCTGAATAATGCGCATCACCATTGTAGATTGCAGTGAGCTTAAATGCGGTAGTTGAGTAATAATCCTTAGCTTTTTGGCTTCCAAAACGTGTCCGTGTCACCCCTTCTTTCAAGAAATACCACTTCTGCGAATGTCCTGTATCCGGATTTACTACGACAAGGTTCGGTGGCGCAACCGGTAGATCCATGAAATTAGAAGGATCTAAGTCATCATCATCAATAACAATGAAGTTATAGCGGTTATAATGATTAACTTGGATGTGCTCGTAGCGAAGTGCAATATTCTTAGCGAGAGTATAAGTCTGAACATCCCCACTTTTGATTGTGGAGCTACACATCATCTTTTTCGGTAAGTGCGTGATTAAAAAATCACGAACTGTATCAGGAATTGAACAAGACCTTTTATGATCTCTTTTTTGTTCAAGCAGGGTTTCTAAATAAACGCTCATGTATGACAAATCTATTTTGACTTGTCAAAATGCGATTACCACATCATAATATTCAAATACATTGTGGAATCAACAATGACAAATCTGTTGATGAAGCCAAGAAAAAGCCAGGGTCGCCAAACTTCGGGCTTTTTTTTGGTCTGCTGTTTTTTTATAAACATTTCTTTAAATGTTTTGGCAACTTCCTCATTCTAGAACATTTCCAAAAATGACTTTGTTTTTGGTTAACTTTTTCGAAAAAAAGTAAAATTATCTTTCTTTTGATTTTGAATACTCAATTTTTTATACAACTACAGCTAAATTCCCAGGCTGAACAATTAGCAGAAGAGCTCTCTGCTGCTTAATTTTTTTGTAATCAAATTGCAATCATTACAAAACTATATTAATAGTATATAACAACTAATCTAGTTGTATTCTATAACTCAAGACCTAACTCTTTGAGTACGCCAGCATACTTTCTGACAACCTCGGCATCTTGTAATTCAATCAGAAGTCTTTTTTCTAAATCAGCATAGCTTTCCCCTACTGCAGCTTTTTGGCTTGCAAATGGATCATAGTGGGCTAGCTTGTTAGCAAAGAATTGAATCTGCTTGTCCGTTAGCTTCTTCGCTTTGGTATGAGTGACTTCCTTAGGTTGCTGCTTAGTTATGAACGTAAATGAGAAGCCACTAATCAAACGTCCATTTTTATGCTGATCGTAAGAAGCAACGATATCTGTTAATTCATTAATTTGGTTTAATGCAGTATCGAGTACCCGAGCTTTGAAATTAGCCATCTTGGCATATTCACCCTCTGCTAATCCAAGCTTAAAGCGAAAGTCGTCTAACTCAAACATAGGTGTCTTGCCAACACTACGCCATTGAATCAGTAATTCGTAAAGACGAATTGCATATTTACTTGTAAGAGAGCTAATCTGTTTAAGCTCGTAAGCAGTAAATGACTTCTCTAACTGTGTAATCAATGGGATGACATCAGGTGCAAAAGTCAGCTCTACAATCCCAGCGGAATCAACATACGCTATTTTGGAAACCCAACGTGATTTCACGATCTTTTCCTGCTGAGTCCCCTCATGGATGCCCTTGTAACTGAATTTTCGCTCAAATAGGTTGCTAGCTGCGTTTTTAAGCCCCTCATAGGCAGCATGCTTATCAACATTAAACTGCTTCATATAATGATGAGCATGAACCTCTAACGTGCTATTAGCGTCCACATGCTTGCTTAATTCTCTTGCCTGCACAATTGCTAGGAGAATCAGCCGTTGTTCTGTTGTATCCAAATTATAGCTGGCATTGATTAACGCATTATCCTTAACTACGAGTTCATTTTTCACTGAGGTTTCCCTATGTAACAACCCAATTAGCATACACCAATAAACAGTGTAGGCACAAGGTGGGAAAATGTAGACTTGAAGGTGGGAAAATGTAGACTAATGGGTGGGAAAATGTAGACTAATGGGTGGGAAAATGTAGACTTGAAGGTGGGAAAATGTAGACTTATCAGCTCTGAAACACTTGCTATACAAGGCTTACAGAGGCCTTAAAAATAAAAATATTAAAAATATTAAAAATAAAAGAATTACTGTTTAAGAATTTAAGAGATTTTCTTGTTTTACGAGTATCAATTTACAGTGATGAATCAGTATGAAGAATAACCATCATTTCGGTGGGAAAATGTAGACTAATGCTAAATCCATACCTAACATAATTATTTACATCAATAAAAAATGCAACTATATTGAGTTTAAATTAGTTCTAAAATATATCTAAAATGATTGTATTAATTGGAAGCCAAAAAGGCGGATGTGGCAAATCTACAATTGCCATCAACATAGCAGCTTATCTTGCTAAACATAAAAAAGACATCGTACTTGTCGATGCAGACCCTCAACAAAGTTCAGCGAATTGGGTTAGAGACAGAGATGACACTGACTTACCTAAAGTGAATTGTGTTCAACGGTATGGCGACATCAAGAACACATTGAAAGACCTTGATAGCCGTTATGACTATGTTGTTGTTGATGTTGCTGGACATGATAGTAAAGAGCTCAGAACAGCAATGCTAACAGCTCATTACCTTGTAGTACCGTTTAGACCATCACAATTCGATCTTGATACCTTACCTCATCTGTCTGAAGTGATTGATCAAGCCAAAACATTTAATGAAGACTTAAAACCATTTGGCTTATTAACTTTAGCACCGACTAATCCATCTGTATCTGAAGTACAACAAGCGAATGAATATCTAGCTGATTTCCCATTGTTCACAGCATTGTCATCTGTAATCCATGATCGAAAGGTTTACCGTGATGTTACTGCTGAAGGAAAAGGTGTTGTTGAATCGAATAACCCAAAAGCAATAGAAGAGTTTGAGTCATTCATGAAGGAGCTTTTAGCATGATTAAGAAAAGAGAAATTGCGAAGGCTTCATCTCCTGACATGGAAGCCTTCATCAATGGTGCTAATGAGCAGACTGCTCAAAAACTAGATCCGAAAGCACCTAGAAAATTTAAGACACACACCATTCCAATGAACGAATATGAGTATCAATTATTGGTCGAGTTGGCTGAAAAGTATGGCCAAACCCATAATGGAATTATCAGATTTGCTTTGAAGAAACTTAGTGAGGAATAGCAACTAATTTGAAACTTTTATAAAACTAATTTAGTTAATAATTAGTTTTAATTTGAATACAAAAAAGTCCTTAATCATTAAGGGCTTTTTTATATCTAAATCTTTCCTCTTTTATAGCGTTTACTCTAATTTCAACTGCTACAAAAGAGGAAAGACGATTCATCAATTAATAGTCAAAATTAAAGAAATTTTCTGGAAAACAAGAAAGGAATGCTTTTTGAATATCGCTGTATTCACCCTCAGGATGTTCCTCTAGATACCGTCGAGTCCAAATCAGTGTGGCTTCATAATCGTTAAAGCACTGATCGAGTTGTAAAAAAATCCAAAGTTCATGTGCTTTTTGAATGAAAAAGTCATTCATGATCATAAGTGCAATTTTCTTTTCAGTGTTTGAATTAGGATATGAGTACATCGTGTGTTTCTCCTAATAAGAAGGATAAATAGATTATTTGATAAGTTATTTATAACACATAAAAATATGTGTTTACCACATTTTTTTATGTGTTTTTATGTAAATGTAACCCTATGCTATAATCTCAAAACACCATTTCTATAAATTTAATCAAATGCCATATACTGAATTTCAACGTCTTATCGGTAAAGCAGGGCTTTCAATTAAGGAATTTGCTGCCTTATTGGATATGAAACCTAATTCGATTACGAATTACAGTAAACAAGGTGTGGTTCCTACACATATCGCTGTAATCGTTGCGTTGATTTCTACGATGAAAGATGAAGGATTAGATTTCTATCCAATTTTTGAAAAAATTAAGTCGTATTCACAAGACTAAAACTCTTATTTTTTGATTGTTTTTAGTGGTTAGTCATAACGTAAAAAATGCCTGAACTTCAGGCATTTTTTTATTTTGATGGATTTATAAACCTCGGTAAAACTTTTCAATAAAACTTCGAGTTTTGAGAACCAGGGTATTCATCAGGGTTTTACGTTCTGAAATCTTAGGGCGAGCAATCGGTAAGTCTTTGACATCTTCGCGGCTAGGTAAACGCTGGGTGTATTCATATTGGCTGAGCACCGTTTTGAAGACTTCAGGTTTGATAGCTTCTTTTTGACACAGCTCATTCAGCGCCTTTTCTTTCTCCACATCCCAAAACTGGGCAAAAGCTTGTTCAACGCTTTGACCATTGGCCATGCGTGGAATGTTTTCATCCAGGAACTTTTGAATCAGCTCTTGTTTGTCATACAAGTTGTGATTGGTCGAGATGATATCTTGCACTTGGGAACGATACTGCTGTTTCTTTTCAGGATCTTTATGGTTGACCACCGATTGCAGTAAATTCAGGATATAACCGACATTCACGGTATCGCGGTGGATCAGTTCCAGCTGGAAATTGACGTCATTGAGGACCGATACTTTGTCTTTAGGCTGGACCACACGGACGTTGTTGTACAGATATTTGTACTGTGAGGTATGTTTCTGGAATTCTGCTTTGTTTAAATCGGTATCGTCTTGGTCATACTCGACAAAGTTTTCCAATTGGGCATTGATCCGCATCACCTCACGGAAGGCTTTGACGTACTCCAATTGCTGTTCTTCGGTATCCAGCGTATTGGGGACTTGATCAGGATCTGGGGCAATACTGAGTAAATGGGCGACCGCAGCGTTGTATTTTTCCTTGATGCTGTCGAAACTTGGAATCAGCACGACTCTTTGCGCTTCCTCCTTATTTGAGAATAGGGTGAGGGCTTGGTCCGTGGCCTGTTTCAGGTTACGGAAGCACAGGATATTACCGAACGGCTTGTCTGCGTTCAGAATACGGTTAGTGCGCGAAAAGGCCTGAATGAGACCATGATATTTAAGGTTCTTGTCGACATACAGGGTGTTGAGTGGTTTTGAGTCAAAACCCGTCAGGAACATATTCACCACGAGCAAAATATCGATTTCTTTTTTACGTACCCGATTGGCAATGTCACGATAGTAAGCGTAGAACTCATCACCTGAGTTGTAGTTCTGGCCAAATTTGGCATTGTATTCCGCAATGTATTGATCGAGCTTATCTCGATTGGATTGGCTGATCCGGGTCGGGAGATCCGCAGACTCTTCTTCAATTAAACCACTGTGATCTTCGACCTTGAGTTCTTCATTGGCTGCAAAGGAAAAAATCGTGGCAATGGTCAATGGCGTATAAATTCCCCCTTGTTCTTCGGCTTGCTGCTGTTTTTCCTGCTGTACTTTTTTGAACAGTTCGTAGTACTGGGTCAGGACTTCAACGGAACTGACACAGAACATCGAGGTGAAGGTTTTATTTTTGGTTTTGATGTGGTGATTATCCAGGATATAGCGGGTAATCATTTCGAGACGGGCAGGGTGATCAAACAGCTCTTTGGTATCAATCCCTTCTACATCTTCTTCATAGCTGTCGCTATTTTCGATGCCCTTGCTGGTGTATTTACCCAGATAAGCAATCTGGAAGGGTAGGACGTTCCCATCACGAATGGCATCGGTAATCACGTACTTATGCAGACATTCGTCAAACAGGGCATTGGTGGTGACGGCTTGTGAGTCAATTTTCAGTTGGCTATTTTTCTCAAAAATAGGCGTTCCGGTAAAACCAAACATTTGCGCCTGATTAAAGAAGCGTTTGATATTGCGATGGGTATCGCCGAATTGGCTACGGTGACATTCATCAAAAATGATCACGACTTTTTTATCTTTAAGATAGCGAATCTGATCGCTATAACGGTCAGAACTGATGGCAATATTGAGCTTTTGTAAGGTGGTGACAATCAGTTTGTCGTGCTTTTGGCCCAACTGAGTGACCAGGGTGCCGGTATTCTTGGTGGTATCAACACTGTCTTTCTTGAAGGCATTGAACTCACGTACCGTTTGGGTATCGAGATCACTACGATCCACCACGAAGAGAACCTTTTCCACTTCAGGCAAGCGCATGATGAGTTGACTGGCTTTGAAGGAGGTGAGGGTTTTTCCTGAGCCTGTGGTGTGCCAGATATAGCCATTTTGCGCTGAATGTTGCACACGCTGAATAATCTGCTGTACCGCATAGATTTGGTAGGGGCGTAGCACCATCAAACGCTTTTCAACTTCCAGGATCACCATGTATTCAGTCAGCATTTGGGTGATGTGCTGATGCTTTAAAAAGGCTTCGGCAAAGGTCTCGATTTTATGGATGTGCTTATTGTCAAAGTCTGCCCAGGGGAAGGTGAATTCGAAATTGCTGGTGCCTGTTGAATAGTAATGGGTGTGGTCACGATTACTGATCACGAATAGCTGGATGTAATTAAACAGACCTGCTCCGCTACTATAAGCGACTTTGGCATAGCGTTGGGTTTGGTTAAAGGCTTCAGGAAGCTCTACCCCTGCGCGTTTTAGCTCGATTTGCACCAATGGTAGGCCATTGATCAACAAGGTGACATCAAAGCGACTGGTGTGGCCATTACTGGCACTGTGATCGATAGCGATCTGATTGGTCACTTGATAGATATTTTGACCAGGATCGGCAAACAAAAAATCGATATGCCGTGTAGAACCATCATCAAAGTTTACAGGAAAGCGATTACGCAGTACTTTGGCACAGTTAAAGCTGTTCCCTGCTTTTAAGTGATTGAGGATTTGTGCCCATTCATTTGCAGAGAAAGAAGCGATGTCATTGGCGCGTTCAACTTGAACTTTTAGATTGCTCAGCAGTTGATTTTCATCTTTGAGATCAACCTGGTGATAGCCCAGGTTTTTGAGCTGTTCAATGAGTTCATTTTCAAGTTGAGCTTCGCTTTGTACGGACATCTCTTTCTCTAATTTTTTATTGAATTACGGTGATCTAACTGAAATCCATCTGATTGAAGATCGAAACATACTGTGATGTTTTACCCTCAAAGTCTTTCAATCAGATGGATGAATTGACGTTCTCAGTATTTAAACAAACATTTGCTGTAAAAGTCCTTTTTTCCAAAGCTTGGCTTGTTCTAACTGCTCTGAAACAACATCAATTTTTTGGTCGATTGATGAAAGGAAGTTAGCGATTTTAGTTTGTTCTTCTAGGCAAGGATATAGAATGGGCATTTCAAAGAAATCTTTGTTGGTTATATTCATTCGATCGTGTCTGGCTCCTGAATTAGCAACACTTTTGACATAATCATGCCAAAAATCACAATCAAAGAAGTACTCTAGATAATTTAAATTACCTGTTTTTATAGTAAAAACGGTATAGAGTGGAGACATTATACCTAAGCATTTTTTATTGCGTTTTATTGGCCCAACAGGTGCATGAACAGATATTCTAGGGTTATATACAAAGTCATTTACGTTTACGAGATAATAACCTGTTAGATTTGATTCAGTTACGATTTCTCGTTCAAAATAATCACTCTGTTTAATAATTCCTTGTGTAGCAGAATTTGTTAAAACTTCAGTAATACTTCCATCTTTATTTTTTATCGTATTTTTACAAGCTATTTCATTTAAAGGTTTGTCCTCCCAATCCCTAAACTCACTGCCATCATCCGCTTTAAAGCGAATCTGCTGACTAAACAGCTTTTGCATCATGCCTTGTTTATATTGGCCCAGAAGGTGGAGTTTTTGCGAAAGCTGACTAATCTTTTCATCCACTGTGGAAAAAAAAGAAGCGATTTTGGTTTGTTCTTCTAGAGAGGTAAATGTAATAGGCAATGACGAATATTCTTCTGCATTAATGCCAGGTTGTCCTGAACGCATAGAATTAGTAATTACCCAATTTTGAAATTTTTTAGATAAAGTTTGGGTAAATATAAAATATGGATTTACATTTGTGTGAAGTGAAAACTTAATTAAGAATCCCGCAAAATAAACTTTCCCATCTTTTGAGTTATATAAGTAACTTTTTCCAACACTTGCCCCTGTTCTAGCAAATAGTAAATCCCCATTTTTTAATAGGTATTTATCATCTAAATCATCATCAGGAGATGTTAATTTTGAAAAATTAAAAGAATGGTCATCCTCATTGATATCTGTAATTCTTAAATATTTATTCTCTCCATCAAACTCTGTCGCTGAAGAGTTCATCCCATATTGTGGTTTAAATGAAATATCACCTAGTTTTTTTAGAGACCAATCATCATTAAATTCTTTAAATCTTAATTTTGGTGCAACCATTACTTCACCTCCGCAAATGGTGAATCAATGCCAAGCTCTTTACAGAATTCAGCGATCACTTTGTCTGTACTTTGGCTTTGTTGCTCAAGTTCTTTAAGTTGCTGTGCAATGGCTTTCAGATCTATTTCATGTTCAACTTCGAAGGTATCAACGTAACGAGGAATATTGAGGTTGTAATCGTTATCTTTGACTTCCTGTAAGGTAGAAACATAAGCATATTTTTCAATGTCTTGACGATTTTCATAGGCCGCAATGATGTTTTCAATATGCTCAGGCAACAGCTTGTTTTGGTTCTTTTGTTTTTCGAAGTCATTGCTGGCATCAATGAATAGAATATTGCCTGTATGCTCACGATTCTTCTTCAGCACCAAAATACAGGTTGGAATAGATGTACCGTAGAAAATATTGGCAGGTAAGCCGATCACAGCATCAATGACATTGAGTTTTTCAATCAGGTACTGGCGGATCACACCTTCACTTGAACCACGGAACAACACACCATGCGGAAGAACAACCGCCATCGTGCCGTTGTGATCGAGTTGATGAAGCATGTGCTGAACAAAAGCCATATCCGCTTTTGAGCTTGGTGCAAGCTTACCAAAACGGCTAAAACGCTCATCTTGTAAGAAGATTGGATCTGCTGACCATTTGGCTGAGAATGGAGGGTTGGCAACTACTGCTTCAAAACGCTGATCAATGTGTTGTGGGCGAATTAAGGTATCTTCTTGCTTGATATCGAATTTAGCAAAGTGAACATCATGCAGAATCATGTTCATTCGTGCCAGGTTGTAGGTGGTCCGGTTCATCTCTTGACCGTAAATCATATCGACATCTTGAACTTCACGTTTTACACGTAACAGCAATGAACCTGAACCACATGTCGGATCATAGACTGAACGCAGGCGTTCTTTGCCTTGAGTCACGATCTTTGCAAGTAAGGTAGATACAGTTTGCGGTGTATAGAATTCACCTGCTTTTTTACCTGCACCAGATGCAAATTCACCAATCAAGTATTCGTAGGCATCACCCAAGACATCTGATTCTGAGTTACTCAGATCAAAATCAATATTGTCTAAATGCGTCAGTACTTTGCTGACCAATTCATTACGATCGTTGGCATTGTTGCCGAGTTTGGTTGAATTAAGGTCGAGATCTTCAAATAGATTGGCAAAATCATCTTCAGACTCAGCACCCAAGGTACTACGTTCGATTTCTCGTAAGGTATTTGATAATTCATCAAGAATGAATTCACCTTGACGACCACGTTCAGCAATTGTGTGGAACAGTTGCTTTGGAGCTAGGGCATAACCGACTTCTTCGACTGAGTTTTCTTTGATGCCGTCAATGAGTTCAGCGTGATCAGGGTTATTTTCATCAAGTTGATGGTATTTTTCTGCCAAGCCTTCATCTTTAAGTAATTCATTGGCAAAGCTAATCGCTTTTTCAGACAGGTATTTGTAGAAAATGAAGCCGAGAATGTAGTCACGGAACTCATCAGCTCCCATTTTTCCACGTAAATCGTTTGCAATATTCCAAAGATGTTTTTGTAATTGTTGAAGTTGAACCTGTGTCATGAAGCAAGAATCTCTAGTAATACCCAAATTTGCTTAAGTATAGCGAGTATCTGCTTATAAAAATTAGGTTTTTGGTTCTGACACCCGAATTGGGTGTATGAGATTTTATGTTAAATAAATAAGCCACAGGCCCGATTAATGGGCCTTATGGTATTTTAATTTATTTTTTACTTATTTCTTCTTAGCCGATTTTTTTGTCTTTTTTACTTCTTTTGCCCTTCGTTTTCTCTTTTCAACAGCCTTTTTCTCCCTTTTACTTTTTTCGATACGATGATCTTTCATAAGTTTTCGAGTATCAATAGTACTAAAAACTGCATGGTCTAAACTTTTAGGGTTTTCTTTGTTTAAATCTATTAGTGTTTTGATGTTTATGTCTTTTTTAAGTATGGCATTATCAAAATCAATATAGTCTTTAGGAGAATCAATAGCTAATGGTGTTGTATAAAAAGAGGGATCTTTATCTTTTTCCAATTTCTCTTTCATATTAGTCAGATAGAAAAATTTTCTTTCATCAAAAACCTTAATAAATTTTTGGAGATTTTCTCCTGATTGGGGGTTTAGCTCTAAGACTCTACTTATACCCATAAAAATAGAAGTTGTATTATCTATATCGTGATCAGGATTTTGAGCTTTAATTCGATCCGACATTGTATTTAAATATTCTTCATTTGGCCCAATAAGCATTCTATATTTATATGGATTTAAATGATCTATGTCTTTAACAATGCTAACTCTTATATGATTTTTTAAGTCATCATTATTAATAGATTTATTCAAGTCATCAAAAATCTGTTTTCCTATTTTAGGTTTCCTAAAGCCTAGGCCAATAATGGGTATATCTTCTAGGTCCTCATCCTGAGCAAAGCTAAAAGCTACTCCACACCAATGAGCTTTATCCCACAATTCTAAATCTATTAAGCTAGTAACGAATAAGTGTTTTCGAATTCTTGGCTCTAAAGGCGAAAATTCTTCATTTTCTTGGATATTTTCGCCTAGTTTAGGTCTGATATTTGTATTATTACCTAATAATCGATTAACTAGTCTTTCTTTTGAATCAGCATTACTTACATCATAGTAAGTATATGGTTTTAAAGAATCTAATATAAATTCTTTATTTTCTTTACTTAAACAAATGGGAATATATTTTTTATTGTTAAATGCATTTTCATAAACTTTTTGAAGAATATGTAAAGTTTCCCACTTTGAACCTAATCCATTATTCGGATTTTCAGAAAAGTCCTTACTTCTTTCATAATATGTTTCTGTCGATAAAACTAAAACGAAATCTGCCTGATCTACTTGAGAAGCCATCCACAGAGGCCAGCCTTGTGGCGGAGCCTCCTCATATTGATCTATTTCTGCATCAATTCCTCTAGATCGAAGATAATTTGAAAAATTTAAAACATCATCTGCTAATTTTTTTCCTGCATGGGCATAACTAATAAAAACTTTAGGTGGTTTCATCACTAGAAAAGATAAAGAGAAATTAGATTGAGAATAGAAGAAAAGTTATTTATATGGAAGTAAGCATTTGACGTACTATTACTTTTTAGAGTTTAAATAGGCTTTGTTGCATAAATATTTTATAAATATATGATTTTAAAGGTTTTTATAAATTGTTAATTTAAAATAACACATACTAAAATCAGTGTCTCATATATTGATGTAACAAAACCCACGTAAGCTAGAAGTCATAGTGATAAATATTTAGCGTAAAAATCCAAATTACGAGAAATTAAAGCGACACAGTCTGTCCTAAAAAATAAACATCAGCTATTGAGCTCATAATTTTATAGTATTCTATCTAGATTAAAATTAATTACTTTTTATTTGAGAGGATCATGTCTACTACTCCTTGTGAAATTTCATCCTTTATCGTTCATAAATTAGTCAGGGACTCGGAAGGCGCTAATTTTAATCGTCAAGTTGGGTCTTCTATTTTAACTGTAAATAGTCCGATACAAGGTTTAATGGATGAACTCAATAAAAAATATATTGAGCAAGGTGGTAGAACATTTGGAAAATTCTCTGATGATACAATCAACTATCCAATCTCAACCATTTTGACTGATGCAGAAATTTATTCAAAATCTGATAATTTCTATGACTTATCAATTAAAATTCTAGATCACTTAGTAGCAAAAGTTAAGGGTAAAGCTGTCACTGGTGGTTGGGTAGTAATTTGTTTATATAATTATAATAATCAAAAATTTATAGCTATAGCTGTTGTCAATGAAATTATTGGTGCAGGGATTAACGAATCTTTTGAAGTAGAAAAGTCTGTTTATATTGATTTAAGTAAATTAAGACATGCAGGACGCGTAAACTTAACACAATGGCAAAATCAAGAAGATCGTTATGTCAGTTTTATTCGTGGATCACACACTTCTTCAGAGTATTTTAAAGAATTTTTAGGTTGTGAAACTACTAACGATAATGTACTCGAAAGTAATAAATTAATTGATGTTTTGAATAGCTATCTTGATCAGCAAAATTATGGCTATGAGGAAAGAACAGCTATAAGCAATAGAGCCTATGATTTTCTAAAAGCAGCTTCAAAAGCAAAAACCCCTATTTTCCTTGAACATCTTTCTAACATCTTATTGCCTACCGATCCAGATAGCTTAAGAACATTCCTTGCTTCAGATCAGAATTCTATTTCAGATGGTTTTATCCCAGATAGTAGATCACTTAAAAGACTAATAGAGTTAAAGACAAAATCACGTTATTGGGATATCAAATTGAGTCGTGAAGCTTTTAAACATGGAGCTGAATATGACCCTCAAACTGGTAAGTTAACAATTCCTGTAGACGATACTGAAGATAAAGCTATGTTCGCCAAACAGGTACAAGGTTTGGAAGAAGATGATGCAGATTAATCGTGATCAATTGATTGCTTTATATAAAAAAGCGATCTTTGAAGATGGATATTCTAAAGGTCACATTGAAGTTGATTCACCTGATACTGCACAAATTTTACAACTCGCTTTTGATCATGAAGAAGATTCCGGCTTTCAATCTACACAGCAGGGGTTAATTCAAGTAGGGGAAACTCGTCGTTTTTTCCGACGAGATCCTCTATCTTCAAAATTTGGAGATTTTTTTTCAGATATTAATCAACTTTGTAAGCACAAGTATTTCAAAGCAAAAAATAAAAGAAAATATTATCTAATGGATCTTGCCTGGGATTCTAGTTCTTCAGAACCTAAACCAGACATTATCAATCAATATGAAAAGCTATTATTACTTATTGCAGTTCTAAGTAAATCCTCTGCGTTCACAGATTCTGCAACTTCACGTATGGTGTTTATTGAACCAGAAAAATTAGAAATTGATGTTCAATATTCCGCTCAAGATTTGGATTCTGTAGATCCAGACATGATTGAAAAAATTTCTATTTTTATGACAGATGATATTCATCATTCACAAAAGTTAGCTATATTAGCTAAATCAATCGTTGAATTATGCAAAAATACTCCAGCGAATGAACGATTCGCATTTATCTTACAAAATCTAGATAAAATATATGAAAATCTTGATCATGATTATGCACTTTTTGCCTCAAATTTTTCTTTTGAAAAACTGAAAAATGAAATAGAAAATACCAAACTTGAGGAACAGGTAAAAATCCATAAAGTTATCAGCGACATCCAAAATCAATTATTAGGAATTCCAATCGCTACAGTAATTGTAGCGACCCAATTCAAAGCAGTTACCCAAATAAATAAAGACTATAATTATCAATTTATCGTTAATACAGGTGTATTAATGGGTGTTGTGATTTTTACACTCATTATGTTCTTTTTAGTGAGAAATCAATCAGATTCCCTTTATGCAATAAAAGTAGAACTTCAACGTAAAGATGGACATCTACAAAAATCTAATAACATTATTTATCAAAAAATTTTGGCAGATAATCCGAAAGGACCTTTTAGTGATCTTTTCAAACGTCTAGATTTTCAAGAGTTAATTTTAATAAGTGTCAAGTGGATAACTTCTATTGGTCTAGTCGTAACTATTATGTGTTATTTAATTCTTACAACCACCCCGGCCTGGTTAGATTAATCTAGAAATCACTTCCATACCTAAACTGTACAAATGCAACTCAAACTAAGTGTAATTTGTATTGTACTTTTTTATGATGGCTAAAAAAGTGGCGACAAGTTTTTAATATCTAAATTTATGTTACTTTAAGGTATACCCTAAAGTAACAGCCTAAAAGTTCGTAAAATTATGTACCATTTAAATGATTTTTAATCATATATAACATGTAACTTTGGTATTAAAAATTTATAATTTACGAAATTGTTCATTTTTCTTCAATTGGGGCGTGAAAAAGTGAAAGGCCAAAAAGTAGGGTATGTCCGGGTCAGTTCTGTCGAGCAAAACACTGGACGTCAACTTGAGGGAATTGAAGTCGACCGGATTTTTGTTGATCGTGCGTCAGGTAAAAATACCGACCGACCGAAATTTCAAGAAATGTTGAATTATGTCCGGGAAGGAGACCAGGTGATAGTACATTCCATGGATCGTTTTGCGCGAAGCTTAAAAGATTTGGTGACTGAAGTAGATAAACTGGTCAAACGAGGGATCTCCATCCAGTTTGTAAAAGAAAATATTACTTTTACGGCCCAATCCACTCCGATGGATAATTTGATGCTGCAACTGATGGGTGCTTTTGCACAGTTCGAACGTGAGATTATTCTGGAGCGGCAAAAGGAAGGAATTAAACTGGCATCAGCTCAAGGGAAGTACAAAGGTCGGGTACATAAATTGAAACCTGAGCAGGCTGAAGCTTTACGACAAGCATGGAAGGAAGGGAAATATCCTTCAAAAATGGCATTAGGTCAGGCATTCGGTATTAGTCGTCAAGCGGTATACCGCTATTTAAAAGCCGGGGAATAACTCAATTGAATTTTCGACTATATTTAGTTTAGCTTATGAAAATGAGGGAATGTGATAAATCTATGAAAAAGCCTATTCGAGGGGGGAGATTGAACTATCATACTGATTTTAGATGACCATTTAATCAATCACCCCAGATGTTTAGAAAAGAAAAAACCCCGGCATCCTGCTGGGGTTTTTAGTATTGGTTCGCTCGGTATAACTCTTGTTGTACCTTACTTCAAAGCCAAAATCTTTCGAGCACCATTAAGTACGAATAAAGAAACCAGTATACCAATGATTAAGTCTGGATAAGCTGATCCCGTCCATGCCACGAGTACACCGGCAAATATGACGCCCATATTTACCACAACGTCATTCGCTGAGAAAATCCAACTGGCTTTCATATGTGCGCCATCTTCTCGATGACCAGAAATAAGATATAAGCATGTCACGTTAGCTATAAGTGCGAGCAGGCCAATAACAATCATGAGCGTTGATTCTGGCTCGCTTCCAAACATGAATCGTCTAATGACGTCAACAATCACGATGACAGCGAGTAATAACTGAATCCAGCCTGCAAAATGAGCTGCTTTTACTTGATATTTCGCAGCTTTCCCGACGGCATATAGCGCAATACCATAAACGGCTGCATCGGCAAACATATCTAGAGAATCAGCAATCAATCCTGTAGAAGCAGCAATAATACCGCTGATGAATTCTATAAAGAACAGTAGAGCATTAATGCCTAATAACAGTTTAAGTACTTTAGCTTGTCTTACAGGATCAGGTTCATTGGGTAGGTCACCTGAAGAAAGCTGTGTTTCATCAAGTTTCGCCCCAAAACCCAGTCCTTCAAGTTTGGCCGTAATTTGCTGAATCCCTTCATTATGGAAGACTTTCAGTTTTCGATTGGGAAGATCAAAAGTAAGACCT
Organism: Acinetobacter sp. ANC 4862; assembly: GCF_004336635.1. Lineage (GTDB taxonomy): Bacteria > Pseudomonadota > Gammaproteobacteria > Pseudomonadales > Moraxellaceae > Acinetobacter. The sequence continues at coordinate 30,013 of NZ_SJXH01000033.1, forward strand.
TTAACTGCTTCAAGATCTGCAAGAGTCATACGGACCATTTGCTCTTCAGCAGAGCAATCCATTTTAGGAATGGTGTAGGTACTTGTTTGCTTGGCCTGTTGATTGCTTATATAAGTTTCAGTCTTCACAAGCTTTGCCCCAAAACCCAGTCCTTCAAGTTTGGTGGTTATATTTTCATCTTTTTGATTATGTAGAACCTTTAAAGAACGGTTAGGTAAATCAAAGATGAGTTTTTGAACACCATCAATTGAAGATAGCGCCATACGAACCATCTGTTCTTCCGCAGAACAATCCATTTTGGGAACTAAGTATTCACTCATGTAGTGCGAATCTTTTAAAACGTTTTCAGTGCTTAAATTTTCTTTGGGATCAGAACCACAACAGGATTGAGCGGTATCTTCACAACTGTTTGAAGTGTTACAGCAAGGAGATGAAGATTTTTCTTCTTCCTCTTCACCACAACAGCTAGGCGTATTATCACAATTCTTTGAATTGCTTGCTTCTGCAATTGATGGATGATTTTCTTGTTGAGATTTCTTATCTTCGCATGGTGTTTCTTTACTACATCCACAACCACTCATAGTTATACCCATTAAAAAAATTTATAAACTTTGAATATTAGAATCCCTATAGTTACTATAGAGTCAAGATTTTTTGGAAATACCAACTCAATGCATTTAAAAATTGGTGAACTCTCTAAAAAAACCTCATGTTCAGTATTAACAATTAGGTTTTATGAAAAGGAAGGTTTAATTCCGGAACCCGAAAGAACGGAAGGAAATTACCGCCTTTACGATATAGGCTATGTTGAGCGAATTAAGTTTATTTTGAATTGCCGAACTTTAAATATGAGTTTGAATGAAATTCGTCAATTACTTACCTATAAAGACAAACCTGAGAAAAATTGTTCAGATGTGAATGAATTAATTGACTTACATGTCAGTGCTATCAGAGAAAATATAATCAAGCAACAAAAGCTTATTGAACAATTATCTGATTTAAGAGGTACTTGTGATGGCTTATGTACAATTGACCAATGTGGAGTTCTAAAAAATCTAGCTTGATTATCTAGACCTATGCTTTTTTCAAAAATTCTGTATATCTTTACTTAAGGCTGCAAAAAGTTTAAGGTTACTCAAATTCTGTGATCAGATCTTTGATAGATCTGGACAGCTTCTTATTGGTGTTTTAAATACAGATTTGTGTATGAAGAGAAAAACATTTCTAATCCAGATATTGGTACTCTTATTCACATTCCAGAATATTTGGAGTGTGGCAGAGGCTGCGTGTCTGCATGAAATGCCAAACATACCCAATTCAATACTCTCTAATCCAATCGATTTAGACGAAAAGAGTGATAGTCCTAGTCAAGCACTTTATTCCTTAGAAAACTATAAAGAAATTTATGACTATTGTCAGAAGGTTTGTTTTAACGAAAAGTGCAGTCATTTCTCAAATACAATCGTGATTCAGATTGACCCACCCGATGATTTGAAGCTTAAAACTCATTTTGAGACAGTCCTTACACCATCTTATTTGGGAAGAACTTTTTATAAATCCCCTTATCTGAATCAATTAACACCCCCTCCTGATTTGCCCCTACTATTGGTGGGGTAGTCTTATAAAAGCCCACCACTCCTAATCTCATTATGTGTGGTGCATTTCATGTCAAAAAACAAATTATATCAGGATACTTCTATCCTGAATTTATCCTGGTCAGCATTCCGTACAGGTGTCTTGCTATCAGCAATGATCAGCTTGAGTACTTCTGTAGTCGCCAGTCCTCAAGATTTAACGCTGCGACAAGCCATTGATCAGGTCAACCAGTATCAAGCGTCCCAAAATTTCTGGGAAACGCAAAACAGCATTAATGCCACGAATCTTCAGCAAAGTAAGCTGTTTAAAAATCCTGAACTGTCAGTTGAACAAACGGGATTTGGTTCAAATAATGAAAAAGAGCTTACCATTGGCATATCACAACCCTTGGATATTTTTGGTGAGCGAAAAGCAAACCAAAAATTAGCCAGTCTCTCTACAGATAAAACAGCACTGAAGCAGAAGATTTATCAAGCGCAAATTGAGCTTGCAGTGAAATATGTATGGTCACAACTGGCCATTGCCGAACTTGAAAGAAACATTGTCAATGAACAACTTCGGGTGAGCGAAGAAAACCTTAAAGCGATCGAGAAGCGCTTTACTGCGGGCGGTATCGCGCAAGTAGATGTGAATCGCGCACGTTTAAGTCATGCTGAAAATATCCGTCTTTTTAGACAGGCCGACTTACAAGTCCAAGTGGCCACCCAACAATTATCAAATTTATGGGGAACCTCTGATAAGTCATTGCAGGTAAACCTCTCTTCACAAAAGCTCTGGCCAAAATCGACTCATCAGCAGGTTCAAGAATATTTAGCGGAAAACTACGTTGAGAAATATCGAGCTTTACTGGTATTAGAGTCTCAAGCAACGGTTGATCAACTAAGGGCAAAGGCACGTCCTAACCCCACTTTAAACCTAGGTGTCAACCGCACCCAATCCTTGGAAAACTCCACACAAAATCAATTAGTAGTCGGAGTCAGTGTACCGCTTAATATTTTCGATCGTCAGCAAAATGGCATAAAAATCGCGCAAGAAAAAATGAACTTATTAGAGCGTCAGAAAGAGTTTTATCTAAAGCAAAATGCGCTGCAAATAGGCACAATTTTAACCGAGTTGCAGGGTTTAGAGCTGCAATTCAAAGTCGTTGACGAGACTCAAATTCCTTTGGCGACTCAAGTTCAAAGTAAGACGCTACAAGGTTTCTTGGCAGGCAAGTTTGCTTTAACCGATGTTCAGCAAGCCACGCTTCAATTACAAGACATCCGTCTGCGTAAAGTCCAGTTGTTACGGGATGGCTGGCAAAAGGCCATTGAAGCAGAAAGTTTGAGCTTAGGCATTAGCCCAAGTGAAGTCATGTCGAAAGATGCTATTGCACAAATCAATCAAAACTTATGGCAAGACATACAGGCCATGCCTGTCATTGGTGGGGGAAATTAACATGTTCGATCTTAAAAACAGCTTAAAAAAACAGAGCGGAAAAATCTCTCAACCTCTACTGATTGGTTTGGTCATCGGCGCAACCGTACTACTCAGTATTTTCTTGATCTTGTCGGGTAAGAATAAATCTGAAACATCAGATGAACATGCAGAGGAAGAAGGCGCAGAGGAACATGGAAGTGAAGAAGGCAAAGAGGAACATGGCGGTGAAACCGAAGAGCATGCAGAAGGCGTGAGCCTGACGGCCAAGCAACTGGTTGAACAAGGCATACAGTTATCAGCAGTCGATCAAGGTCCGGTGGTTAAATTAAGTTCTTATCCAGCAAAACTTAACGTGAATACCGACCAGCAAGCGCATGTCTCTCCGAGTTTTAGTGGTCATGTCGAAAATGTCTATGTAGAACTCGGCCAAAAAGTTCAGAAAGGACAGTCTTTGGCCACGTTGCTTGTTCCTGATTTAGTCGATCAGCAGGCCAATCTAAAAATTGAACAAACCAACCTTGAACTGGCGAAACAGGACTTCGAGCGTGAGCGTCAGCTGTGGTCACAGGGTATTTCAGCAAAACAGGACTATCAACGTGCTTACAACAGCTATAAACGGGCGCAAATTCAGGTCCAATCGGCCCAATCACGTTTAAGTGCGTTTGGTGCTGTGAATACCAGTAACGGGCGCTATATTTTGAAAGCCCCCATTTCCGGCGTGATCAGTAAAAAGGATTTGGTGCTCGGAGAAAATGTTCAGTTAGCCGATCAGCTCTTTACTATAGACCGGTTAGATCAGCTCTGGCTTGAGTTTATTGTTCCAAATTCTGAAATTATGGGTTTAGCCCCGAATCAAAAGATCGAATTTAAATCCTTGCAAACTGAAAAGGTCTATCAGGCAGTTATCCAGACTTTAAATACTGAAGCGGATACTCAAACGGGTCGTCTTCAGGTTCGAGCAAAAGTTGAATCGAATGCAACCGAATTACGTCCAAACTTGATGGTAAACGTACTGCTGCAACAAAAGAGTGAAAGTACCGCATTACGGGTGCTTAAGTCAGCAGTTCAGAATATCGATGGAAAGGATGTGGTTTTTGTCGCCACTCAACATGGACAGAAAGTTGAATTCAGTCCGCAGCCGGTGAAATTAGGTCAGTCATCTGGGGAGAGCCAGTGGATTGAAGTGGTAAATGGGCTTAATCAGGGACAAAAATATGCCGCTCAAGGTAGTTTCTTACTGAAATCTGAAATGGAAAAAGGAGAGGCTTCACATGGGCACTGAAAATTCTCAAATATCTAATAATGAGTCAATAAAGCCTGAAGGACTGTTTGATCGACTGATCCAGTTTTCAATTCATAATGCCATCTGGGTCATGCTGTTTATTGTGGCCTGGATTGGCGTAGGCATTTACAGCTATCAAAAGCTGCCGATTGATGCCGTGCCTGATATCACCAATACACAAGTACAGATCAACACTTCTGCCAATGGCTTTACTGCTTTGGAGATGGAACAGCGGATTACCTATCCTATCGAGAATGCCATGTCAGGCATGCCGAATATGGAACAAACCCGCTCTATTTCACGCTATGGTTTATCGCAAGTGACCATCATTTTTGAAGATGGTACTGATATCTACTGGGCCAGACAGCTCATCAACCAGCGCTTGCAAGAAGCAATGGGAGAAATGCCTGAAGATGTGCAACCGACCATGTCGCCTATTTCGACAGGTTTAGGTGAAATCTATCAATGGGTGATTAAAGCCGAACCTAATGCTAAAAAGCCGGATGGGACGTCTTATTCGGCTATGGACTTGCGTGAAATTCAGGACTGGATTGTGAGGCCGCAATTACAGCGTGTGAAAGGTGTTGCGGAAATCAACAGTATTGGTGGATTTAACAAGACCTATGTGGTTGCCCCTGACCTGAACCGATTGCAGCAATTGCAAATTCCTTTGACTGATTTACAGACCGCCTTAACAGAAAACAATGAAAACCGTGGTGCAGGCTATATTGAGAAAAATGGACAACAGTTGACTGTGCGGGTGCCCGGCACTTTAAACACGATTGAAGATATTCAGAACATCAGTATTGCCAATAAAAACGGCTATCCGATTCGGGTTGCAGATGTTGCCAAGGTATCGATTGGTCATGACTTGAGAACCGGTGCTGCAACCTATAATGGTGAAGAAACTGTATTGGGTATTGCCATGATGATGATGGGAGAAAATAGCCGTACCGTTGCTCAAGCCATTGATGAAAAGGTGCAATCGATCCAGCAATCCTTACCTAAAGGCGTAGTGATTGAGACCGTATATGACCGTACACATTTGGTTGATCGCGCGATTAAAACCGTTCAGAAAAATTTGATTGAAGGCGCAATCCTCGTCATTGTTATTTTATTTCTCTTTTTAGGTAATTTCCGTGCTGCGCTGATCACGGCTTGCGTTATTCCACTCTCAATGCTGTTTACCCTGGCGGGAATGGCAGAACAGAAAATCAGTGCGAATCTGATGAGTTTGGGGGCATTGGACTTCGGTATCATTATTGATGGTGCAGTGGTTATTGTAGAAAACTGTATCCGGCGGCTAGCCGAAGCTCAGAAGCTGAAAGGTGGTTTGCTGAGCCGTTCTGAAAGATTTAGAGAAGTCTTCTTGGCTGCGAAACAGGCACGTCGCCCTCTCATTTTTGGACAGTTGATTATTTTGGTGGTTTATCTGCCCATCTTTACCTTAACCGGTGTAGAAGCCAAACTTTTCCATCCTATGGCAATGACGGTTGTACTGGCTTTAATTGGGGCCATGATTTTATCTGTCACTTTTGTGCCAGCCGCAGTTGCCCTATTTGTCACTGGAGAAGTCAAGGAAACCGAAAGTCGCTGGATGCATTGGCTTAAAACCAAATATGAATTGCTTTTAGATAGAGCCTATGAGCTTCGTTTATTTGTGACTATTGTGGCTGCCTGTATTTTAGTGCTTACGGGTGTGCTAGCCACTCAAACAGGTAGCGAGTTTGCACCTCAACTGGGTGAAGGTGATTTTGCTGTTCAGCAAATGCGTTCCCCAAGTACAGGGTTAGAACAGTCACTGAGAATGCAGGAAAATACTGAAAAGTTACTGTTGAAAGAATTTCCTGAAATTAAAGCAATCTTTGCCCGTACCGGTACAGCAGAAGTGGCCACAGATGTCATGCCACCCAACATTTCAGATGGCGTGGTACTGTTAAAACCTCATGATGAATGGCCTGATCCAAAACAAACGATTGATGAGCTTCGCCAAAGAATGATTACTTTCTTAGCGACATTGCCGGGAAATAACAGTGAGTTCTCGCAACCCATTGAACTGCGTTTTAACGAGTTAATTTCAGGGGTGCGAAGTGATGTGGGTGTCAAGTTATTTGGCGATGATATGGAAATTCTGAATCGTGAAGCGAATAAGATTTCTCAGAAAATTAAATCAATTTCAGGCGCGACAGCCGTTAATGTAGAGCAAACCAGCGGCTTACCCTTGTTGAATGTAGAAGTTGATAAGTCCAGAGCAGCACAATACGGCTTGTCGGTAAGAGCAATTCAGGATCTGGTGGCGACAAGTGTCGGTGGTCAAAATGTTGGAACCATTCTACAGGGAGACAAGCGTTTTGATTTTGTTATCCGTCTAGATGAATCCCAGCGTAGTCCCGAGCAGTTAGCGCTACTTCCTGTTCAATTGCCAAATGGTGGTTTAGTCCAACTGCAAGATGTTGCACGCGTTGAAAATATCCTGGGTATTAATCAGGTCAGCCGTGAAAATGGTAAACGTCGGGTGGTTATTACTGCAAATGTAGAAGGACGCGATTTAGGCTCATTCGTAACAGAACTTCAGAGCACGTTATCCAAACAGGAATTACCAAGCGGTTATTGGATAGATTATGGCGGTCAATTTCAAAATCTGATGTCTGCAAAAGCGCGTATGCAATTGGTGGTTCCGCTCGCATTGTTGACGATCTTTATTTTATTGATGGCTGTATTCCATAATATCAAAGAAAGCTTACTGGTCTTTAGTGGTGTCCCGTTTGCCTTATGTGGAGGCTTAATCGCATTGTGGTTGCGTGACATTCCATTATCCATGTCAGCAGGGGTTGGCTTCATTGCACTATCGGGGGTGGCTGTACTGAATGGCTTAGTCATGCTCACCTTTATCAAAGAGTTGCGACAGCAATATGACCTTTATTATGCAACGTGGCAGGGTGCAATTTTGCGTCTTAGACCTGTGCTGATGACCGCTTGTGTTGCTTCGCTTGGGTTTGTTCCGATGGCTTTGGCAACCGGGACTGGGGCAGAAGTACAGAGACCTTTAGCGACTGTAGTCATTGGAGGAATTATCTCCTCTACCCTGCTTACATTGGTTTTACTGCCTGTACTGTACCGGTGGATGAATGAAAAGAAAGCTTCTTAATCCATTAGATTAAGCAATTTTTAGCAGAGATATTGGGTCTGTCTCAAATATCTCTGCTAATCATGGATTAAATAAGGAAAATTTTATGTCAGAACATCATGATCATAGCCATGCGGTTGTTACTGAAGGAAATAGTAAGAAATTAATGTTTGCTTTGGGTTTAACGACTACTTTTTTAATAGTAGAAGTTGTCGCTGCTTTTATTACCCAAAGTTTAGCATTACTGTCTGATGCCGCTCACATGTTTACTGATGTAGCCGCATTAGCTATTGCTCTTGCTGCTATCAAAATTGGTAAAAAAGCCGCAGATGATAAAAGAACTTTTGGCTATCAGCGATTCGAAATTTTAGCGGCTCTGTTTAATGCAGTGATGCTTTTTGTGGTGGCGATATATATTGTCTATGAAGCTTACCAACGCTTTACGCATCCTGCTGAAATTCAAAGTGTTGGAATGATGATTGTCGCAGTCATTGGTTTGGTCATAAATTTGATTTCAATGAAAATCCTTTCTGCGAGTGCTCAAGAAAGTCTAAATGTGAAAGGCGCATATTTAGAAGTCCTTAGTGATGCACTGGGATCGATAGGCGTGATTATCGGAGGAGTGGTCATTTATTTTACCCAGTGGATGTGGGTAGATACCGTAATCGCTGTGTTAATTGGCTTCTGGGTTTTACCTCGAACTTGGGTTTTATTAAAACAAAGTATCCATATTTTGCTTGAAGGGGTTCCTGATGAGATTGATATTGAGTCGTTAAGAAATGATTTATTGATGCTAGAGGGTGTTGAAGGGATTCATCAGTTGAAAGTCTGGGCTATATCTTCAAAAAACATTCATTTAACTGCTCATTTGGTTGCTCCTAATAGCGATCCAGATCAGCTCTATCAAAAGGCCTTAGACGTTCTAAAACATAATCATAGTATTACTGAAATTACGTTACAAATAGAAAGTAAGGAATGTAATACATTGGAACAGCATAAACATTAAAGTGCTGCTCTTTCTACATAATGGACAGATGACTAGGCTGATAAACCTTACCATTTTCCTGTATTACACTTCTATTTATCACACGCACTTTAAACACCATCCTGAGACATTTTAAAATTACAAGAATGTAATTTATGAGTCCTCTGGGTGTTAATTCTTTAAAGTTAGAATATCTAACAAGTATTAAATGAGAGTAAATAAACATGCTATTCAAAAATAAATTTTGTACTAAATTACTGTTAATTAGTGCATTCTTTAGTATCGCAAGTTTTAGTTATGCAGATGGCGGCTTGTTATTTCTTGAAAAGAATTTAAAAGCTTCTAAAGTTGAAAATTCTAAACAAAAACAAGTTAAAAATAATGAATCAAATGAATCAAATGAATCAAATGAATAGTTGGGTTGCATAAATAAATCAATTAGACTTATTCATTCAGCAATATAATTCCTGAATGAATAAGTTTATAACTAAAACCGGCTTTGTTGCATAAACATTCAAAAGCTGAGTTTTCCCCAATCCATTCAAATTTAAGTGACAACTTGGGTGTGAGGTCTACCTAATTCCGTAAATCTATTCAGAACTGCCACACGCGCATGAACTTCATTGACCTGACTTTGAAAATGTCTTGCCGTCAGCTTATCTCCTAATAATTTGATGCAATGCATCTTGGTTTCCACCAAACTGCGACGGTGATAGCCCGACCATTTTTTCCATAGGGTTCTGCCTAAATGCTTAACCGTTTGAAGTAACTCATTTCGTTCTATTGAACTGATTTTAGAATCTTTCCAGGGCTTGGCATTCTTCCTGGGTGGAATTACGGCACTGTTGCAAATAACCACGAATGGTAAGCTGAAGGGCACTGTTGCAAATAACCACGAATGGTAAGCTGAAGACTGTTTTAGCTAAAGGTGCAGCATATGAATCCTTTCCATGGTCGGCATTTTCAGGGCGAAATCATTCTTTGGGCTGTGCGCTGGTATTGTAAATATGGCATTAGCTATCGTGAACTGCAGGAAATGCTGGCCGAACGGGGTGTGAATGTTGATCACACGACTATTTACCGTTGGGTTCAACGTTATGCTCCTGAAATAGAAAAACGTTTACGCTGGTATTGGCGTAAT
>NZ_SJXH01000034.1 GCF_004336635.1 Acinetobacter sp. ANC 4862
GCCAACGAGCTGCCAATATCATGACTTTAATCCAGTCAGCAAAACTGAATGGCTTGGATCCGTATGCCTATTTAAGTAATGTGCTGAAAAGGTTGCCGACACATAAAGTGAGCCAAATAGAAGAATTGCTGCCGCACCGCTGGAAACCCGACCAAAATTAAAAAATAGCTATGGGGTTCAGCGCACGCTTACATAAAATAGAAACTGACAAAGAATATTCTTCAATGAGCCATTTTAGAAAATGGTGTATAGAGAAAAATTTAACACTTAATATTCATGGAATGTATTGTTCATGCATAGCCAATGAACGAGATAATTTAACACTGTTAGAAGGAGTGGTTTCTTCAAAAAATATTCTTCAGTATGAACAATATCTAAACCGTATTAAAGCTGAGTTCTCATTGGTTCGTGTTCTCTACTATGAATCTAAATTTACTGACAGCTCTAAATGTGATTTTGAAAGTTGTTATTCAGAACTAAATGATCAAGAGATTATTAATATACGATCTGAAAAATTAAGGACTTGTTTTAGACTATGCTTTTCAATATTAGATAAACTGGCAATATTTCTATGCCATTATTTTTCACTTTCAATTGATAAAAATACAGCTTTTAATAACTTTTGGTACAAAAACAAGGCTATTCTAGAAAGTAAAATTAACTTCGGGTTAATTGCTATTAATAGCCTTATATATGACTTAAATGAAAAAGATGGACAATTTGGATTTTATAAAGTCTGGCGAAACTCGCTAGAACATCATATTTTATTCTTAGTCCCTGATTCATTTGATCTCTCTAATGACTCAACTCACACTTATGTAAAAATAAGTGAATTTGAAAATAGCCTTCAAAATTTACTTCAATTTACACGATCTGCTATCTTTTCAACTGTATTCGCAATCGTTGAAGATCTTAGACAAAAACCTCCTCATGATTTTGAAAATACAATGGAAATTACGATTCATAAGAAAGATTTTAATGAAACTTACTAAGTAGTTAAAACAGTGTTTAATCACATGACCTGCAACATGGATGTCGCCCGTTCGTTAGGGGCACACGGATGTGCCCTCTAACGAACAAAGGATTTTTGTTACTTTTGATCCTTCAAAAGTAAGGAAAAAATCGAACCTAAAAATTTAAAATCTATACTTATCTATGCTAAAAATATTCATCACTTTCACTTTAATAAGAACCCCATGAAAAACCTAAAACCCCTCCTAATCGCACTCACACTTGGTACAGCAACCCTTACCACCCAAGCTGCTGAACCAAGCACCATCCAAGCCCCGAAACAAGTCTCAGGCTACTACCACCATCAAATCGGTAATACCCAAATCACCGCCCTACTCGATGGAACAAACTACCTAAGCCCTGCCATGTTTAAAGGCTTAAGCGACACAGAAAAAACTGAAATTCTCAAGAAATACTATGCCGACCAAGCCAAAGGCATCCAAACCTCAGTCAATGCCTTCTTGATCAAGACAGGCAATCAACTGTTGATGGTGGATAGCGGTGCAGCCAGCTGCTTTGGTGCACATTTAGGTTCGATCTATAACAACCTCAAAGCATCAGGTTATAAGCCTGAACAAGTGAATGAGATCTTTCTCACTCATTTACACCCTGACCATGTCTGTGGCATTTCAAATAATGGTGCAGCAAACTATCCAAATGCCACATTGCATATTGCCAAAACCGAATATGACTACTGGCTCAATCCAAATACCGTGAAGAAACTGCCAAAAGACAAGCAAGCAGGTTTCTTGGGTACGGTTGAAAAAATTAAAGCGGCTTTAGCTCCGTATGAGAAAGCCCAAAAAGTGAAGGTATTCTCTGACAAATCCTTGGCTTTTGGCGGTATCGAATTTAAACCATCGTTTGGTCATACCTCGGGACATTACAGCTTTAAACTCAAAGCCGATGGTCAGGAAGCGGTATTTATTGGCGACATCGTGCATTCCCATACCCTTCAGTTTGACCGTCCTGAAACCGCCATTGAATTTGATGTTGATCCCAAAGCAGCGGTACAGACACGTCTGAAACACTTTGCCGAATATGCCAAAGAGGGTCAGCTGATTGCAGCACCGCACTTACCTTTCCCGGGTCTTGGACATATTTATTCTAAAGACGGTAAGAGTTATCAATGGATTCCGGTATATTTTAAAGATTGATAAAAGATGAATAAAAATAATCCCCTCGCTTGAGGGGATTATTGATTTTATCTGCGTTTCAATTGTTCGCTGAACTTAAAATTGAATTTGCTATTTCATCAGCAACAAACCGCTTACGTCCGGTCTGTTTGGCTTTAAACAGGTTTTTATCGACCAGATTCAAAAAGTGTATTTTGTCATCTTTTTCTGTCGGGCAAATACATTTTACCCCCAGACTTAAGCTGACATTTTCAGAAATGGGAGATGCCCGATGCGGAAGATTCGCCTGATCCATCATGCGGAGTATATTGTCTGCAATTTGAATCGCTCCTTCTAAATGCGTTTCTGGCAATACGATCGCAAATTCTTCTCCGCCATAACGTGCCACCAGATCACGTGGACGTACACAGCAACTTTCCAGCATCTGTGCAATCTGCTTAATACAGGCATCGCCAATAATGTGCCCATTAAAGTCATTGTATTGCTTGAAAAAGTCGATATCGATCAAAATCACCGATATTGGCTTTTGCTCACGTATTGCGTTGTACCATTCGCGCGAATAAAAATCATCAAATAGACGGCGGTTGGCAATTTCGGTTAAACCATCCTTATAGGAAAATTCTTCCAGCTTGCGGTGTAAGGCTGTTAATTCTTCTTCCTTTTTCTTACGATCAGAAATATCAAACATAAAGCCGACTAAACTTTCAACTTCACCATTTTCCTTGCGTACCACATGAACCACATCTCGAATCCAGCAATAACCACCTGTTGCTTTTAAAGCACGATAATCCGCCTCATGATCTATGCCTGCAATGGATTGCGACACACAATAATTCAATACATGATCACGATCATCCCGATGCATGCGGTCTGCCCAGTCCTGCACCGACTTCCAGGAATCCTGTTTCCAGCCCAGTAACTTTTCAATTTGCGGACCAATATAACTAAACTGCTTTGTTGCCCAGTCAATGCTCCATGGAATGGCTAAGGTCGACTCTAATAATGTTTTATAAAACATGTCATTCGGCAGATTATGATCAAACGGATTATCTGGCATAGTGGTGCTCTAATCTGGATACAAAAGAAATTCGATGACCTATAAACCGGTGCCCTGAATGAATTTCTATTTGCTTTTTTTATGATTTACCTACTTCAAGTAGGTCCCCAAAACATAAATTGCTGTTCGCAACTGAACATTTTTACATTTAAAAATGATTATTTATTCTACAATTTCTCTCAAAGAAGAAACACACCTTTCTAGATATTTGATTTATTTTCGAAGTAGTTCGTATGTTCTGCAATTGGAACAATGCCCCTCTATTTTTCTAAAATTTTCAAAACAACACTCAGGATCACATGATGAATTACATTGTCTACTTTGAAATCCAGTCTTCAAACCCACCCAGAGATATTGACTTTTACCAGACTGTTTTTGGCTGGAAATTTAGCAAAGTTGAAGGTCTTCCTATTGAATATTACCAGATCGAAACTGAAAACATGTCGGGTGGCTTACTGAAACGTCCTGCAGCTGTACCACCAACACATTGTGGCACCAATGCTTTTACCTGTTCTGTACTGGTTGAAAATTTCGATGAAGCTTCCAGGAAGATTCTTGAGGCCGGTGGTCAAATTGCCATGCCTAAATTTGCCATTCCAGGACGTTGCTGGCAGGGATATTTTCTCGACCTAGATCAAAATACCTTCGGTCTGGTTGAAGCAGATGAAAAAGCGCAATAAAAAAAAGAGATAAATTCTAATGAATTAACACGACTTAAGTGGTCGCACCCGCGATGTATTGCATAATAAGTGGCTGCATTTATGGTAATTTATAGCCTCATCATGCATTGTGATTTGGGGCGTTACATGACTGTTCATTTTTTTCATACATCAGATTGGCACTTGGGACAATTCTTTTATAACCATTCACGCCAGTATGAACATGAACAGTTTTTAAGTTGGCTACTTCAACAAATACAACAGAAACAGCCACATGCGCTACTGATTGCCGGTGATATTTTTGATGTTATCAATCCTGCATCAGCTGCGCAAAAACAGCTGTATCAATTTTTAGCCGATGCCCATGCTCTTGCCCCGCATATGCAAACGCTGATGATTGCCGGTAATCATGATTCGGGTTATCGGATTGAACAGGTCGAACCCTTGCTGGAAAAATACAATGCCAGAACGGTGGGAGTGGTTCGCTGGAATGATGACAAGACTTTAGATCTCGATCGCTTACTGCAACCCATTTATGATCGAGATAAAAAGATTGTCGCCTGGTGTTTAAGTCTGCCTTTTTTACGTGCGGCTGAAATTACCGGTTTTAATGAACACACCACCAATAGCCAAAATGCGATTGCCTATTTACATCAACAACTGATTAGCGAAGCCAAGAAACGTAAGACCGATGATCAGGCGCTGATTTTAATGTCACATGCGCATATGCAAGGCGGTGAAACTTCCGACTCGGAACGCCCGATTATTATTGGCAATGAAGAAGCCCTCTCTACTGCATTATTTGATGATGTGATTGATTACGTGGCACTTGGGCATTTGCATAAACCACAAAAAGTTCAGCATCCGCATATTCGTTATAGCGGCTCACCGATTCCTTTATCTTTCAGTGAAATTAACTACAAGCACCAAGTGGTTGAAGTCAAAATTGAACCATCGAAAGCTGATGAAACTGCTTTTCAATTTGAAGCCCTGCCCATCCCTCGCAGTATTCAGTTACATCGAATTCGAGGAGAATTGCAGGAAGTGTTTGCTCAACTTAAAGCCCTCGCCAGTGGTGAAATTGCCAATATTGATCAACGTGAATATATCGATATTGAATATCATACCGACACACCGCCCCTGCCCAATTTAAGACAACAATTTGAAGATGCCTTGCCTAAAGACCGCTATCGTCTGGTTAAAATTTCACGCCAATATAAAAACAATCAAGTGCAAAACTCGTCTGCAAAAATTCAGCTTGAACCGCCAACGCCAGAAAAATTGTTTGAACAAATTTGGCAGAATAAAGGTTATGCGCAGGATGATGCGGTGTTAAAAGATTTTCAGACTCTGGTTCAAGAAGCCCATCGTTCACTTGAAGATAGAAACACGATTTAAGGATTTGCCATGAAAATTTTATCTATTCGTATAAAAAATCTGGCATCTCTTGCTGGCGAACATTTTATTGATTTTGAAAGTGAACCTTTGGCCAATGCCGGTTTAATTGCCATTATTGGTAAAACGGGTGCAGGTAAATCCACGATTTTAGATGCAATGTGTCTGGCACTGTTTAACCAAGTGCCGCGTCTTAAAAGCAGTGATGGTAAATTGGTCGATGTCGATGGTTCTGAATTACTCGCCAATTCAACGTTAACCGTGCTTCGCCGTGGTACCGGACATGGCTTTGCCGAACTTGTTTTTGTGGCACAGGATCAAAAGCATTATCTGGCACGCTGGGAAATTAAACGTGCGCGTGAAAGTGCCACAGGTAAATTACAGAGTGTGCAACGCCATTTAAAATGTTTAACCGATGGTGTGGTGATTGCGGACAAAGCCAAAGCAGTCGAAGCCAGTATTCTCAAAATCACCCAACTCAGTTTTGAGCAATTTACCCGTGCAGTTTTACTGGCTCAATCTGAAGTCACGGCATTTTTAAAAGCCCGGGATAATGAACGTGGTGCTTTACTGGAATATTTAACCAACTCTAATATTTTTGCCAAAATTGGTGAAATTGCATTTCGTAAAACCGCTGATATTGAAAAAGAGCGTAAAAAACTCGAAGAAATGATTGGTCATATTGATATTTTGTCAGATGAAGCAATTGCTGAATTGAATCAGCAATTTACAATCGCAAATATTGAATATAAAAAATTAGAGACTGAAAAAGCAGATCTAAGCAAACAACAACTTTGGTTTGAAGAAAATCAAAAGCTGGAAAACCAAATCAGTGACAAACAAAAAAATTATGATCATCAATTTTTCATTCAACAACAGTTAGCCGCTGAACGTCAAAAACTGAGCCGTTTAGAAGTATTTTCAGGTATTCGCCCAACTGTGTTTCAACAGGCTCAATTAGTCAAAGCCCAACAACAGCTTACACCACACATTCAGCAACTCCAGAATTCTTTTGATGTGGTTTCAAAGCAATTTTATAATGAAGAACAACACTATAAAAAAGCGGACACTGAACTTAAAGCTCTACAAGATTTTGAATTTACCCATGCCGAGGCTTTAAAACAAGTTCGAAGCTGTATTCAAGAACGTGATTTTATTGGGGCTGAATTTAACAAGCTGAAAACTAGATGCATAGAGTTAGATGCACAACAACAGCCCTTAAATGTGCAAAAACAAAATATTGAACTGGATATTTCAAGGCTTTTCGACCAACAAAAAGCAATCCAAAAGCAATTATCTGAAACTGAAAAATTCACCTCGCTGGATCAAAGTATTCATGCACATATTCAACAATTACAGCAATTCATTACTCAATATCAAACAATTGAGCAAAGTTTAGGGGATCTGACCGAGGCACAATCAAAATGTGCAGAAGATCAACACAAGCTAGATCAGCTCCAGACTGAATTTGGTTCTGTCACGCAGATTGAACAGCAACTGCTAAAACTGAATACAGAGCGTGAGCTGAAAATTTCACAGCTTAATCAGCTGGATCTTGCACAACAAAAGTTAAAGCAATATTTTGAATTACATGCGGATCTATCTAACCATCAAACTAAATTACAAACATTCAGTTCGCACGCACTTGTACTGAATCAGGCAAGCACACAAGCAGAAAAAGCCTTTGAAACGGCAAAAAATGAACGGGTTCAACTACAAGAAATTTTGCAAAAACAGCGCTTATTGCATGCAGAAAATATTGAGCAATTACGGATTAATTTAGTGGCGGATGAGCCTTGTCTGGTATGTGGTAGCACCTCTCATCCTTATAAAAATGATGAGTCACACGTTTCAAAAGCCTTGTTTGAATTGCAACAACAGCAAGAACAACACGCCATGCAAGAAGAGCAAGAAGCTTTTCAACGCTGGCAAATGGCACAACAACAGGCGACCAAAGCGCAATCTGAACTGGATCAACTCAAAAACAGCATTCAAAGTAATCTTGGAAAATTAGCAATCCAGCAAAATGAATTAGCGCAACAGTTTTCAAATGTGCAGATTCAAATCAATTTTGAACAATCAGCTCATGATATTGAAAGACAAGTTTTAGATGCGCTCACTCAATTTAGAAATGAAAAACAAGCTATTGAAGATCAATTAACAACCCTCAATCAGGTTCTTAAAGATCAACACACTTTAGCCCAACAAATTCAAAGTATTCAATATCAACTGAACAATGCAGAAAACTTGCAACAACACGTTCGGCATGTCGTCGCTTGTTTAAGTGAAGCTGAACAACAGCAATGGATCACACACACCACGGCTCAAGCAAAAGTTGTTTTAACAACATTATTAAATCGTGCTCAACATCTGACCAGCTTAGATAAGCTCGCTAAAGATCAAGATAATCTTCATCAAACTTTAACTTTAGTTAGCGCAAATCAGAACAATCTAGCGAAGCTCATTTCTGAAACGACCCAAGCACGCGATCAAGCCTATGCCAGAGGGCAACAAAATACCCAAATTGCCACTCAACTCATTCAACAGATGACCGATTTAACGGAAATCAAACCGCATGAATGGTTGCTTCAACACGATGCAGACCGTCAACAAAAACAACAGATCTATCAGCAGCAAAAGCAAAGTTTTGAACGATTGAGGATCGATTTTGAGAGACAGCAGAGTGATTTGAAACAATTGACCTCCCGACAGGCTGAACATCAAAAAACCATTAATCAGCTTAATGTTGAAATTGAAAACTGGTTGAAAGCACATCAAAATTTTACAACTCATGATTTAGCTGACCTAGTACAGATCAGTTCTGCGCAAGAACAGGAGATTCGGACTCAACTGCAAAATGCTGAACGGTTAGTGAATGAAAGTGCATCGGCTTTAAAAACCTTACAAGAGCAACAGACAGCGCATCTCAGCCAGCAACCGAATATTGAGTTAAATGTCTTAACACAGCAAATCAAAGACAATCTGGAAGCTTTAACGGCTCAATCTGAGGTCTTAGACAAACTCAAAGTCGATCTTGCACGCCATCAAGATAATCTTGATAAACAGGCCAAATTTGCCGATCAGATTCAAAACATTCAGCAACAGGAACATCGCTGGGGCAAAATTTCTGGATTGATGGGCGATGCGAACGGTAAAAAATTCCGTGATTATGCCCAGCAATACAATCTCGACATTCTGGTTGAGCATGCCAATCAGCAACTCGCCATGTTATCGCAGCGTTATACCCTCAAGCGTTTAGACCACTCTTTGAGCCTCGCTATTGTTGATCACGATATGGATGGGGAAACCCGTTCAGTCTCTTCACTCTCGGGTGGGGAATCCTTCCTGACTGCCCTCGCTTTGTCACTTGCGATTGCCAATATGGCCTCGGGTTCGATGAAAATTGAATCGCTGTTTATTGATGAAGGTTTTGGGACTTTAGATGCATCTTCTTTATATATGGTAATGAATGCCCTAGATCAGTTGCAAAGTCAGGGACGCAAAGTAGTACTGATCTCGCATATTCAAGAAATGCATGAACGGATTCCGGTACAGATTCAGGTGAAACCGTTAGGTGCAGGTGCAAGTACCATTCAAGTGGTGGGGTAATTTTAAAATCCGAAAATCATAAAAAAGCCTAGAAGATGCTCTAGGCCTTTATTTGTAAAAAACTATGCCATGGGGCGCAAAGTCAGAATCTGTTCGCTGCGTCCAAATGGTCCAGAAAGATCATGCAACACGGAACTGGTTAGACCGATACCATCGTCGCCATATTGCTGCATAGTTTCCAGACCCAGCCACTGACCTTGCGGTAAACGGTGCATATGGATCTGTAAATCCAGATTAGGAAAGCCCCAGCTAAAAGGTGGTTCTTGACGTGGCACAATGCCATTGGCGGTATCGACCATCCCCATTAAGCGGACAAAATCACTGGTAGGTTCACCTTCAACCATGTTATGTGGCGTTCGCAACCAAACAATGCCCTTCCCTGCACGGCGCTGATGACTTCGCGCTTCTATCGACTGAATATACCCACCCGGCCACTGACGAATTCCTTCCCACACTGGCGCATGTTCAGGCGCATTTCCATGAGCATCTTCCAAACCTTTAATGTCATGGCTATTTTGCGTCATCATGCGCCAGGTACGTGCAACGATACAGCTTTTGCCCTGAGCTTTCATTTCTGACTCAATCAGCTCAATGGTCTTGCCTGGGCGAATTACTTTGGTGGTGATACTAAACTCTCCAGCAGGAATCAGACCTAAAATATCTAAACTGATCCGGCCAATACGCATATCATTTCGTGGGGAAAACTGGTCTAATTCCGCACAAATAATACCTGTCGCTGGCGCCATATGCTGCTCATGCTCATTCCATGCCCCTTGAGCCAGTAGGGTTGAGCGGTAATGCGCCGTGACTTCTCCGGCCACATCCGTATTTCGCCCGATCAATTGATAATATGCCGTCATACACTTCCCTATTTTCTTGGTCGAATAAATAATTTTTATACAGACTATTCCCTTAGATAGTTCCTTTTGTACTCAACTTTAGTTGAAAGCTCAATTTTTAAAGCAAAAACTGAACCCTAAAGTTCAGTTTTCAAAATAATCAAAATGGATGTGAGTATTCTTTAGTTTGAATAATCTCGCGCGCCGAACAATGCAGTTCCAACTCGAACCATCGTTGAGCCTGCAGCAATCGCCTCAGTCATATCACTCGACATGCCCATGCTTAACGTATCCCAGTCTTCAGGATGTACATGTTCTTTTTTAACGCTGTCAAAAAGTTGCTTCGCATCTACAAAAGCCTGGGTATTGTGGGGTGCGGGAATCACCATCAAACCGCGCAATTTTAAATGTGGAAGCTGGCTAATCTTTTGAACCAGTTCCACCACTTCATTTGGCTGACAGCCATCTTTAGTCTCTTGCGCATCAATATTGACTTGTAGACAAATATTCAGCGGTGCTTGAGTGGCTTCTCGCTGACTGGATAAACGCTCTGCAATGATTAAACGATCTACCCCATGCACCCATGCAAAGCTTGCAGCCAGATGTTTGGTTTTATTGCGTTGAACATGTCCAATAAAATGCCATTCGATATCTAAATCATTTAAAGTTTCAATTTTATCCAAAGCTTCTTGTAAATAATTTTCTCCAAATGCGCGCTGCCCGGTTTGGTACATTTCACGTAGCGACTCACTTGGATGAGTCTTCGAAACAGCCAGTAACTGTACGGTTTTCGGCTCACGCTGGGCCTGTTTACAGGCATCTTCAATTTGCTGTAAAACTTTATTTCGTGATGCTTGAAGACTATTCATTGACGAGGTTCTCATTTTCGTTCATCTTTTTTTACTTTCCCTTTAAACTAACTGTTGGTTAAGCTCTGGGAAAGCCTTATTATTCTAACAAAATAAATAACATTTAAATGATCTCGGGGAAATTATGGACATCACTGAACTTTTAGCATTTTCTGCTAAAAATGGGGCGTCAGACTTACACTTATCAGCGGGTATGCCACCACTCATCCGTGTCGATGGCGAAGTTCGTCGTATCAACTTACCCGCTTTAGAACATAAAGAAGTACACAAACTTGTGTATGACATCATGAACGATAAACAGCGTCGTGATTTTGAAGAAAAGTTAGAGACTGACTTTTCTTTTGAAGTACCGGGTGTGGCACGTTTCCGTGTCAACGCATTCAACCAAAACCGTGGTGCTGGTGCAGTATTCCGTACCATTCCATCAAAAGTACTGACCATTGAAGACCTTGGTATGGGTCAAATCTTCAAAGATATTTGTAACTTCCCACGTGGTATTGTGCTAGTGACAGGTCCAACGGGTTCTGGTAAATCAACCACCCTTGCGGCAATGGTGGATTATATTAATGACAACCGTTATGACCACATTTTGACCGTCGAAGACCCGATCGAGTTTGTACACGAATCAAAAAAATGTCTGGTCAACCAACGTGAAGTCCACCGCGATACCCATGGCTTTAATGAAGCATTGCGTTCTGCCCTACGTGAAGACCCTGACATTATTCTGGTCGGTGAGATGCGTGACCTTGAAACCATCCGTTTGGCATTGACTGCCGCTGAAACCGGTCACTTGGTCTTCGGTACACTACATACCACCTCTGCAGCAAAAACCATTGACCGTGTCATTGATGTATTCCCGGCAGAAGAAAAAGACATGGTTCGTGCCATGTTGTCTGAATCATTACAAGCCGTGATTTCTCAAGCATTATTGAAGAAAAATGGTGGTGGTCGTGTTGCAGCACATGAAATCATGATTGGTATTCCTGCCATCCGTAACCTGATCCGTGAGAACAAAGTGGCTCAAATGTATTCTGCCATTCAAACAGGTGCTAACTACGGTATGACTACGCTAGATCAAAGCCTAAAAACTCTGGTGGCTAAAGGCATTATCAGTTCACAAACTGCCCGCACTATGGCAAAGCAACCAGAATCATTCTTATAAGAAAACTTGAATTGTATTGGGGTTTTTATACATGGATTTTAACGGCTTACTCGAATATATGGTGGAGAAAAAAGCATCGGATCTGTTTATTACTGCCGATGTCGAACCTTCTATCAAGGTAAATGGACAGATTATACAGATTGGTTCGGTCAAATTACCGGGTGCAACAATAGGGCGACTTTTAAACTCAATAATGAGTGAAAAGCAACGTAAAGAATTTGCTGAAACGCACGAATGTAACTTTGCCATCAGCAACCGCGACAAAACTGCCCGTTTCCGTGTCAGTGCATTTCAACAACGCGATGAACCCGGTATGGTATTGCGTCGTATCGAAACTGTCATTCCGACCATGGAACAGCTGAAGTTACCGCCTATTTTAAAAGAATTGACCATGACCAAACGTGGAATTATTCTGTTTGTGGGTGGAACAGGTACTGGTAAATCGACCTCCTTGGCTTCTATTATTGGCTACCGTAATCAGAACTCCAAGGGTCATATTATTACGATTGAAGACCCGATTGAATTTGTGCATCAGCATCAGGGCTGTATCATTACCCAACGTGAAGTGGGCATTGATACTGACTCTTTTGAAGTGGCTCTGAAAAACACCCTACGTCAGGCACCAGACGTGATCCTGATTGGTGAGATCCGTTCCCGTGAAACCATGGATTATGCGATTGCCTTTGCCGAAACCGGCCATCTGGTCTTTGCGACCCTGCATGCCAACAATGCCAACCAAGCACTTGACCGGATTATTCACTTCTTTGAAGCTGACCGACACAACCAGCTGTTTATGGATCTGTCCTTAAACATGAAAGCGATTGTGGCCCAGCAACTGATTCCAACGGTGGATGGCACTGGACGCCGTGCTGCAATTGAAATTTTGATTAACTCGCCTTTAATTGCAGACTTGATCCGTAAAGGTGATGTACATGAAATTAAAGAGTTGATGAAGCGTTCACGTGAGCTCGGGATGCAAACCTTTGACCAGGCTTTGTTTGACTTGTATAAAGCCAAACAGATCAGCTATAAAGATGCATTAAAACATGCCGACTCACCTAACGACCTTCGTTTACAAATCAAGTTGTCCGAAGAAGGTGGCGATCGCTTATTGCATGCAAGTGCGAACATCACTTTTGATGGCCAAGCTTAAAGGCAAAAAAACAGGCTTCGCAAGAAGCCTGTTTTTTTAACTGATTTCAAGTCAGTATTATTTTTTACGTAATGCATCCTGGCATTCAGGTGCATCACAATAACCATAAAGATTTAAAGAGTGACCTGTCAAAGTAAAGCCATACTTTTCGGCCACTTCATGTTGCTGAGTCTCAATCACATCATTGGTAAACTCAACGACTTTGTTGCAATTCTGGCAAACAATATGATCATGGTGATCTTCTTGCATAATTTCGAAAACGGAATGATTATTTTCAAAATGATGACGTTGAATAATGCCTGCAGCTTCAAATTGTGTTAACACGCGATACACAGTTGCTAAACCGACATCTTCACCTTGTTCAAGTAAAGTTTTATAAATGTCTTCTGCGCTTAAATGGTGTTGTCTTGAATTTTCTAATAATTCCAATATTTTTATTCGTGGAAGCGTAACTTTAAGTCCAGCTTTGCGTAAATCTTGATTTGAAATAGGCATGTAAAAAGGTCTCTCAACAAATTTAAAGTTGGAATATGCAACAAAGTTTAGATGCAGTATGATCTATCAGTGGATCAAATGCATCATAATTAATTTGGGATAGTGTAGCAAAATGCAAAAAATCATGTTGACGTTACTCGTCACTTCACTGCTCGCAGGCTGTTCGACCTTGGGCGTTTATAAAGTTGATATTCCGCAAGGAACGCCATTAACTCAAGCACAAGCTTCAAAAATTCAGGTCGGTATGAGTCACCAACAAGTGCGCTTCTTGCTCGGTAGCCCTACAGTTTCAGATCCAATGAATCCTTTACGTTGGGACTACATCTACAACTATATACCAGGAACATATGCTAAAAAAGCCAACATTCCTGCAGCTCACGGTCAACATTTAAGAATTTACTTCGATCAAACAGGCACTGTGATAAAGATTGAAGGTTTGGAAACAATTCCAGAATCTCAACCCGGCTTACCAGGATCAAAAGAAGCGATTCTCAATGCGCCCCCACTATAGCCGCTTTAAAATAAAAATAAACCCCTCAATGAGGGGTTTTCTTATCACTTCAATTGTTTAAAGCGATTTCCGCGACAATAAAGTCCAACCGGATTTTCTGCAGCCCGTTTTCGGCGAATATCCTTCGGATTAACCGTTAATGCGCGATAAATCTCGACACGATCACCGACTTGTAAGATTTGATTTGGATCTGGCAATCGCACCCCAAAGATCCCCAATGAAAGTGGTTCGGGTAACTGAATTTGTGCCCGAATCCCACTTTGCTCAATCGCATCTAAAGCGGTCATGCCTTGATGAAAAGGGACAGCAATATGAAACTGTTGATCCTGAGCCGCATATGCCACCCAAACCTGTGGTATCTCACTCATTAGAACAATTGTCCAATAATCGCAATCATTGCCAAGATGATTGATACAGGCAGAACCACACGCACTGCAATACGCCACAAGTTATAAAACATCTCATTGCTGAAATTCATTGATTTACGTAAATGGCTAATTTTCATGATCCAGCCCGCAAAAATGGCATAAATCAAGCAAATCACTAAGCCCCAAAGCATAAGTACCGTATTAAAAATTGGACTCATGGCAGGAATGGCCCAAACGAATACGGCAGCCAAGATGACGAGCCATTGAATCGCGATATTCAGTTGACGTTGCAGCAATTGTTCACGTGCCATATTGAGTAAAAGTGCAGATGCACTCACTACCGCAACCACAAACGCAAAAGTTGGAATTTGAGCATTGGCAGCAAAGAAGCCAAAAGCAACCACTGCTAATAATTGCGCAATCCAGATTGGTAAAGCTGTTTTGGTGGCAACATCTTGTTGATTAAGCGTCGGCAAACTACTTTGCCAATACAAGCCCATCCCTAAACCGCTAGCAACCAGTGCCAATACGGTCGCACTACCCCACTCGCTAAATTCAACCGGCGTCACTTGCCAAGCAGGCAAAGCTGTTCCCATCACATTCGCTAGAATTAAGGAAGCTAAAACACCAACAACACTTAGGATGACAATAATCATTCGAGGTGCAAATGAAAGTGCAATTGCAACAATCACCAAGCCAACGAACAATAGATTTGGCGCAATGCCATTGAAGGCAAAATGACCCAACAACTGGCTTGCATTAGACAGCATGCCACCTGCCAAGAAAGGAATAAAGACAACCGCTAACCAACCGACGACGCGCCATTTTTGCGATGCATCTGCATCACGCGTCAAGCTAGACAATGCATTTAACGCTGTGGTTTTTGAGCGCTTCGCCAAGGCAATTTCTAAATAACAGATCGGTAATGCCAAAATAAGCATAGTACCTAACCATAACAACCAAAAATCAAGTTGGCGATCAACTTGAATCCCGACTATCGGTGCTAATGTGGCAATGATGATAAAAGATAAACAAAATGCCATCAGCGGTGATAGCCATCGTGACATAGCATTGTCCTGCATGATGCGTTCCTAAAAAAAGTCTATCGCTATTTTGCCTTTGTCATGGGGGAAAATCAAAAAGAAAAAGCAAACCATCAGGTTTGATGATTTGCCGCGCAAGATTATTATGACTTTTATTTGTTGTTATCTCGTTTATCTTTTTTATGAAAAGAAACGAGCAAACCAGTTTTTGCCTTTTTTCTGTTCTTTTTCTTTAATAATACCCATCATATTTTCTTTTACTGCACCCACATAATCTGCATCATCGTGCTGAATATGGTTAATCAGCCATTTTGAAAGCACTTCATGCAATTCACCTTCAATCGCTTGTCCCATTTCGAAACGGTCACGGTATGATTCAATCTTTTTAATAAATAAATCATGTACACGTTTATGCGGTACGCGGTATTTATAACCGGCTTCTTCTTGCAAAGACTCTTCAAAAGTAAAATGCGATTGAGTATAATCAATAATATTTTCAAGTATTTGTTTAATACGAGCACGATCCGTATGTTCTGCAACATCATCAATTTCATTGATATAATCAAGAATTCGTTTGTGCTGATCGTCAATCACATCGATACCAGTATTATATTCTGGAACCCATTTCATTTTCATTACGACCACCTATAAAATATATACGATTCATCACATAAACTCATAATATATTGATTTTTAACAAATAAAAATCAACCAAAACAGTTGGTTTTAAGCAAAAACCCATATAAAAAACATAAGCTAATGATATATAATGATTTTAAACACAAAACCAACCAAAAGAATAAAGTATTTTTTAACCAATATAACCACCAAATAGGATTATTAATGATCAAAAAAAACCTTAAATAACGATTAAATTATTAAAAAAAATAAAATGCTTAATTTAAATTTTTAAGTAAAAATATGTGTAAAAATAAAATAGCTTGATTTAATTTTAATTTTCACAATAAATATATTATAAAATTTTAGTATTATAAAAATACAGTTTAAAGTATATAAATTTTATTATCAGGTTCATCGAAGGAATTAATATTTAAAAACACTTCACCCATAAAGCAAAAATCTATAAAGATATTTAATAGAAAATCTTTATAGATTTACACATATTTAGCTTGTATTGACTAATATTGATCTGCTTTGGTGATTCTTTTTAATTCTGGATTTAATCTTTCACGCTCAAGCCGTTCTACATGGGTCAACTGTTTTCTAATGGGACGCCCATCCTGAAATAAAATCATCTCTCCAGGCTCAAAGGCTGTCCACACTTCATTTTGCGTTAAAGGCTCTGTGGTAATCACGGCGACTCGATCTTCAGGTGTAGTCACCTGACTGAAATCAACTTCTACATCCAGATCAATTAATTGAGCCGGTTTAAACGGGTATTCTCGTACCAGCCAATGCAATTTGGTGATGGCATAAGTAAATAAAGCTTGCCCATTCGACAAACAAAAATTAAATGTGCCATGTTCAGCAATTTTGGGCGAAACTTCAGCCAACAGATCAAAAATTTGATCCAGCTTCGGTTCATGATAGCCAAATTTATGAACCAGCTGATCGAGTAAAAAACAAAAAGCGCGTTCACTGTCGGTATTTCCCACAGGGGTAAAACGACCAGATAAAGTGGGATCAAAACCATGCAAATCACCATTATGGGCAAAAATCCACTGACGTCCCCACAGTTCACGACTGAATGGATGCGAGTTTTCCAGATTAATTTTGCCTTGCGTCGCTTTACGAATATGGGCAATCACATTGCGTGATTTGATTGGATAATTACGCACCAGTTCAGCAATCGGCGATTCAACTGCCGATTGGTTATCGACAAAAAGGCGGCAGGCTTTATCTTCAAAAAAGGCTATACCAAAACCATCACAATGGTCGGATGTAATGCCCGCACGTTGAGAAAAACCACGAAATGAGAAAGTCACATCCGTTGGTGTAGCACAATTCATTCCGAGCAACTGGCACATAGTCTTTATCAAACAGCAAATACATGATTTTTCTATTTTGCATGACTGGGCAGGACGTTGCAAATCTCAATTTACAATACCCATCACTATTTTATGCATTAGCCCAAGAATGATGCTCAAATACCTAATTTTATTAAAAATTCAATTAAGACAGTCTGAACAAGGCAATAAAAAAGCCTCACAAGGAGGCTTTTTAAAAATGACTCATTTAATGTTTGGCGCGGTTGGTAATTAAAGTCCCTACACCATGATCTGTGAAGATTTCCAACAAGGTTGCATGTGGAACACGGCCATCCACGATATGCGCGCTGACTACCCCACCTTTCACAGCATCCAGTGCACAACCCACTTTAGGAATCATGCCACCATAAATCACACCCGTTTCAATCAAACGATCAACTTCTTGAGTGGTTAAACCTGTCAGCAGATTTTTATTTTCGTCGAGAACGCCAGTAATGTTAGTCAGAAGAATAAGTTTTTCCGCACCTAAGGCTTCAGCCACTTTACCCGCAACTAAATCGGCATTGATGTTGTAAGTGTTACCTTCATCATCTACGCCCAGTGGTGCAATCACAGGAATGAAATCGCTGTTGGTGAACATTTCAAGTACGTCAGTTTTCACACCAACGACTTCACCCACTAGCCCCAAATCAATCTGTGTTACTGTGCCGTCTTCAGCCGTTTTTTCCATCAACAGCTTTTGCGCGCGCAGCAAATTACCATCTTTACCGGTTAAACCAATAGCACGACCGCCATGCTTATTGATGAGATTGACGATAGATTTATTTACACTACCGCCTAAAACCATTTCAACCACTTCCATGGTTGCAGGGTCAGTCACACGCATTCCATCAATACGGTCAGATTCACGACCGAGTTGCTTCAAGAATGAGTCAACTTGCGGACCGCCACCATGCACCACGATTGGATTTAAACCGACAGTTTTCAACAATACAATGTCACGTGCGAACGAGCTTTCCAGCTCCGGATCGGTCATTGCGTTGCCACCATATTTCACTACTAGCGTCTTACCCGCAAAACGTTGAATATACGGCAAAGCTTCAGTCAAAATTTGTGCTTTGTCGATGCCAGTATGCTGATGTGGCATTCGCCTCTCCTTATTGAGCATCTAAAATGTCTTGTGCGATTTTAGGATATCGGTCACTTAACATGGAAACAAATGTGTTTCGAATCGCGTTTAATCTTACAGGATTGTCCGCATCAAAGCGTACTGTAAAATACTCACCTGTATTCGATGCTCGAATAATGCCAAATCCATCTTCAAAATCAAGTCGTACACCATCAATTTTACTTAATTGTGCGCCTAAATCATGACTTTTAACTTCAACATCATGTAATACCGCTGCAGGTTCTTCACTATGGGTACTAATGTAGAGATCTTCAGTACAACTGCGCTCAGGATAAGCCTTCAATATTTGTGATAGGGTTAAATCCGGTTGTTGACTTAAATATTCGAGCACACGTAAGGCTGCATATAAACCATCATCATAGCCAAAACCACGGCCGTCATTAAAAACATAATGACCTGCATATTCTCCGCCAAAGATAGCTTTGCCTTTAGATTGCGACATATATTTCCGCAAAAAAGAACTGCCTGTACGAATCATTTTCGCCTGCCCACCTAAGCGATGAACGGTATTCCTCACCATGGTCGAACATTTCACATCGTAAACAACTTCATGACCAGGATGCATTTTCAAACACATTTCTGAAAATAAAGCCAGTAATCGATCTGCTGAAATAATCATGCCATGTTCATCAATTAACACGAGGCGATCACCATCACCATCCAGTGCAATCCCCATATCAGCTTGCTGTTCAAGCACGGTTTTTTGTAATTCAACAAGATGTTTTTCTTGTGAAGGATCAGGCGCATGATCGGGAAAATCACCATTGGCATCACAGCGGATGGTTGTGATCTCACAGCCTAACTGTTTTAACACCAATGCAGCACAGCGCCCTGCCGAACCATTTAAACCATCGAGTACCACTTTAAAAGGACTCTTTAACTGGATATCTTGTAATAATGCCTGCTGATATTCGAGACAATATTGAACCACAACTTCATGCTGAACAGGTTGAATTACTAATTTTTGTAATGGATCAAACGCCACACGGGCACTTGCACCGACTTGTTGAATCATTTCTGGACAGGGTGGTTCATTTTGGATAATCCACTTAATTCCATTATCTGTTTTAGGATTATGACTTGCCGTAAGCATGATCCCATTACCATCAAATTGACGGGCAATAAAATATAATAATGGTGTCGAACAACAACCGATGATGGTCGCATTCAATCCTTTTTCTTCACATACTTGTCTAATTATTTCTGCATATTCTGGACTTGTTAAACGCGCATCGTAACCAATGGCAAGTTGAGTCTGTCCGACCTTGTGATATTGGGCAACCAATCCATAGGCAATCACTTTTACAATTTCAGGTGTCAAAAGTGACACTTTTCCACGAATATCATAGGCACGAAAAATTTGTGCCGGAAATTTTTTATTTTTAAAATTCATGATGATTTCTTCTACTTAGAGTAGCCCATAAAGTGAAAAATTTATGGAATGCTTAATGAAGTCAGTATTCACAACTAGTGCATCATCTTAAAGGAGGAGATTAACATTTTAAATGCATTTCATATTTTTAAGCAATGGTAAAAAAATTTTACAAATAATTTACCAAAAAGATGGTATTTGATTGAAAAATAAATCTTTTATTTAATTTTAAAACAAATAATGTTAAATATTTTTATTTAAAAACCAGCTCTTTAAAAAAATAAAATAAGAGTTTATTTGAAGGTAAAAGCAATCTTTCTAATTTAAATGTTGTAAATCTTTAATTATGACTTCTTTTATTATCAAGCTGATTAAAGTTTCAAATATAAGCATGCTATAAAATAAAGAATAAAACCTGATAAAAAACAAATATTGCTGTTCATTGATCAGGTTATAAATTCTTTAAACTCAATCTACAGTTTAGCCTTTACCGGTATGACCAAAACCGCCTGCACCACGTTCAGTTGCAATAAATTCTTCCACTTGTTCAAATTCAGCATGCACTACAGGAACAAGCACATATTGAGCCAAACGCTCACCCGGCTCTAAAGTAAATGCGGTTTGGCTACGGTTCCAAACCGAGACCATCAACTCACCTTGGTAATCTGAATCTATTAAGCCCACCAGGTTCCCAAGCACAATTCCGTGTTTATGCCCTAAACCTGAACGCGGTAAAATCAAACCTGCAAAGTTTGTATCTTCAATATAAATTGCCAAACCTGTTTTAACCAATACAGTTTGACCCGGTTCAATTACAGTCGCTTCTTCTACACAAGCACGTAAGTCTAAACCTGCTGAACCCGAAGTTGCGTAGGTCGGCAAAGGCCATTGGCCGCCTAAACGTGTATCGAGCACTTTAACTTGAACTTTCATCTGTTCTTTCCTAATTGCATGGTTTAAATAGTGTATTAACGCTTAATCAGCGCACGTAAATTTTCAAGATAATGCTGTGCCTGCAATTTTGGATCAATATTGCCTGCCAATTTTTTCTTGCGACCCAGCCAGTCCAAATCATCTTGAGGCAACTCATCCAGGAAACGACTTGGCGTCATTTGCTTCATTTGCCCCCCATTTTTACGCTGTTCAGCCAGCGTAATGGTTAAGCCTTGGCGTGCGCGAGTGATTCCCACGTACATCAAACGGCGTTCTTCCTCAATGGTTTCTGCGGCAATGGAGTTTTTATGCGGTAACAATTCTTCTTCCAGACCAATTAGATACACATAAGGAAATTCAAGACCTTTTGAAGCATGCAAGGTCAGTAAATTGACCTTGTCGGTATCTTCTTCTTCCTTCTGCTGCTCGAGCATATCCAGCAACACCATTTTACGAATCACACTTTCAATGTTTTTCTCATCGACATCTTCAGCACGATTAATCAGACTCTGAATGCTGCTGTACAAGATTTCAATGTTATCGATCTTGGTTTTTTCTTGCGCTGGTGTTGCCGCCTGCTCTTTGATGTAATCGATATAGCCGGCTTCAAGCATCATCTGACGAATGATCGGAACAGGTTCGTCATCTTCAAGCAAGTTACGGGTAAAGTTACCAATAAAATCGGCAAATTCTGCCAGTTGTGTAGTGGCCTTTTTCGGCATCACCATGGTCAAGCGCTGATCACCCGCCGCGGTTAATAACGACAAATGATTTTCTTGCGCGAATAATCCCAGCTTTTCTAAAGTCACCGGACCAATCGCACGTTTCGGCGTATTAATAATCCGGAGGAATGCACTGTCATCTTCTGGATTAATGATGATACGCAAATAACTCATGATGTCTTTGATTTCAGCACGGCCAAAGAATGACTGACCACCCGACAACTTGTACGGAATTTGCATTTGGCGCAGCTGTGTTTCCAAAACACGTGCCTGGAAATTACCGCGATATAAAATCGCATAATCTTTCCAGTTTTTACCATTCATCAATTTATGCGTGATGAGATCTTTCACCACGCGTTCAGCTTCATCATCATCATTACGACAGGTAATGACACGAATCACTTCACCATGACCTTTATCTGACCAGAGCTTTTTATCAAAAATATGCGGATTGTTACCAATCACCGTATTGGCTGCTTTCAAAATACGACTGGTCGAACGATAATTTTGCTCGAGTTTAATCACTTTTAGATTTGGAAAGTCTTCTTTCAACAAGGCCATGTTTTCAGGCTTTGCACCGCGCCATGCATAGATCGACTGGTCATCGTCCCCTACAGCGGTGAATTGTCCCATCACCCCAACCAGCAGTTTCACCAAAATATACTGGGCAGTATTGGTATCCTGATATTCGTCAACCAACAGATAACGAACCCGGTTTTGCCATTTATCCCGGACTTCGGCATTTTCTTGTAATAAACGGGTCGGCATCACGATCAAGTCATCGAAATCCACTGCATTATAGGCACGCAAGTTGCGCTCATACAGTTGATACAAATGCGCAAATTGCACGTCTTCTGCTGTCTCGCAGGTGGTATGTGCCTGTTCGGGTGGAATCAGGTCATTTTTCCAGTCCGAAATCATTTTCATGGCTTTGGCAATCAATTCTTTACTTTCTGCACCGGACAAATTATCACGATGCATTAAATCCATCAGAATGCGTTTGCAATCATCGGCATCCAAAATTGAAAAATTATTTTTTAATGGGGTATGTTTAATTTCTAAACGAAGTAAATTCAAACCAAAAGTATGGAAGGTCGAAACAGAAAGACCTTTGGCCTCTTCACGAGATAATAATTTTCCGACACGCTCTTTCATTTCACGTGCAGCTTTATTGGTAAAGGTCATGGCGGTAATGCGATGTGCAGGAATACCGCAATTCTGAACCAAATGTGCGACTTTTCGCGTAATAACGGACGTTTTACCTGAACCTGCCCCTGCAAGTACTAACAAGGGTCCTTGAGTATATTTCATGGCTTCAAGTTGCTTGTCATTGAGCTGACTTGCCGACGACATAGTATTTCCTCGTTTTGATTCGAGCTCGATTATAGTCATCTCAGCCCAACTTGCATAACCTAAAATACAGATTTGACATTCATAAAAAAACCACCCGAAGGTGGTCTTTTCAATTCATCATGGACTTATGAAGAATTATTGAATCGCGTAAATGCTGATTTCTACACGGCGGTTTTGTTCACGGCCTTCAGCTGTCGCATTTGATGCGATTGGGTTCGCTGAACCTTGACCTTGTGCATTAATACGCGTACGTGCGACGCCCTGACCGGCAAGATAGTTGGCTACTGATTGAGCACGCGCTTGAGACAATGGAATGTTGATTGAGTCATTACCAGTGCTGTCTGTATAACCTGTTACAAGAATACCGCTCTTGTTGTCTTCAGTCAGTGTTTGCGCAACTTTGTTCAAAGTTGCGTAGAAGTTAGGTTTAATATTTGATTTGTTGGTATCAAAGGTAATGTTACCCGGCATGATCAGACCAACAGAACCATCTGGATTACGAGTCACGTCTACGCCAGTACCGGCCATTTGTTGACGTAATTTTTTCTCTTTATTGTCTAGATATACACCTGTTGCACCGCCTAACACAGCACCGATTGCTGCTGCACGGTTGTTTTGTGCGCTAGTATTTGCATTACCTTTAGAAATACCATAACCAGCAGCTGCACCTACAAGTGCACCAATTGCTGTTTTGTCGTATTCCATACCACCGATGTTATTACCCGTTGTTGAACAACCAGATAACGCCATTGCCCCTACTACTGCTGAAATTGCTAGTGCACGCATTGCATGACTCCTTTTTGTGTTTTATCGTATAGTGGAATGATGGATTAAAAAAAATGGGCATACCATTGATTTTTTGTAAATAATAAAAGCTTTAGTTACATTTTGTAATACTTTATGCTTGTGAGCAAGCTATCTTAGACATAATTCCTACATAGTTGCATGAATAGACTTTTTTATTTCGAATTCTACAATTATATTAAATGGTGAAAAAACATTAGACGACTTCATCTTAGGACCGTTCTTATATGTCATCGCAAATTCAGAAACAATCCATATTAAAAAAAATATCTCGCGGATTAACTGTAGCATCAGTGATGAGCGGAAGTACTTTTTTTCATGGTCCTCCCGTTCTCGCATTGGGATTGACTAAATTAGTCAAAAAATCACGTAAAATTGATGAAACTAATATTCAAATTACCAACAGTTGGCTCGGTGTCAATAATTGGCTGATTGATCATGTATTACCGCATCTAAAATGGGATATTAGTATTGATGACAATTTAGATCTGAGCATGCAGGGTCGTTACCTGATGACCTGTAATCATCAGAGTTGGGTCGATACCACAGTGAATCAATATTTTGGTTTAACCCGTATGCCGCTGACCCGTTTCTTTACCAAGTGGGAACTGATCTTTATTCCTTTCGTTGGACAAGCCTTTAAAATTTTAGGTTTTCCAATGATGAAGCGTCATACCAAAGAACAAATTGCCAAGAATCCTGAGCTTAAAACACGTGATATGGAAGAATCACGCAAAGCCTGTGAACAATTATTGAGTCAACCTTTTACCTTGCTCAACTATTTAGAAGGTACGCGCTTTACTCCGGAAAAGCATGCAGCACAGCAATCACCGTATAAAAATCTACTCAAACCTAAAGCGGGCGGTTTAGCGTTGGCCTTAAATATTTTAGGTGACAAAATTGATGCCTTGGTGGATATGACCATTGTTTATCCGGATGGTGCACCGGGCTATGGCGATTTTTGGTTGGGGGATGTTCATCGTATTGCAGTCAATCTGCGTAAAATAGATATTCCAAGCTGGGTCTTAGGCGGTAATTACGAAGATGATGCTGAATATCGTGAACGTTTTCAGCAATGGGTGCATGAATTATGGATTGAGAAAGATCAACTGATTGAACGCATGAAGCAAGACCTGGCTGCAAAAGCATAAATCGCATTTAAGGAAGACAATGAAGCAAGATGACAAAATAGCCAAGCCAACTTTTCATTTCGTGAAAAAAGACTCTTGGGGCTGGAAAGTTGCACTGGGCTATGACATTTTTATGATGGTTCTGATCATCATCAACTTGTTCTGCTTAAGTGCCAACGCCATCCTGATGAGTGATTTTGGTGGCTGGTTATTTAGCTTCATTCATTTTCCTGAACTATTGCAGTTTTATCGGACAGAATTGCGTCCCTGGGTGATTATTACCGAAAGTTGGTTTACCAGTTTTCTGGTGATTGAACTGCTGATCCGTTGGGGAATTGCCATCATCGGACAATATCATAAGCGCTGGTTTTTCTTTCCTTTTATTCATTGGTACGAAATTCTGTCCATTATTCCGCAACTGCGTTTTTTGCGTTTATTACGTGCCGGATCCATTGCCTATAACCTGCATGAACATGGCTATAAAGTGATTCCTGACAGTTGGTATAAGCGCGCCAAATTTTATTATCATCTGCTGCTCGAAGAACTGACCAGTCGTATTGTGATTACCGTTTTAGACAGTATAAAACACGAACTTTCAACCAGTACCACGCATAAAAAATTGATTGAAGATTTGGTTGCGCATCACCGTGAAATGTTCGCCACTGCCCTGGCTGATATCTTGCAGGAATCGTTGGGCAAAGAGTTACAAGCACAAAGAGTGACTATTGCAAAAAATGTCGGAAATATTGTCAATCAGGCAATTGAAGATACGCCCGAATTAACACAATTATTACGTTTAATTCCGATTGTCGGTGGACGTATAGAGCAACAGATCCAAAGTATTGGACAGCGTTTGGGTGAAAATATTACCCAAGGTCTGATTGAACCGTTCGCGCAAAATAATAAAAATAAAGAAAATCTGGCTTATTTAGAAATTTCAAATAAAATCAGTCAAATACAGTTTGAAAATAATACCCATGTGGAAAAACTGGTTGAGTCTGCCGTTTTTGAAAGCTTAGAGGCGATTCGCCAACAGGTCAAAGTAAAACAATGGCAACAAATGCTGGAACAACATGATCAAGTTAAAGAATGATCATCAGATAAAAATATTTAAAACGTCGCTAGAGAAATCATTCAATTTGTTCTAGGATTTGCTCTATTTACAACATCACTTCGACATAAAATAAATGAGTCAGAAGTCTTAAGGAATAATTATGGCTGATATACGGATAAAAGGCAGAATGGTCAATGCGATTCGCATTATCTTAGATACCAATGATCACGATGCAATCCGCCAGCAACTCGCGCCAATGCTCCAAAAAGCATTTCCACCGGGTACATTAGTTGTGATTGAAAGTTCAGTTGAACAAGAACTTATTGCCTTAATTCAATTATTGATCAGCCTGGAAGTACAGCCTATGGCGGTGACTGAAGGTTTACTCGCTGATCAAGCTCGCGCAATTCAATTCCCTGTTCTGCCTTCAGACACTAAACCATTGCAACGTATTAAACCGACGAAAGAACAAGTGGTTGAAGTAGAACCTGAAGCTACGGGTGACGAAGCTGAAGAATCAGAGAAAGTAGAGGCAAAACCTGCCCGTGTGGTGAGTCATGTGACCTCTTATCACGATGAAATTTTGCGCACAGGTCAATGCCTTGTACAAAATCATGGTGATATTATTCTCAATGCAGGAATCAACAGTGGTTCTGAAATCATTGCTTCAGGAAATATACATATTTATGGTAGCGCTCGTGGTAGAGTCATCGCCGGCGCAGACGGGAACAGTGCAGCACGTATTTTCTGCCATTCCCTAGAAGCAGAACTGGTATCGATTGCAGGTACATATTGTGTAGCAGATGACATTCCACAGCATGTCCTCAAAAAAGCGGTACATATTTACTTGAATGATCAACAAGAACTTGTCTTTGAAGTTCTCGAATTTTAATGTATAAATAAACACCATAAGTCCCATATCTAAAAGGGGATTTGAACCATAACAGGAGTGGATTCGGTGGCGAAAATTGTTGTCGTAACATCAGGCAAAGGTGGTGTAGGTAAAACTACGACTAGTGCATCTTTTGCAACAGGTTTAGCCCTTCGCGGCCACAAGACTGTTGTGATCGATTTTGACGTGGGTTTACGTAACCTAGATTTAATTATGGGTTGTGAACGTCGCGTTGTTTATGATTTTGTAAATGTATTAAATAATGAAGCTCGACTTCAACAAGCACTTATTCGCGATAAAGATATTGAGAACTTATATATTCTTCCTGCATCACAAACCCGTGACAAAGATGCCTTGACCGATGAGGGTGTGGCACGTGTAATGGACGAACTTTCGCAAGAATTCGATTACATTATCTGCGATTCACCTGCGGGTATTGAACGCGGTGCAATCATGGCGATGTACCATGCAGATGAAGCGATCATCGTAACCAATCCTGAAATTTCTTCAGTACGTGACTCTGACCGTATCATTGGGATGCTCGACAGCAAAACCAAAAAAGTAGAACAAAACGAAGGTCGCATCCGTAAGCATTTGTGTATTACACGTTTCAATCCCGAACGTGCCGATAAACAAGAAATGTTAACGATTGATGATATTTCTAAAGATATCTTACGTGTACCTACACTCGGTGTCATTCCTGAGTGTCCAAGTGTTTTACAAGCGTCAAACGAAGGTAAACCTGTAATTCTCTTTACTGAAGAATCGGCGGGTCAGGCTTATGATGACCTTGTAGCGCGCTTCTTGGGTGAAGAGCGTCCTTACCGTCATATCACGGTAAAACCTAAGGGTTGGTTAGCACGATTATTTGGAGCGTAAAAAATGGCAGGATTCTGGAGTAAATTATTCAGCAACGATGATAAACCTTCAAGCGCACGAACTGCTAAAGACCGCTTAAAAGTAATTGTTGCCTCTGAGCAAGGTTTAGGTAAACGCTTAAGCCAAGACAAAATTGACCAAATGAAGAAAGAAATCATGCAGGTGGTCAATCGTTATGTTCGTGGTGTGGATGAACAGCATATTCAAATGTCGGTTCGTTCTGAAGCAAACATCGAAATGTTAGAAATGAATATCAATTTGCCTGAAGAGCGATAATCTGAATTCTGATTAGTCAAGCATATTGAATCAAGGCAAAATATGAGACTGGATTAGCAAAGCACTGCTTTCTCTAGTCCTCCATATTTTGCCTTTTTTATTCAGTTTACCAAGGAGTTTGCGATGGCATTATCTCAGCCAGCAACGTTCAATGAAGAATGGTCAGACGAGCGTGTATTTGCCTATTTAACACAGCTTCCTCCTGCAGGCGTGAATGCCGATTTTCATGTGCTTTATCACGCATTCAAACATATGCGTCCAAATGACTATGAGCGCTTACTGACTCAATTCATTGCCGATGGTCGTGATGTCAATGCAACCAATCCTGAAGGCCAACGTATTCATGATGTGATTGCTGAATATCCTCGCCAACGTGACGGATTTTTAGAAGTTTTGGCTAAGTTCGCATAATTTTAAAAACTATAGCTTATAAATAAAAAAGCCTGTCCGTTTGAATAAAACCGACAGGCTTTTTTATGACAAAATTATATCTATGCATTAAGAAAGCAACATCATCAGCACAGGAAACGTGACTGCAAAGCATAGCGTTTGCAAGCTAATCACCCCCGCCATCAGTTGGCTATCGCCATGAAAATAGCGCGTTAAAATATAGGAGGCCGAGGCCGTGGGCAAGGCAAAAAACACCACCAAAATAATCGTTTCAAACTGATTCAAATTCATCGTATAACAAATCAAATAAGCCAAACTTGGCATCACGATTAAACGCCCTAAAGTATTCAACAATAATCTTGAATAATCATATTTCAGTTTTGCAAACTGTAAAGCTGCCCCGACACAAATCAATCCCAAAGGTAGGCTCATACTGGCTAAAATTTTAAACAGTTGTTCCAAGCCAGAAAATAATGACAGTTGCAGCAAATTAAATACAATTCCAATTACACAGCCCAAAATTAGCGGATTTTTCATCAAAGAAAATAGAATCTGCGCAGGTTTTAAGCCCTGCCCTTGTGAAAAAGCCAGCACTGAAATCACATTCACCAAAGGAATCGCCAGAGCAATCATAATGGTAAACATTTGCATGCCCTGAGCACCAAACAGCAAAGACATAATGGATAAACCAATATAGGTATTAAAGCGAATTTGACTTTGCACATATACGCCAAACCGCGCAATCGGAATATGAAAAAACGCCCTCGCTACCCACAGCGTTAAAGTACTTATTATAATGATGATAAACAGAGCCAATAACACCTGAGTAATCGTTGTAAGTTCCAATTTTATATAAGCAAGATTATTAAAAAGTAATACCGGAAATAAAATCAAATAATTCAGTTTTTCCGCGCCACGCCAAAAGTCATCCGTTAAAAACTGTGTCCGTTTAAAGATATACCCCATGGCAATTAAAATAATTAATGGAAACAAGGCCATTACAACATTCATTATCTACGCTTCATCCCTAAATTGCATTTCCATTGCATGAGGTGAATCACCTTTATCATTTTCAATAAATATTCATGTAATGTTAAAAGTATAGCTTTTTAACATCCAGAAAAAGGCCTGCTTATGCAGGCCTTCAACTCAGTATGAAAATTTAGACTAAAATGTCACGTTTACCGTTGGCACCCATGCCACTGACAATCCCATTTTCTTCCATCTGGTCAATGATTCGCGCAGCACGGTTATAACCAAGGCTAAACTTACGCTGT
The DNA here is from genome assembly GCF_004336635.1 of Acinetobacter sp. ANC 4862. Classification (GTDB taxonomy): domain Bacteria; phylum Pseudomonadota; class Gammaproteobacteria; order Pseudomonadales; family Moraxellaceae; genus Acinetobacter. The sequence goes on from NZ_SJXH01000034.1 coordinate 29,528, forward strand.
AATGACGAGGTTGAAGCCTTACGTGTTTCCAGAACAAAGGATACACATTGATCATACAAGGCATCACGATCCGAACCACCATCCCCATCTTCAAAACCACGCGAAGTCGGTTCTTCATCATAAGGCGTTAGAATTTCATCGACATAATTCGGAGCAGCACGTTCACGCCATGCATCACAGATATTATTGACTTCATCATCGGAAATGAAAGCACCATGCACACGTTCAGGCTCAATTTTACCAGGCCCAAGGAACAACATATCACCATGTCCTAACAGGTCTTCTGCACCACCGGCATCCAAAATAGTACGCGAGTCAATTTTACTGTTTACACGTAAAGCCACGCGGGTTGGAATATTGGCTTTGATCAAACCAGTAATCACGTCAACCGATGGACGTTGTGTCGCAAGCAGTAAATGAATACCCGCAGCACGTGATTTTTGTGCCAAACGGGTAATCATTTCTTCAGCTTTTTTACCCACCTGCATAATCATATCGGCAAATTCGTCGGCAACAATCACAATCGAAGGTAACGGCGTCAAACGTGGCGCACGCTCGCCTACGACCGAGTCACTTGCTTTCCACGTTGGATCAATCAGATCTTCGCCATTGGCAATCGCTTCATCGACCTTGCGGTTATAGTCACTCAATTTACGGATTTTCAAATAAGACATCAGCTTATAGCGACGTTCCATTTCATTGACACACCAGTTCAAGGCATTGACTGCATCTTTCATGTCCGTCACGACTGGCGTAAGCAAATGAGGAATATCGTTATAGTTGGCAAGTTCCAGTTGTTTCGGGTCAATTAAAATTAGACGTAACTGGTCAGGCGTATATTTTAACAACATCGATAAAATCATCGAGTTTACTGCCACCGATTTACCTGAACCAGTGGTTCCTGCAACCAGCATATGCGGTGCTTTACCCAAGTCAGCAATGACTGGATTACCCGAAATATCTTTACCCATCGCCATCGAAAGAATGCTATTTGGATCCGTAAAAGCAGGAATGGTTAACAACTCGATCAAACGCACCATTTCACGTGTGCTATTCGGCACTTCAATCCCAATATACGGTTTACCCGGAATCACCTCGACCACACGCACCGATGCCATCGACATTGAACGCGCCAAGTCTCGTGAAATATTGGTCACTTTAGAGGCTTTGACTCCAGGTGCCAGATCCAGCTCAAAACGCGTCACGACCGGCCCGGGCTGTGCTTCTATAACTTTGGCTTTGACATTAAATTCTTGCAGTTTAATTTCGAGTAATTCTGATAAACGGGCTAACTGTTCAGCAGTAAAGTTTACTTTTTTATTTGGATCGACTTTATCCAGTAAATCCAGTCCCGGTAGCGGTGACAAATCTTTACGACGTGCAGCCACTTGCATCGCCAGTGACATCGGACGACCTGATGCATCGGTTAATGGCGCATCAAAATCGAAATCATCTTCAACGGGTTCGTCAACTTCGACTGGTTTGCCTGCAGTTTCCTGCCAGACTTCACGAAATACATCTTTATTCGATGCAATTAAAGCTTTTTCATCTTCTGAAATGATCGGTTGCTGAATCTGGGTTTTTATTGCGCCACTGACAAATGCGGATGATTGTGCATAACTACTCGTAGTACGCACTGGAGCAGGCTCTTCCACCTCATCAATTAGCAAATCATCCACCAACAGATCATCGAGTCCATCAAACTCGTCATCTAAAGCCGAATTCTTAGGTGTTGTATGTATCGATGGTGAAGCTGCTATTGCAGATGATGCGATTACAATTTTCTCTTCAACAGGTGATGCTGCTTGTTCAGTCTCTACATGATTAAATGGTGTATGCACATCCGTGGCTGTTTTGCCATTTGGAACTGCAGCAAGCAATTCATCAAAGATTTCATCATCATCCCAATCCAGATTTTGTTTAGAAGTCTGGGGGAGCGTTGCTACAGGTTGCTCATCAACAAAGGCTTTAAAATGTTCATGCGGCGTATGCAGTTCAGATTCTTCTGCAGCTTTTAATAAAGCGTCAATATCTTGTTTATGTTTTTGATTTTCATCTGAGTTTAAGGCACGCCAAACTTCACCGGTCGCTACCGCACGTCGAGTATTTTCTTCTAGGCGATGCGCTTTTTCTAAGACCTGTTCAAATTCAACTTCATCTTCGGCATCAATAATCTGCTGCTGTACATAGTGTTCTTCTTTTTCCACCATGTCATTGAACAAGCGCTCTGCAGCCTGATCTCGCACTACAGGCGATACATCTTGAACTTCATGATGTTCTGGAGCGGGTGATACGCTTTCTACTACAGCTTTTTGTTTAGTACTCGCAAAGGTTTTTTTAACTTCAGGCGTTGTACGATCAAATGCAGACTCGGTTTCCGGGACATTTTTATAAAACAAGTCTTGTAAATAAGCAGGTGTGGCTTTGAGTGTAACCCAGGTTTTATTCCACTTCACACCAAATGACAGGGTAAATAAAACCACCCAAAACACCACAAGAAAAACGGTTGCGCCATAAATGGTTAAAATTTGAGACAGACTTTCACCCAATTCATAACCAATAATACCGCCGGATGCATTGTCTAGAGTATCTGCCGGAACTTGCCAAAACAAATACAATAAACTTGCTGTCGCCAGTAAAATAAAGAATTGTGCGGCATAGCGAAAAGGCTTATTCAAAAAACTATACGGCCACCAGACCTGAATTGCCTCAACGAATAAAAAGACTGGAATGAGTAAACTTGCCCAGCCTAAAAAACCGAACAGTAAATCTGCGATCCATGCCCCTGCAACACCACTGGCATTTGAAACCTGTTGAGTATCACTGGAAATATGCATCCAGCCTGGATCAAAAGGCGTATAAGTCACTGTTGCAAGGAATAAATAAATTCCAAAAGAGACTAAAAATAATGTCATTATTAAGCGCTGTGCATAAGCACTCGACACCGCAGTCATATACTGTCCTGTAACCAATTTTTCATTCATGTTTTTGTAAAAAACTAAGACAAAATAGTTTCGCAATTAAACTCGATATTATGCACCTGTTCCAAGGAAAAAGATGCAATATTATGTAGAGGCTGTTGATACAAATCCTATGAATTGAGTATCTAGCACAGCATCCTTATTGTATATAGCTCAAATCGATTTCAATGATCAATAATATCGACATCGAACTCACACAACTGTTATCGAGTTTCACGTATAATTTCACAAATTTCTAAATAAAAAAAGGATGCCGCGAATGAGCGCTCGTCACTCACGTTTGATTATTCTAGGTTCAGGCCCTGCTGGTTATAGCGCAGCTGTATATGCTGCACGTGCCAACTTAAAGCCAACGCTAATTGCCGGTTTACAATTGGGTGGTCAATTGACCACGACAACTGAAGTCGACAACTGGCCGGGTGACCCTGAAGGTCTAACAGGTCCTGCACTCATGGAACGTATGCAAGCGCATGCTGAACGCTTTGGTACTGACATTGTCTATGACTATATCAACGAAGTTGATTTAAGCGTTCGTCCATTCGTTCTAAAAGGCGATATGGAAGAGTTCACCTGTGATGCATTAATCATTGCAACAGGTGCAACTGCCCAATACTTAGGTCTTGAATCTGAAGCTGCATTTATGGGTCAAGGTGTCAGCGCATGTGCAACCTGTGACGGTTTCTTCTACAAAAACCAAAAAGTTATGGTAGTCGGTGGAGGTAATACCGCGGTTGAAGAAGCACTTTATCTATCCAACATTGCTTCACACGTGACTTTGGTTCACCGCCGTGATTCGTTGCGTTCAGAAAAAATTCTGCAAGATCATCTGTTCGAGAAAGAGAAAGAAGGCAAAATCAGCATCATCTGGAATCATCAAGTGGATGAAGTTCTCGGTGACAGCAAGTCAGGTGTAACTGCAGTTCGCCTGCAATCGACTCAAGATGACTCTAAACAAGATGTAGAAGTCACCGGCTTATTTGTTGCGATTGGTCACAAACCGAATAGCGGCATGTTTGAAGGTCAGTTGAACCTACGTGATGGTTATATTCAGGTTCACAGCGGTACTGCCGGCAATGCAACTGCTGCATCTGTTCCGGGTGTATTTGCTGCAGGTGATATCGCGGACAGTGTTTACCGTCAAGCGATTACGTCAGCAGGTTCAGGCTGTATGGCAGCCCTTGATGCTGAAAAATATCTTGATGCTTTAGGTGAATAATTTTATCTAAACAAAAAAAACCGTCCTTGTTTGGGCGGTTTTTTTTGTATGATAAAAATCATAAATGCTTATCGCTCGTTGCTCTTCTCGTTCAGGCTAAATCCCATGCATCCATTAGCACCCTCAGAATTCATTTTTCCCGATCCCATCGAAGCTGATCCAGATGATCAGGGGCGGATTTGCATAGGTGCCGACCTCTCCCCTTCTACGCTTTTTGAAGCCTATACCCACGGTCTGTTTCCATGGTTTAGTGAAGGTGAACCTATCTGTTGGTGGAGTCCTGAACCACGTTGCATTATTCGCCCCCAAGATTACCACCCCAGTAAGTCTCTAGTCCGTAACATGAAAAAGTTTGATTATAAAATCACGATTAATCATGCTTTCGAACAAGTGATTCGTTCCTGCTCCCTACCTCGGAGTTATGCAGAAGATACCTGGATTTCTGAAGATATTATTGATGGATATTGCCAATTATTTGATGCAGGATATGGATATAGCATTGAAGTTTGGGATGAAGGTAAAATTGTTGGTGGTTTGTATGGCGTGACCATTGGACATGGCTGTTTTGGTGAGTCGATGTTTAGCACCCAAACCGATGTTTCAAAAATGGCTTTTTATACTTTAATGCTGCTTGGACAGGAAAATCATCTACCCTGGATTGACTGTCAATTGGTTAATGATCACCTTTTAAGCTTGGGTGCTTGTACACTTTCTCGCCAAGCATATCTTAATTCGTTACAAGATGTTGTCAAACAGCCCTCAATAGATTGGAAAAAATATCAAGAGGGTGTATTTTCAAGTAAAACAATAGCGCAACACGCACGATTAATTGAATGAAAATAACAGAGGGATCTTGCCATGAATTCGTATCACCCAAAGTCCCTATTGAATGATTTACAGTATTATATTACGCCGCCGCATAGCTGTAGTTACCTGGAAAATAAATCAGCGCGGATGGTCTTTTTAGATCCTGCCCATCGAATTGATGTGGTCAGTTTATCTGAACTTTCTCGTCTCGGTTTTCGTCGCAGTGGCGATTTTGTCTACCGTCCTGAATGTCATTTATGCCGCCAATGCCTATCCTGTCGTGTCCCTGTCACTGAATTTCATATGAACAGTACGCAGAAAAAGGCCTGGAAACGCAATCAGGACCTGACTGTTAAAATCACTCGAACTGCGGATGCATCTGACATTCATTATGCTTTGTATGAACGTTATATCAATGAACGTCATGCCGATGGCGATATGTTTCCACCGAGCTTAGATCAATTCGAAAAATTTTTAGTACATAGCTGCACAGACAGTTTTTTCTTGGAATTTTGGAAAGACGACAAGCTGATTAGCGTTTCGAGTTGCGATCCTTTAGATGATGGGATTTCTGCGGTCTATACCTTTTTTGATCCTGATGAAAATCGACGTTCACTGGGCGTATTTGCGGTACTTAAGCAAATTGAACATGCCAAAGCTTTAGCTTTACCTTATGTCTATTTAGGCTATTGGGTGCCCCATTCCAATAAGATGAATTATAAATCTCAATATGTGCCTTTAGAGCTATTAATTGATGGGCAATGGCGACGTTTAAACCGCCTGCTCACTCCAGAAGAAATTCAACAATTGGGAAACTCCCTGATGACCACCTTGCCCTCTGGATGGAATAACCCAATTATCAAATAACATGACTTATGATTTAAAAAGTTGTGAAAAATCATCACTGCATGATTTCACCATAATAATGGCATGCTCGCGAGAGCCGTCTGGCTTTGGATAATAATTTTTACGTAAATCAATTTGATGAAAACCGGCTTTTTCATAGAGTGCAATTGCAGCTTGATTGCTTTCCCGCACTTCCAAGAAAATTTGCAGCGGATTATTTTTCAATTGCGCAATTGAAGATTCAAGTAATTGAAAGCCTAGCCCTTTGCCCTGCTGACTCGGATCAATTGCCATCAGTAGAAGATTGGCTTCATCTAACACCGGTTGCAAGATACAAAAACCCACCACCTGTCCTTGCTGCTCAATCACGGTACTCAGATAAGAATCAATGGATTCCTCAAACTGCTTTGCCGTCCATGGATGGGTTTGTACCAATTGCTCAATTTGCGTGATGCGACTTACATCCGCTTTTTGCATCAAACGAATCATCTTCGTTCATCTTTTAAATAACAGAAGCTTCGCATTATAGGAACTTTAGATAAAAAATCGAGTAAAAAAAAGGGCAATCTGGATTGCCCAAAGAGTCAAAAGGCCTTAAAAACCTAATTTGGCTTTCCAAGTCTCAAGCAAACTAACAGTATCTAAATCATTTGGATGAAAACTCGGTTTAAAATACATCAACATTTCTTTCCCCATACCCGTAATAATCCCTTTGGATGGACTATAAGCATACTCATAAATACTTTTGATTGAGCTAAAATTCAACTGTTGATCTTGTCGCAATAAACGCAATAAGAAATAATTTTGCACAAAGAACAACGTTAGCATAGCAGCCAAAAGTGAACTGGTACGCAACAGATAAGACTTTAAGCCTTTACCAAATACGCCTTCAAATACATCATAAGCTACAGCTTTATGCTCGTTTTCTTCAATGGCATGCCATAACCACATGGTTTTCATGGTTTCATCTTGCATCAATTCCTGAATATTCTGATTGGTCAGCAATTGCGATGCAATGGTCGCTGTAAAATGCTCAAGTGCGGTGGTTGCGGTTAAATCGACCATTTCCTGGGTAATGCCAAACGGTTTACCGACGAATGCAAATACTTTACGTGCAGTTTGAATCACGGTGTCAGTATGCTTATCCAGCGTATCAACATCATGGCCATAACGCTGTGCAGCTGCATTAAAACCCACATGCTCTTGAGTATGCATGGCTTCTTGCCCAATAAAAGCACTAATTTCTTTTTGTAATTCCTGATTTTCTTTAATCGCTGGATGGTTGCGAACGGCCCGAACACTATCAATAAAAAACTTTTCGCCCGCTGGAAACAAAGCAGAAAGCGCAGTCATAAAATGCGTCAATCCCACTGAACCATTCATCCAGTATTCTGGCACGTTATTGAAATCGAAATTCATTCGACGAACAGGAAAGCTTGCCCCTGCACGATTGGTGATATTGACCTTAGCATTCATGACTCTTACTCCTATCTAGCAAAATGATGCTGCTACATTCACTTATGTTTGTTTTTCTTGATTCTTATATTACGTATTTAAAAACTTGCTATAAGTGCAGATAAGGTCAGGAAAATATCAGTTAAGGACATGAGGAGAAATAAAACACTGTTTTATTTCGACGCAAGAGAAATAAATAATAACAATGCTTTTTCGATGCCAGAGAAAAGAACAATAAGTAAAATCATTTTTTCGACGCAAGGGAATAAAGCACTGCTTTATTTCGACGCGAGAGAAAAAGATAATGAATGAAATCATTTTTATGACACAAGAAACCCATATAAAAAATCATCATGCATAAAAAAAGCGCTCTAAAAGAGCGCTTTTTTCACACAATTAATACTTATGCAGTTACTTTAGCAACAACACCAGCACCAACTGTACGACCACCTTCACGGATCGCAAAACGTAGACCTGGGTCCATTGCGATTGGGTGGATCAATTCTACTGACATTTCAACGTTGTCACCAGGCATTACCATTTCCACGCCTTCTTGTAATTGGATTGCGCCAGTTACGTCAGTTGTACGGAAATAGAATTGTGGAC
>NZ_SJXH01000035.1 GCF_004336635.1 Acinetobacter sp. ANC 4862
AAGATCAATGGTCAGATCGTGATGCCGTCCAAAAGTAACGCGATTGATCAGCGTGATTATGACCAACATCTTTATAAGGCAAGACATCTGATCGAGAACTTCTTCGCCAAGCTCAAGCAGTATCGAGGTATTGCTACGCGCTATGATAAATTGGCTCAAAACTTCCTGTCAGCGATCTACCTTGCCTCAATCATGATATGGCTCAATTGATGACACGCCCTAGCCAATATCAAGAAACATTTGCCTATTATCCTGAAACCTGGATTTCCCCTTTTATTGAGCGTCGCCGTGAAAATGGCTGGGGTTTATACGGATTGTTAAATATCCAGAAAGGCGAAAAAGAAAAAATAGCGCGCCAACAACTGCGTAATTTCCAGTTATTTGATGCACCTGTTGCTCTATATTTCACCGTGAATAAGGTCATGGGCATTGGCGCCAAAATGGATATTTCCATGATGATTCAAAATGTCATGATCGCGGCTAAAGCGCGTAGTCTGGATACCTGCCCTCAAGCAGCCTGGAATCATTTCCACCCGATCGTGCTGGATGTACTCAATGCTCCTGAAGATGAAGAACTGGTTTGTACAGTTGCGCTCGGTTATGCCGATCCGGACGATATCATAAATACCTTTATCACCCCCCGTATAGCTGTTGAAGAATTTACCGTGTTTTTAGATAAATAAGTTGGACGAATAAACTGGATCAATGAATTAATTCACTTCATCTCAAACAAAAAAAGACCTGCATTCAGGTCTTTTTTTAATTCGATTTTTGCTTTTCTTTCCAATATTAAGTGTTTGATCGCTCATGATGTATAGGCATGTTTAATTGCATGATGGCCAGAAAAGCCACGACTACAAACATAAGCATCACCAAGCCCATGTTTACGAGGGCATTCCAAATCAGGAAATTCAAGATCACACCACCGAGTAAGCCACAAGCAAACTGCATGCTGCCCATAATCGCACTGGCTGTTCCTGCGCGCGAACCTTGTTCCGACATCGCCAAGGCCATGGCATTTGGCCCGGTAAAGCCAATACCGGACACCGCCAAAAACATGCCTGAGAGTACAATCCACAGCGGGATCTGTCCCATTAAACCGGCAACCAATAAAATAGATGAGCCTATCAGCTGAAGCACAGTGCCTATTTTCAAACGGCTGAGTACTGAAAATTGATGCGCGAGTCGTTTATTTACAGTCGATAACAACACAATACCAAAAGCATTAATAGCAAAGGCATAAGCAAATTGTTGTTGGTCTAAACCATAGTCATCCATTAATACCGAAGCTGAGGAACTGATATAGCAAAACAACACTCCGCCCGAAAAACAGCCGGCTAGCATCGGCCATCTAAAACTGCGGTCAGTAAAAATGGCAGCATATAAATTGCCTATCTGGTTGAGATTCAATTTTAAACGGCGTTCAGGGGTTAGACTTTCCTTAAAGAAGAAGTGTACGCACAGCAAGCAGATCACACCTATCAGCGTTAAAAACACAAACACGGCATGCCACGAAAAGAACTTTAATACCATTGCCCCCAAACTTGGCGCAATAATCGGTGCAATCCCCATCACAATCATCATACTGGCAAAGGCCTGCGCCGAAGCTTGCATGTCTAAACGGTCACGGATGGTCGCCCGAGCAATGACGACCCCGACACAGCCGCCAACAGCCTGTAAAATACGTGCCGCAATTAAGCTCCATTCATTGGTCGCAAAAACGCATAGCATGCTTGCAACGATATAAAGCACCAAACCAAAATAAAGTGGCTTTTTACGGCCAATTCGATCGCTCAAAGGCCCATAAATCAACTGTCCCAATGCCAAACCTAAAAAATAGGCAGGTAAAGTATTGGCGACCATTTGTGTGCTTACCCCAAAGTCATTGGCCATTTGTGGCAATGCCGGCAAGTACATATCGATGGAAAGTGGACCCAATGAGGTCAGTAACGCCAACAGTATAATCCATGCCGTAGAATATTGTTGTGTAGGCTGTTGTTCAGACATATTGATATTTAATTTTTAAATGGCTACCTTGAAGACAAGCTTACACTGTACATAGTATTATTTCTCAGAATTGAGAGTGAAAAATCACATAATTCAACTCCACAATGCACAGATCACCTTGCGGTAGGAATAAACTTTGAAATCTTGGCTGACGCGGCTTAAACAAGCGACGTATAACACCACCTTTATGTATAACCTGCGCATGATTATTGCATTTGCAGGTACGGCTTTTGTTCCATATTTTATGGGATATCAAATTGCCACTATTCCGCTAACACTGGGTGTAGTCGCCGCAGGTTTAAGTGATATTGATGACCGTTTCTCGGTTCGGATCATGAACCTGATTTATACCTATATCGGTTTCTTTATTACTGCCAGCTCTGTTTATTTCTTGTTTCCTTACCCAGTTTTATTTGCCTTAGGCTTGATTGTCTCCTGTATTGGCTGGATTCTGCTGGGGTCACTAGGACGCCGTTATGCCACTATTTCCTATGGCTGTCTGGTGATTTCCGTTTACTCGATGTTGGGTGTTGATTTATTCGACAACTGGTATACCCAAGCCTTGCTGTTGGTTGCGGGCGCTGCATGGTATGGCCTGATTTCAACGATCAGCTTTTTATTGTTCCCTGTTCGCCAAGTGCAAGATAAATTGTCGCAGTGTTATTCATCACTCGGCGATTTTCTGTTTGCTAAATCAAACCTGTTTGATGTCGATATGACGCCGAGCAGCTATCAACAAAGTATGATTGAGCTGTCTTTGGAAAATGGAAAACTGGTCGGCATTTTCAATGAAATGAAAACTGCACTTCTCACCCGTTTAAAGGGTGACCGTGGGCAAAAAGATACCCGTCGCAGCTTACAGTATTATTTTGTCGCGCAAGATATTCATGAACGCGCCGATTCAGCGCACATCGACTATCAAAAACTGGTTAAAATTTTTGAACATAGTGATATTTTATTTCGCTTCCAACGGGTTTTATCTCTTCAGGCAAAAGCCTGTAAAGATCTAAGTTACAGCATTTTACACCGTGAAACCTATCAGCATAACCAGCGCTTTAAGCATGCTTTTGCCAATTTAAAACTCTCTTTAGAGAAATTACGCGCTGAACAACAATATGACCCCGTCTGGGTCAATGCCCTGTTTTCCCTGTATCAAAATTTAAAGTCGATTGATGCGCAACTACGCAATGTAGAAACAGAACGTCATATCAAGTTTGATAAAGCCAAACATATTGAAAACCAGCTTAAAGATGATGACTTAAAAGGCTGGAATGATGTGGTGATCCGCATCAAACAGCATTTAACCCCGGAATCTGTACTGTTTAGACATGCAATTCGTGTTTCTATGGTCTTGCTGATTGGTTATATTTTTGTGCAAGTGACCAATATTGAATATGGCTACTGGATTTTACTGACGGCTCTTTTTGTCAGCCAGCCGAATTTTAATGCCACCAAACGCCGTTTACGCCTGCGTATTGTCGGCACTTTAGTCGGTATTATTCTGGGTTATGCCGTTTTGTACTTTATCCCGTCGATTGAAGGACAATTATTATTACTGGTGTTCAGTGGTGTGCTGTTCTTTGAATTGCGCAGTAAACAATATGCGCAAGCCACCGCATTTATTACCATTCTTGCGCTGATTAACTTTAATCTGGATGGAATGGGCTTTGAAGCAGCATTACCTCGCATGATTGATACCTTAATTGGCTGTGCTTTGGCCTGGTTTGGGGTCAGTTTTATTTTCCCGGACTGGAAGTTCCGTCGCCTGTCGCGCACCATCAAGCGCTCTCTCACGGCACAATGTGACTATTTGGCCGAAGTGATTGAACAATATAAACAAGGTCGTAATAACGGTTTGAAATATCGTGTGGTCCGTCGTGCCGCACATAATAATGATGCTGAAGTTGCCTCCCTGATTTCAACCTTAGCCACTGAGCCTGATTTCGATCCGACCCAAAAAACTTTAGCTTTCGAATTCTTGTGTTTGAATCACACCCTGCTCAGCTATATTGCCGCACTTGGGGCACATCGTGAAAAAATCCAAGATCAAGAAGTGTTAAAGCTTTTAGACTTGGCTTTAGAGGATATTCAGGGTTCTTTATTAAAAGATGAAGTTTCCGATCTGACCGCACAAAATATGCTGAACACGATTCGTCAACGCTTAACCCACAATAATGAAGATGATCAGAAATCGCTGATTGTTTTACAGCAACTCTCTTTGATGTTAAGCATTCTGAATCAACTCAGTCGTTTAAAGCAAAGTTTGAGCCATGACCGTGATGAAAAAGCCACCGAATTAGGCTCATTATAATTCGCATGATTTTGGAACAATATACTCACTGAATGGGTATAAATAATGCTAAACTTTTTACAGTTCTAAATTTGTTAATTCACTATGACCACGAAAAATTTATACGCTTATACCCTACAGCCTGTGAACTATGAAATTTCAGAGGCTGAACAACGTCAAGCTCAACTTGCAATTTGGCGTAGCACCAATAAAATCGGCACGAAAACATGGATAATTATGGCTGTCGTGGCTGCTCTATCTATTGTTGGTATTATCTTATTAAAGAACTATTCGACTATTTTTTGTTGGGTCGCATTGGTCTGCGTCGTGGCATACTTCTTAATCCGTAAATTCGGTTTGGAATGGTACGTTAAACGTAAAATGAATGAATTCCCGGTGCAGGAAATCAAAGGCATTCGTTTAGGCGTACAACCACATGGCATTATCATGCGTCAAAAAATGGGTGCGCAAGAAGGTGTGGGTGCAATCGGCTGGAAAGATATTTATGAATGGTATAACACACCTGACTTTATGTTGATTAATTTCAAGGTTAAAGGTCAGCAAGGTGCTTATATTCTGCCAAAACGTATGGATTCAAAGAATTTTTCATTCAACACCATTCGTAAGCATTTAACTGAAACAGTGGGCGAAGCTAAACAGGTTTAATCCCTGCTGTAATCAAAAATATTTGCATAAAAACCTCCAAACTCTTGGGGGTTTTTTAATAAAACAATCATAAATGATAATGAGAATGAATATTACCTGCAAAATCCATATGATTTGCCAAAAATTCAGTTATAATTTGCGCTAATACCATTCACCCCCACATCTTTTTTCAGCTATGTTAAAAAAAATCTTTTTTCAGATCCATTGGTTCCTCGGGATTAGCGCTGGGTTAATCCTCTCGATTATGGGGGTTACCGGTGCCATTTATTCATATGAACAACCGATTCAAAAATGGCTGAATCCAGATAGTTATACCGTACAAGCTGAAAATCGTGACAAGTTAACACCTGCAGAACTGTATCAGCACTTTAATAAAGCTGCTCCAGAGATGAAAATTAACAGCATCACTGTTGCCAAAGACCCTACTGCCTCTTCTAGTCTAAATATTATCAAAGAAGGTGCACGTAAGGGCTATAACATGATGATTAACCCCTACACTGCCGAAGTTTTGCCAGAAATCAAAGGGCGAGAGTTTTTTAAGTTTATCGAGCAGTTGCATCGCAATTTAACCATCGGACCAGTCGGCAAGCAGATCACCGGGGCTTGTACCCTGATGCTGATCTTTTTTGTGTTAAGTGGTTTATACCTGCGCTGGCCTAAAAAGCATTCTTTTAAACAATGGTTCATGCTTAAGCCACAACTGAAAGGTCGTAATTTCTTATGGGACTTACATGCGGTTGTGGGTACTTGGGTGGTTATTTTCTTCCTGATTATCGCGTGTACCGGCTTAACCTGGTCTTATGGCTGGTGGCGTAGCGGCCTGTATAATGTAATGGGCGTCGAACAACAAAAAGAATCAAAAGGTGAAGCTCCACAGCGTGTTGCTGGAGAAGGTCACGGTGAACGTGGCGGAAATGCCCCAAGCGGTGAAGGACGTGGTGGCGCTGAACAGGTACAATCAAGTAACAAAGATCGAGAAGGTTCTAAACAAGGTTCTCGTGGTGAAGGTGGTGACAAGCCGGGTCTAAGCGCTGAGCAAATCAATCTTGCCCTAAGCCAAACCTGGACTGGATTTAATGCACAAGTCGGTCGTGATTATTCAAGCCTGACCATTAATTTACCGAAAAAAGCCAATGGCGAAGTTGAACTGAGTTTTGTTGATGCTGTTCCACAACATGAACGTGCACGGAATAAAGCCACATTTGACTATAAAACTTCATCCATTAAAGACATGGAAATTTATGAAGATAAAAAGTTAAATGAAAAAATTATGAGTAGTATGTTGCCGGTTCACCGCGGTAGCTTCTTTGGTCCAGTATACCAATTCCTGGCCATGTTAGCCGCTCTGTCTATGCCATTGTTCTTTGTCACAGGCTGGATGCTGTATCTTAAACGTCGTAAACAAAAGAAACTGACTCAAGCTGCGCGCAATGGCTTAACCGCTGTCAATATTGATCCAAATACCAAACCTTGGCTGATTGCTTATGCCACTCAAACCGGCACTTCTGAGCAACTGGCTTGGCGTACAGCAACCAGCTTGCAAGAGGCGCATCAACCTGTAACCGTGAAATCCGTACAACATTTAAATCCAGATGATTTAAAAAATGCTGAACAAGTCTTATTTGTGGCAAGTACTTATGGTACCGGCGAAGCCCCGGATTTAGCTTCAAGTTTTGCCAAAAAAATACTTTCATCAAAAGTTGATTTAAGCCATCTGCACTATGCTGTCTTAGCTTTGGGTTCGAGTGAATATTCAGATACCTTCTGTAGTTTTGGTCATGAAATTGATGCCTGGTTAAAGCAAAATGGCGCGCAGCAATTATTTGCCACTATTGAGGTGGATAATGCCAATAATCAGCAGATTCAGGCATGGAACAGCGCTTTAGCCAAAGTGACTAAACTAGACTTACAAGCCATGAATATCGAAAAAACATTCGATACCTGGACCCTCACAAAACGTGATCTACTCAATCCAAATAGCTTAGGTGCGCCTGCCTTTAATATCGAATTAAAACCAAGCCATGAAGTGATTTGGCAAGCCGGCGATATTGCAGAGATTCAACCGGGCAATAGTGCTGAACATATTGCAGTCTTTATGCAAAAGCATCAAATCCAGCCGCATACGCAAGTAGATTCATTACAAATTAGCATTGAGCATGCTTTGTGTGGTAAAGATTTAACAGTTGAGGTTGAACCTTTTGCCAATATGGATCATTTACTGGAACAACTTCCTACGTTGCCTTCGCGTGAATATTCAATTGCCAGTATTCCATCGCAACAAGTGTTGCGCTTGGTGGTTCGTCAACAGTCAGCTGCACAAGGTCAATTGGGTCTGGGTTCAGGTTGGCTGACTCAACATGCAGCATTAAATAGCCAGATTGCACTGCGTATTCGCACCAATGAATCTTTCCATCTGATTCATGATAATCGCCCAATCATTTGTATTGGTAACGGTACAGGTCTTGCCGGATTAATGAGCTTGCTACATGCGCGTACCCGTCAGAACTATACACAAAACTGGCTCATCTTTGGTGAACGTCAACGTGAACATGACTTCTTCTATCAAAGCACGATTGAAGCTTGGCAAACTACAGGTATGCTACAGCACCTTGATTTAGCCTTCTCCCGTGATCAAGAAGAAAAAGTCTATGTGCACCATAAACTACGTGAACAAGCCCAAGAACTTAAAGTCTGGGTCGATCATGGCGCTGTGATTTATGTTTGCGGTAGCATCAATGGTATGGCCAGTGATGTTGATCAAGCACTGATTGATATTCTAGGTGAGGCAACCATCGATCAGCTTCGTCAAGAAGGTCGTTACCGTCGTGACGTTTACTAAATATTAAAGCCAATAAAAAACCGAGCCTTAATGCTCGGTTTTTTTATACTTAAAACATACAAATTGTTTAAACTAACAGCAACATTCACCCAGAGCCATCTTATGTCGGACCATCTAAAACGTAGCTTCAGTTTTATCCTAGGCAGTTTATTAGCACTCGATGGCTTATGGTTACTTTCACTCGATAAAATCCATTTAGGTATTATTCTTCCGGTGATTATCGGTATCGGCTTAATCCTGTATGCCCTATGTTTTAAGTGGATTCAAAGATTTATCCAAGCCAGCAAATTACGACTGACTTTGTGGCGTTGTGCTTGGGCAGCATTCTTTCTATGGCTCAGCACATTGCTTATTTTTTTCGCTTATCTGCAATATACGATTCAGCAGAACACCACACCCCAACCGGCAGCCGCAATTATTGTACTGGGCAGTGGCATAGAAAATGGTCAGCCCTCTCCAACTTTAAAACAGCGTTTAGATGTCGGGGCAGCCTATGCCACGCAATATCCGGAAGCTATCCTGATCATGACTGGAGGTTTAGGTTTTAAAGAGCAAATGACTGAAGCAGAGGTGATGTCAACCTATCTGCAAAAACAACATCAAATAGACCAATCACGGATTTTATTAGAAGATCAAAGCACCAGTACTGAAGAAAATCTACTCAATGTCCAATCCCTGCTCAAAGAACATCAGATTAGCCTGAACCAGCCTATTGTTATTGCCACCAGTGATTTTCATATTTTGCGCGCCAAAGCCATAGCCAAACATCAAGGCTACCCGCAGATCCTCACTATAAGCGCACCAACACCCTTGTATATTCGCTACAACTCTTGGTTGAGAGAATACTTTGCCTTTATTAGTGGATGGCTACTTAATGAATATTAAACCGGTAAACAACCTTAAAAATAATGGATAAGAAGCATTAATTCAAACGAATACTACGCGGTATAGGCAATTTGGTGTCTTTAAATAACTCAGGTTTTTGCAAATAAATCTGATACAGATAATTTTTGATGTCTAATAATAATTTTTCAGGGGCAACCAGGACATTCTGTCCTTCAGGCGTTAAATCCATCGACACACAGGTATTTTCTTGACGTAAAAAAGGAATGACTTTTTCAACAAAATCTTTGAGTGAAATATCCTGAATTTGATAATGTTCCCAATTATCTTTAATCAGCAACTTTGCCAGGCTTTTATGTTGCCAAACTGCTAAAGCGCGCTGACCTGTAGGAGTCGCACATAAAGCCCAACCGTCATCATATAAAGCGCTAACAGAGCCTTGAGCAACAATTGTTTCAATGAATTGTTTATAAATATCTTGAGCATTATAGGTGGTGTTTAAATTTTTGGACGCAGCTTTGCGTTGATATGGATTTCTCATAGTTTTTCAATATTTAAAATTATTATAGTCTTGAGATTCTATGAAAAAAACAGGATTGGAGCAAGGAGAATATATGGTGGGCGCTGACGGGATCGAACCGCCGACATTCTGCTTGTAAGGCAGACGCTCTACCAACTGAGCTAAGCGCCCTTGAGGAATAAAAATAGCATGGCTATTTTTATGACGCAAGAAAGAAATCTTGCTGGATGTAACCATGATCTAGAACAAGGAATCTAGAAAATGGCGCAGCGGACGGGACTCGAACCCGCGACCCTCGGCGTGACAGGCCGATATTCTAACCAACTGAACTACCGCTGCACGGCAAACTTATAAATAAGTTTCATATCGGAAGATATGGTGGGCGCTGACGGGATCGAACCGCCGACATTCTGCTTGTAAGGCAGACGCTCTACCAACTGAGCTAAGCGCCCTTAAAGGGTGTTACATTTTCGATTTTAGGGATGGCGCAGCGGACGGGACTCGAACCCGCGACCCTCGGCGTGACAGGCCGATATTCTAACCAACTGAACTACCGCTGCATCACAAAAAATCTGGTGGGCGCTGACGGGATCGAACCGCCGACATTCTGCTTGTAAGGCAGACGCTCTACCAACTGAGCTAAGCGCCCTCAAAAGGTCTATCATGTAAATGGCGCAGCGGACGGGACTCGAACCCGCGACCCTCGGCGTGACAGGCCGATATTCTAACCAACTGAACTACCGCTGCATCCACACAATGTCTCTATTGTGGTACAAACAACTTGTTATCTGAATTAAGTGGCGCAGCGGACGGGACTCGAACCCGCGACCCTCGGCGTGACAGGCCGATATTCTAACCAACTGAACTACCGCTGCACTTAAAACATTTAACGTAAAGGCTTGGTGGGCGCTGACGGGATCGAACCGCCGACATTCTGCTTGTAAGGCAGACGCTCTACCAACTGAGCTAAGCGCCCTTTACGACTTCATCGTTTGTGTGGTGCATTATAGAGAATCTATGCAGCCTGTCAAACGCTTTTCTGCCTGTTTTTGGTTTTTTACGTTTGAGTGATTAAAAAATAGGTTAATCGCTATAAAAACAAACAATTTCTGTAATTTATTTAGAATTTTATGCAAAAAACCACAAATTCATACTGTAGTTTTGACTCAAAAATTTCATGTTTTTTGAACAATGGGGAAATAATGCTATTTTTTAGCCAACATCGATAGCGGAGTTTTCACTTTTCATCTCTTGAGATGTTGCTTTAGATGTTTGTGCTTGTTTTACAGTCAATTAAATTCAAACTGTGTTCAGAAATATACACCAATGCTTGTTCAGGAATAAGGTTGAACAATTCAACCACATCATCATTACGCATACGGATACAGCCATGTGACATTGGGATGCCCATCGGTTCGGTATCGGGTGTGCCATGAATATAGATATAACGTTTAAATGTGTCGCAGCCCTCACCCTGATTAAAGTTCTCTTCCAAACCGCTTAACCAGAGAATACGGGATAGAATCCAATCACGTTCAGGAAACTGTGCCGCTAATGCTTCATCATAGACTTCGCCAGTTTCCTGTCTTGCTTTGAAAACTGCATTTTTAGCTGCACCGTGACCAAACTTGAGTGCGACCTTGTGCCAACCTCTAGGGGTCTTGCCTGAATTTTCCTGCTCCCCGATCCCATTCTTACCTGAAGAAATCACATAAAACTTATTATGCTTTGGCAAAGTTAAACTTTGTTCAGCCAAATCAATCCAGACATCTGCTTGTTCTAAGGTATATGACATGATGGATATCACTCTGTTTATTTGATCTGTTCAGTCGACGGTTCAGGACGTAGCCACAGCCAAATTGAAACTGTGAGCATGGTTAAGTCAGTAAATACCTTGACCAATAACGGCGCATGGGTAAACAGCATAATCATGGCGCTGATCAGCATCATGATACTGGCGCACCATTTGGCTTTACGCGGTACAGTGCCGTTTTCACGCCATGATCGCAAGGTCGCACCATATTTAGGATGATTGAGTAACCATGCATCCATTTGCGGCCAGCCTTGAGAGGCGGACCAGGCGGCTAAAATAAGAAAGACTGTTGTTGGCATACCCGGTATAAGTGCACCGATAAAGCCCAGGATGACAAAAATCATCACCAAACTTCGCCAAAACAACATCTTCATAGCACTGCCCTACACGACTAATTGCGGTAGTATAAAGCGTTTTTACCTATTATCAGTTGTAATTCTGCACTTTTAATTTTGCGCTGGGTGTTTCTATGTTTGCTTTAAATCAAGCCTCTGATCTGGATGAACCTTGGCTTCAATTTAAAAATTTACTGGTTCGACAACTGGCATTTTGTGTATCCAGTCCGAATATTTTAGCGACGATTCCACCAGAACTGCTACTCAAGCATTCTTTTCAATTACATTCCAATGCAACATGGGCAAGGCATTTTCAGAATTATCGCTCACGACTGCTTTATTTAGATCAACATCCTCAAGAATTAGAAGTCTTTTTACAACAGCTTAAAAGTACCCGTTTAGGTCTACGCTTTGAAATGTTTATCTGGTTTTGGCTGCTCGATCAAGCCTATCATTCTTATCAATTACTCGGTCATAGCATTCAAAAGATAGCGGGACCCAAGACCTTAGGTGAACTCGATTTTCTATTACTCAATACTGAAACCAATCAGATTGAACACTGGGAGGTCGCTTTAAAATATTATTTGGCTGAACGGGATTTCTCTTTAGCGTATTGGTATGGCTTAAACCGTAGCGACACCTTAATTCGAAAATTAAATCACTTTAGCCAAAAACAATTTCAATTTGAGGAAGCACTTGATCATCAAATTGATCAGCGTTTTGCCATATTAAAAGGTCAACTCTATCTTCCTGTTGAACATACCCAGCAAGTTATTCCGACTTGGGTGAATCTCAAGCGACGTTTAGGCTATTGGGGAAGCCATGTCCCTCCTCAAAATGCACATTTTTATCGTTTACAACGACAAGAATGGATTTGCCCGCAACTGCAGATCAGTAGTGATACGGCACAGTGGTGGAGCAATGGTTTATATCTGCAAAAAGATAAGTCCAATTTCTATATGTTCAAACATGCATCACTGCTTTCTCAAAGAGTGAATGGTTAACTTTATGAGAAATGTCTACTTTTATAACAATTGATTACTTTTCTACCATCAAAAACTCATATTTTTTACGTTGGGTATTAATTAACCTAAATCCACATCAAAATAATGAAATACTTGGAGATGATGATGAAAAAAATTCTGGCTGCTTCGCTTATTCTGGCGTTTGTTTTAACCGGTTGTAATACATTTAAAGGCATGGGTAAAGATGTATCCAAAGCCGGAGATGCCGTAACCAATACTGCTGAAAAAACTTCTGAAGAAATCCGCAAAAACTAGTTTGTCTTTAGCGCACACAGAACCCTGTCCAAGATAGGGTTTTTTTATGGCAATTTTATCGCAGTCGTTCACATTCAAGGGCATATTCGCCTATTATAGCTAACAAATTTATCGACTGATGAAAATCGCATGACATCTTCCGCTACCCTTGATTTAAGCCTGCAACTGTTACGTCAGCCTTCTGTAACACCGATCGATCATAGCTGCCAAAACATTATGGCGGAACGTTTAGAAAAAATTGGCTTCAACATTGAACCGATGCGTTTCGAAGATGTCGATAATTTATGGGCACGTAAAGGAACTGAAGCGCCAGTTTTATGTTTTGCAGGTCATACCGATGTGGTTCCAACAGGCAGTTTAGACGACTGGAACTCCGACCCGTTTGTACCCGAAATTCGTGATGGCAAGCTCTACGGTCGTGGTAGTGCAGACATGAAAACTGCACTTGCAGCCATGGTCGTTGCCTCTGAACGCTTCGTCGCTAAACATCCCAATCATAAAGGCTCGATTGCGTTCCTGATTACCTCTGACGAAGAAGGTCCATCAATTAACGGCACGGTAAAAGTCGTCGAAGCTTTAGAAGCACGCAATGAGAAAATGACCTGGTGTCTGGTGGGTGAGCCATCAAGCACCAATCAACTTGGTGACATTGTTAAAAATGGTCGTCGTGGTTCGTTAAATGCCAATTTAACCGTTAAAGGCAAACAGGGGCATGTAGCCTATCCTCACCTTGCGATTAACCCGATTCATACTGCTTCTAAAGCCTTAGCTGAACTGTGTGATACCGTTTGGGACAATGGTAACGAATATTTCCCTGCCACCTCTTTCCAAATTTCAAATATCAATGCTGGTACTGGTGCAACCAACGTTGTTCCGGGCACCATGAATTTATTGTTTAATTTCCGTTATTCAACTGAAGTCACGGCTGAAGAACTCAAAGCACGTACCTTGGAAATTCTGGATCGTCACAATGTTGACTATGATATTGACTGGACGCTTTCAGGTTTACCGTTCCTTACTCCAGTCGGTGAACTGGTTAATGCGGCTAAAAATGCGATTCGCAATGTCACCGGGATTGAAACTGAACTTTCGACCAGTGGTGGTACTTCCGATGGTCGCTTTATTGCTCCTACCGGCGCACAAGTACTTGAGCTGGGCGTTTTAAATGCCAGCATTCATCAAATTGACGAACATGTAAATGTGGCCGATTTGGAACCGCTTGCTGAAATTTACGAACAGATTTTAGAAGGCTTGTTGGCTAACTAGAACTCCGTCAAACAAAAAAAGGAACTTATTTAAGTTCCTTTTTTTGTGACTCATATTTGAGCTATCGCTAAAATTACAATCCTAAAGAGGATTGAATTTGCGCCAGATTAGGGATATGAAAAACTTGATCGGCCATACGTACGTATTGGAATACCGCCGGATCATTTAAAGCCTGTTCTTCATCGACCACTTCAGAAATACGTAGACGAATGGTTTTTGGCATTTTATTGCACATCAGGGCAAAACGTTGACTCACGTCATCGCCTTCAATGACCAGAGCCACCCCTGTTTTCTGTTCTGGATTATTCACCGCATAGACAGGTAGCTTGAGTTCATGCCATTCCACAAATGGAACTTGCGTGGCACTATCCAGTGCGGACAAAACGATATTTTGTGGTAACAACATCGCCTCTTTACCATGACAATCGATAATATACGCATCGATAAATCCAGTCGATACGGTAATAAGGTGATGCAACTCTTGTTGTGTCATTTGATTCACAGCAGAGTTTGAAACAGGATTTTGGCTCATTTATTTACCCCTGACTGGTCTCTAACAAGTTTTCAACATTGCTCACCAATTCTGCTTCCTGGAATGGTTTACCCATATAATGACTTACACCCAAGCTGAAGGCACGTTCACGGTGCTTCTCACCTGTTCTTGAAGTAATCATGATAATTGGTAAATCTCGATGCACTTCATGGTGACGAACAAGATTCGTCACTTCAAAGCCATCCATACGTGGCATTTCAATATCCAGCAACATCAAGTCCGGTTTGACATTTTCAAGTTGTTCCATCGCATCGACACCATCTTTGGCCGTCACAATGTCATAACCATGACGTTCAAGTAAACGTGACGTCACCTTACGTACAGTCACAGAGTCATCCACAATCATAATTAAACGACGTGCATTATGATGACGCGACAGATCACGCTGATCTAATGCATGTTTAAGACGCTGTGTAGTCTGAATTTGTCGAGCAATATTTTGACCATCTAGAATCAAACAAACTTGACCGTCACCTAAAATGGTTGCCCCGGCAACAACCCCCACACTAGAGAATTGCTGACCAATCGGTTTCACCACAATTTGTGCACGCGAACCAATCAACTGGTCAACCAATAATGCGATGGTTTGACCGCTATTGCCTTTAATGAGCAACACCGGTAAAGAATGCGCAATGCTACTTAAACGCGGTAATGGCTGGTTTGAAACAAACTCGGATAAATAACGCAGTTTATAATTGGTATTGTCAATTTTAAAGAAGTCCTCTTTACTATTGAAATACTCGTCCAAGGTAGAAGGTGCAATTCGGACAATACGTTCAATTTGAGCCAGTGAAATCGCAAATTGCTGATCGCCCGCTTTCACCATCAAGGCATCACTTACCGCTACTGTAGTTGGTACACGAATGGTAAATGTTGTTCCTTTGCCCAACTCTGAGTCTACAGAGACATGCCCACCAAGTGCTTTAATTTCACTTTGAACCACGTCCAGACCTACGCCACGACCAGAAATTTGGGTAATTTCTTTCGCAGTACTGAATCCGGGATGGAAAATCAGTTGCAGGATTTCTTGTTTATCGAGTAATTGATCAGCCTTGATTAAACCTAAGTTTAAAGCCTTCTCTTTAATCTTCGACTCATCAATCCCTTTACCATCGTCACTAAACGAGACCAGTACATCGGTACCTTGGCGGCTGATATTTAAGACAATTCGCCCAACTTCAGGCTTCTGTACTTCTTGTCGTACGTGAGTGTCTTCCAGACCATGGTCAATCGCGTTACGCAGCATATGCTCAAATGGTGTCACCAAACGCTCAAGAATGGTACGGTCCAATTCACCTTCAGTGTTTTGAACAATCAACTCTGCTGGACGGTTCAATGTGGACGACGTTTGACGCACGATACGTTGTAAACGTGGCAATAGGCGATCAAATGGTACCAGACGCGTACGCATCAGGCTTTCTTGAATCTCGGCTTGAATACGTGATTGTTGTAACAGTAGACCTTCTGTATCACGAATTTTATCGGCCAACGTTGTTTTAAAGTCAACCAAGTCGGATGCAGATTCCGCCAATGATTTTGACAACTGGTTTAAAGATGAATATTGGTCCATCTCTAATGGGTCAAAATCGGCATAGCGTGAATTTTCTGAACCATGTTTTGCAATAATGTGTGACTCTAACTCACCTTCCATTCGACGTAATTGGTCAGCTAAACGCTTCATCGCCAATTCCATCTCGTTCAAGGTATTGCTGAGTTGACCCAAGTCCATTTCGATACGCGAACGGTTAATTGAATTTTCACCAGACAAATCGATCATCTTCTCTACCAAGTCGGCAGAAATACGGATCATTTCATTGCTGTTGTCTTGTTGCGAACTTAAGTCCCACTCACCCAGCATTGCAGGTGGTTCAGCACCATCACCTTGAACAAATTCAAAGGTTTTCGGTGTAGTTAACAGATCAGATTGCGTCACACGATTTGGCAATTGTACGGTTACATCAACAAATCCAATCGACTCTAAACTTAATTTCAGACTATCAAAATTACTGTAATCACGTTCAAAGATGGCCTGTTTTAACCATGCAAACGTGGTTTGTAATAATAAGTCGTAAGCATTTGAATTAAAGTGATGAACCGCGAACTGCTCGAAGGTGGTTTCCAATTGATACGAAATGGCAGCTACCGGTTCATTTTCAACCATACGCGCGCCACCTTTCAGACTGTGGGCAGCACGTTGTAATTGAAGCAGTAAGCTACGATCGCTTCGTTGATCAAACCACTGTTTTAATAAATCATCAGTAGATTCTAGAATTTCTTCCGCTTCTTCCAGGAATGTTTCTTCTGCAATTAAGCGAATACTATCCTCAGGATCTTCAACAGTTTCAACATTTTGAGAAACAACATCTTGTTCTGTTTCAAATTCTGAAGCGAATGTCTCAGCTACGGGTTCTGCTAATTCATTGACCTCGATTTCAACAGCAACATTTTCTACTGCAACACTCTCTACTGCAACCGTTTCAGGCACGGCAGTGCTCGCAAACGTGCCTTGCGCAATCTCTTGGATATTACGCAAAATTTCAATCGATTGAGCACCAGAGTAGTCAATATGATCTTCACGAATGGTTTGAATTCGATCTGACACGTCATCCTGGACTAAACGGATAATACTAATCAGTTGTGGCGTAACCGTAATTTGTTGACGAATCACGCGCTCATAAATTGACTCTAATTCATGTGAAATCAAGCCGATATGAGTCGCTTGAATCATATTTGCACCCCCTTTCAAGGTATGCAAATAACGCATTAAATTATTCAATGCAGTGGTATGGGCTGGATCTTTGCTCCAAGTATTTAAATCCTGGTCAATACCACCCAACAACTCCTCTGCTTCTTCCAGGAAAATATCCAGTAAATCCGCATCGAAATCACTGTTTGCATCCGCTGCATGCATTTGAGCACGATCAGAACGCATTCTTTGTGAAATCTGTGCCAGATCAACCGTCGTAGATGCTGTATCTGTTATTGTGGCAAGCAGCTCTTCAACGATAGATTTACTATTTTCAAACTGTTCAAGGTCTTGCTGAACAAAGGCAGAAAGATCACTCAATATTTTCTGAACTTCATCGGTTAATATGACACGTTGCCCTGCGGCCAAGGTATCAAACAAATGAATAAATTCTTGGTGTGCTTGTCCAAACAACTCATATGCATAGTCAATATTGAGCAACTCTGGCTTTAATACCAACGCTTCATAACTTGACTTTAATTCATTGGTAAATTGGTGAATACCCACCGCAGCACGATTATCAGTATGATCCAATAACTGTTGAGCTTGATCGCTTAAGGCCTGAATATATTCTGGATATTCAACTTTGGCACGTTTTTCAAATTCGAATTCAGCATCAAGTAACAAATCAATATTCAAGGCGATCAGCTTGGAAACCAGACCTTGAGGATTCACATCTTCATCTAGTTCAGCTGAAGTGAAGCCATAGTTGTTCCATGCAGTATTAAAGGTTTCATAAATCGCATCAAGTTTCTGCATTTCACCTTGTCTAAGGGTATGCAAATAATCACGCACAAATTCGGCATACTGAATCAGCAAAGCCGTTTGCTTCGAAGTCGAAACAATCTCTTCTTGCAACAAGGTTTTAAATAAATTCTCAGCCTTGGTACTGGCTTCAAAAATCTGCTCGATTTGAGCCATTGATGAACTGCCGCGCAAGGTATGTAAAGCACGAATGAGAGCATTATAATCTTGTTTATTTTCATGCTCATTCTGCAAGAACTGATCAATCGTTGCTAAATGCTCTTCAGCTTCTTCAATGAAGATGGCAACCGTTTCTTCGATATCATTATTTGTTTCTGTTGCAGTGTCTCGTTGAGTTGCTGCTTCATCATTCAACTCTAAACCAGTAACACCATCTTCAGCAGTCAAGCTGGTAGAAAGCGCCAGTAATTCTTCCAGAGCAGGTTCTAAACTTAATCTTTGCTGTATTTGCTGACCCAGTAAAACCAATGGACGCAAATCAATATCAGCCAGCTGAACAGTTTTAAAAATTGGATATAATTTATATTGATAAATTTTAAATACGGTTTGAGCGAAGCGTTGAACCGTTGTATCTAAGGGCACGGCGCCTGAAATGACACGATTTAAAGTGTCTTCCACTGCCCAAGCCACTTCACCGGCAGATTTAGCCCCTACCATGCGTCCAGAGCCTTTAAGCGTATGGAAATGACGGCGAATGGTGGTCAAAATTTCTTGATCATTGGGATTTTCAAACCAAGTCGGAAATAAAGTACTTAATTCAACGAAGATTTCCTCGATTTCTTCTACAAAAATTTCGAGAATTTCTGCATCTTGATCAAGATAACTATCTTCAGGAAGCGTAGTCGTTTCAACTAAATTTTTTAATATTTCTTTCATAGCTTAGGCTTCTTACGTTTATCTGCCACCAAGAAGGGCGCTCAAACTTAATTGTCACCATCACGCGAGACCTAACTTCGAGGTTAAGTTCATCTTGTCGATGCTTTATCTGTGATTTATTGATGCGCCATACCCGAGAGTAAGGCGCATCACCCCAAAGCTTTCGTATTACCTTAGTCAGGTAATTTAAAGTCAGTTACAGATTCACGTAACGATTCGGCCATATTTGCCAATTCAGATACTGAACGTGCGGTATCAAACGTTGCCGTTGTGGTTTGTGAGGTAATTTCCTGTACAACATTCATCGTGGTTGCAATATGACCTGCAGAAGCAGACTGTAGTTTTGCAGCATCCGAAATGTTGGCAATCAATTTCGCCAGGTTGCTTGATACGGTTTGAATTTCATCCAGTGCCACACCGGCATCTTTAGACAAGTTCGCACCACGTACAACCTCGGAAGTGGTTTGTTCCATCGAGATTACGGCTTCGTTGGTATCCGTCTGAATGGTTTTTACCAAGCCTTCAATCTGTTTGGTTGCAGATGCTGAACGTTCTGCAAGACGCTGTACCTCATCGGCTACCACGGCGAAACCACGACCTGCTTCACCTGCCATCGACGCCTGAATTGCAGCGTTTAATGCCAAGATGTTGGTTTGGTCGGCAATATCGTTAATCAAGGCAACGATGTTACCAATTTCCTGAGAAGACTCACCCAAACGTTTAATACGTTTCGAGGTTTCCTGAATCTGTTCACGAATCGTGTCCATCCCTTCAATTGAACGGTGTACGACATCTGCACCATTGGCAGCGATTTTTACGGAACGTTCCGCAACCACAGCTGATTCTTCAGCATT
The DNA here is from genome assembly GCF_004336635.1 of Acinetobacter sp. ANC 4862. Classification (GTDB taxonomy): domain Bacteria; phylum Pseudomonadota; class Gammaproteobacteria; order Pseudomonadales; family Moraxellaceae; genus Acinetobacter. Next base: position 19,654 of record NZ_SJXH01000035.1, read on the forward strand.
TGAAGATACTTGGTCAATCGACATGGCCATTTCATTAATCGCGGCAGATGCACCGGCAATTTCTTGCGCCTGGTGTTCTGATGCTTCAGCCAGCTGGTTAGTAATGCCCTGCGTGTTCGCCGTATATTGTGCAACTTCGTGAGAAGTTTCGGTAATACGCGATACAAGGTCACGTAACTGGTCAATTGCGAAGTTAATCGAGTCGGCAATCGCACCGGTAAAGTCTTCCGATACCGTTGCATATGAACGTAAGTCACCGTCTGCCAAGTCAGCGATCTCGTCCAGTAAACGTAAAATCGCATTCTGGTTACGGTCATACTCTTCTTGCAGGTTAGCCACACGCTGTTTATCTGTTTGACCACGTAATGTAAGCAATTTAAATACACAGATCAAAAAGCCAACTAAACACAAGATTAAAAATAGTGCAGGAATAGCAATCGACAAACTTGAACCGACAGATAACTTATTCAGGTTGGCCAACAATTCATCTGCTTGGGCAAAAATTGAAGATGAGGCTTGACGTACTTTTACAATTTGCGTCGAGTTTTTAAGAATCGTCGCAGATGCTGATTTTAATACATCATCATATTCAGATTTAATCCCTGCGAGTGACTCACGCAAAGCTGGATCAGCAATACGCTCCACACCAAGTTCAGCACTACCATTCAACTGTGCTTCAAGATAAGAACCGAATGTTTCGGTATCGGCACTAAAGTCGTCTGCTGACTCACGCGAGTTATCACTACCGGTTAATACCGAACTGATTGAACGAAGAATACGTTCTGCAATGAATACCTGGTTTTTCGCAATCACTACCTGGTTACTTGGCATGTCTTGACGTGCCATTTGGTCAACCATCAAGTTATATTCAGCCTGAATCCCCGGAATCGTTTCACCAATGGCAATATTGGTATCATAAAGCTGGTTAATCATTTTTTGTTGAGAAGAAATTAAATCAATCCCTTCAGATACTGTTTTCCACTGCTTTTCAACTTCACCCAACGCTAGAGTCTGCGGATGAATATCCTTTACTGTTTCAAGGTTTTCCGTGAAACTTTTTTGAGACTCAATTAACTGATCAATCGATTCTTTAGTACCCGATGCCGTCGCTTCAGTTGCCTGACGAGAAATCGTCTGCGACAAAAGACGTAAATCACCGACACTACGTGTTAATTCATTGTTACGCGGCACACTATAGAATAAGTACAGCAATAGGAATAGTGCGACGACCAGACAGAATGCTGCGCCCAAAATTAAGGGTTTGGACTTCTCACTGTCACCAAATACACGTGATAATTGATCAGTTTGTGATTGAATCTTTGACAATAAAGCATTACCAACCTTACGGTTGCTGCCTTCACTTGTATTTTTCTTTTTAAGTTTAAAGCCCATCCAGCTTCTCCCCGACTTTCGCCAGCATTCTTCAGCGCGCGACTATTAGTTTATAAATTTTATAGATGCATTCATGTATTTTGGGTTTTGCAATAAACGACTAAATAAGAAAACATGCCAGTGTTGATTATGTTGGTAAAAATATCCCTGACAATATTCTTGTAAATTGCTGTCTAATTCACTGTGTTTAGAAAAGAAACTTTTCTTATTAAAGTGTTGAATCCCCAAAACTTGATCTACAACCAAACCGACATAATGGTCATTATGACTAATACACAGTACTTTTTGAGTGGGTGAAAACTGACTTCGATGCCCAGAAATATATTGAGCCAAATCAGCCACTGAAAGTAAGCGTCCCCGAATATTAGCCAAACCCATTACCCATGATTGAGTATTCGGAACCGGCGTATATTTAGGTGGATAAATCACCTCAGATACTTCACCTAAAGGGGCAACAAAATATTGCCCCATCATCTCAAAAGCAATGCCTGACCATCGGTTTACTTCATTTTCAGTTGAAACGTAGTTTTTGTTGCCACGTTTAGCAAGCCGAAGTAATTCGATAAATCCATTAGCTGCCATAGAGCTTATCCTGCATTGAGGTGTTGTTTAATCACATCAATTAATTGTTTTTCGTCTACAGGTTTTGTTAAATAATCACTTGCCCCTTGACGTTTCCCCCAAACTCGGTCAGTTGCTTGATCTTTGGTGCTGACAATCACAATCGGAATGTGTTTTGTCGTAGCACCACGTGCAATTTGACGTGTTGCTTGGAAACCATTTACCCCAGGCATCACCACATCCATTAACACAAGATCCGGCAACTCTGCTTGTGCCATTGTGACACCATCAGCACCATTCGCTGCTTCAATAACATCAAAGCCATGTTTAGTTAAAATCTCTTTAAAACGAAATGTTTCTGTTGGTGAATCATCAACAATAAGGATACGTGACATGCTTTCTTTTCCCCAAAAAATAAACTTATGCTGTTACGTGATTACGGATTGCGTTTAACAATTCATCTTTACTAAAAGGTTTAGTTAAATACTCATCTGAACCAACAACACGACCTTTAGCCTGATCGAATAGACCATCTTTACTTGATAGCATAATGACCGGAATATTTTGATAATTTTGAGAGTTTTTGATTAAGGCACAGGTTTGATAACCATCCAAACGCGGCATCATAATATCAACAAACACGATATCTGGATTTGCTTCAGCAATTTTTGCCAATGCTTCAAAACCATCTACTGCGGTTACGACTTCACAACCTTCACGCTGGAGTAATGTCTCTGCTGTACGACGAATGGTTTTTGAATCATCAATCACCATCACTTTTAGATTTTGGAATTTATCGTCCATTTAATGACCCTTCCCATTTTTAGAATGTACAAACAATTTGAGTAGAAAGTTTGATTACAAGTTACAAACATTTTTAACATATCTTTACTTGCGTTTTCAACGAACATTTTCTGCCCAAAGACTCATTTTTCAAGGTTTTCAACAACAGCTTCACACTTTCCGTCGATCAATGATTTTTTTTTGACTAAGAGAGGTTTTTTATTCATGATTTTGAGTCTAATATAGCATTTTTATTACTTTAAAATAAGTAATTTAGTCAACTTTAAATTTGGGGGTTTCAATGCAAAGTCAGTTTAAACAAAAACTTGCTTTCATTGCGCAAAAAAAAATGACTAGAAAATTCACGTTTCTAGTCTTGATGCTTTTTCAATCCATCACTATTTTTGCCGAAGCTCCAGCTAAAGCAACCTGGTATCGTTACTATGACAGTAAAGGCGTTGCCAATATTAGTAGCAATGTAACCCCAAATCACATTCGACATGGTTATGAAGCCTTAGACCAGAACATGCAAGTGATTCAACGTAACCGTGCCTACAACACCGAAGCAGATATCAAAAAAGCACCTCTACGTGCCGAACAAGCAAGACAAAATGCAGCTGACTTAAAACTTAAAACGGCATATACCAACAGTCAGGTTGCTGCAACCAAGCGCGATGACGCATTGAGACACGTTAAAAAACAAATTTCCTTTCAACAAGACCAACTTAAACAGCTGCAAAATGACCGGATTTACTTCAAACGTCAGCAAATTGAATATTTACGTAAAGCCGAAAGCCTTCCAACAACTTTAAAAAATAGCCTTGATAACAACCAAAAAAATATTGAAGCAAAAAAAGAAAGTATTCAGTCGTTACAAATGCACTATCGCAATACACAGCTAGAATACGACAAAATCATCAATCGTTTAAAAGCTATTGAATAAATTGCATTTGTTATAACACGGCATAATTTATGCCACGATAAATAAAAAGGATTTACCTGCATGCTATTTGGACAGCGTATTATAAAAACAACTAAATTAAGCCACAACAACAAATATTTAACCTATAGCACCCTCTGTCTGAGCCTGCTGCTGTGTGCTTGTCAAAAAAATGAAATAGAACAGCCGGTTCAAACCACGAATAAAATTGAATTAATTCAACAAGATTTAGTTTTAGTCAAGGATGGGGTCTCTGTTGCTAAAACAGCATTTACCGGCACATTTCGTGCAGTGAATCAAAGCAGCATACAGGCTCAAGTGACTGCGACCGCAACGGCTGTGAGTGCTCAAGTGGGGCAAGCCGTTTCAAAAGGTCAGGTTTTAGTTCGCTTGAATAATCAAGATAATGCTGCACGTCTTGCGCAAACTCAAGCCAATCTTAGCGCGACTCAGGCACAAGCCAGTCTTGCAAAAAACATGATGCAGCGAAAAAAGCGCTTACTGGATCAAGGTTTTATCTCCAAGGTCGAATATGAACAGGCAGCGGTTGATTATCAGGCGCAACTTGAAAACGTGCATGCACAACAGGCCAATGTCAATATTGCTCAAAAAGCCGATCGCGATGGAACCATCTTGAGTCCGATCTCAGGTGTCATCACCAAACGTGAGGTTGAATCCGGGCAAACGGTTGCAGCTGGCCAAACCCTATTTGAAATAGTCGATCCTGATCATTTAGAAATACAGGCCAAATTACCCAGTGACATGCAGGCCGCATTAAAAGTCGGTCAAAAAATTGAATATACTATTCAAGGGAACCCTGCCCAACTGACGGCAGTATTGAGCCGTATTTCCCCTGTTGCCGATCCTGCAAGTCGTCAAATTGAATTCTTTGCCAAACCGAATGAAACCATCAACTCACTCAGTATTGGTTCTTTTGTTGAAGGGAGCATTCTTTCCTCTACCCAAATTAACGGCCAGTTGATTCCGTTGGATGTGATCCAGAATCTGAAAGATAAACCTTATGTATGGGTGATCCGCCAGAAAAAAATCGAAAAAGTAAATCTGGTCATTTTAGAACAGCGCTATCGCGACAATTTAGCCGTGGTTCAAGGACTGCAACCCGGTGACCAAATCAGCCGTATTAAATTTAATGACCAAGATATTCATCAAGAAGTCATAATCACTCAAAAATAAAAATAAGCACAGGATTGCTGTTATGTGGTTTACCCGAATTAGTGTTAAGTATCCTGTTTTCACCATCATGATGATGTTGTGTTTACTGGTGTTGGGGTTCGCGTCTTGGCAACGGATGAGCGTTGAAGAATTTCCGGATGTCGATTTTCCATTTGTGGTGGTGTATACCAGCTATCCTGGCGCATCTCCTGAAATGATTGAATCTGAAGTAACCAAGAAATTGGAAGAAAGAATCAACACCATTTCAGGCTTAAAACAGGTGATTTCACAATCCAGTGAAGGACTGTCGACCATTATTGTCGAGTTTAATCTTGATGTTTCGTCTACTGTCGCAGCACAGGATATTCGCGATAAAATTTCCACCGTTACGGCCGGGTTTCGTGATGAAATTCAGGACCCTGTGGTGGAGCGTTATGACCCAACAGCCAATGCGGTGATGTCAATTGTTTTTGAATCGGACACCATGCAGTTACGCGACTTAAGTTCCTATTTGGATCAACGCATTGTGCCGCAATTGCAAACCGTGACTGGCGTGGGCGCTGTCAATTTACTCGGTGATGCACAACGTCAAATCCGTATTGAAGTCGAACCACAAAAACTACAAAGCTTCGGCATTGGGATAGATCAGGTCATCAACACCTTAAAAGGTGAAAATATTGAAGTTCCGGGCGGAACTTTGAAACAACCAACATCTGAACTGGTGGTTGAAATCAAATCCAAGGTGCTTCATCCACAATCGTTTGGCGATTTAATTATTGCCAATAAAAATGGTGCACCAATTTTCTTAAAACAAGTGGCGAAAATTGAAGACAGCCAAGCGGACTTAGAATCCAGCGCCTATTTAAATGGTAAAACAGCCGTAGCGATTGATATCTTGCGCAGTTCTGATTCCAATGTCATTGAAGTGGTGGATGCCACTTATAAAGCCATGGAGAAAATTGAAAAACAATTACCTCAAGGCACCGTTGCCAAAGTCGTGGTGGATAGCTCTAAAAGTATTCGCGGCAGCATTAAAGATGTTGCACGCACGATTATTGAAGGGGCTGTTTTAGCCGTTCTGATTGTGTTGCTGTTTTTAGGTTCATTCCGTTCTACTACAATTACCGGCTTAACCCTTCCGATTGCCTTACTCGGAACACTCACTTTTATTTGGGCATTTGGCTTCACGATCAATATGATGACGCTATTAGCCCTTTCACTCAGTATTGGTCTACTGATTGATGATGCGATTGTGGTTCGGGAAAATATTGTCCGTCATGCAGATATGGGCAAAGACCATGTTACCGCAGCATTGGATGGAACCAAAGAAATTGGGCTTGCAGTTTTAGCCACTACATTAACCATTGTTGCAGTATTCTTGCCCGTTGCATTTATGGGCGGAATTATTGGTAAATTCTTCTATCAATTTGGGGTAACCGTTAGTGCTGCAGTGCTGATATCAATGTTTGTCAGCTTTACGCTTGACCCCATGCTTTCGGCACATTGGGTTGAAAAACATGATCCAAACAAGCAACCCGGCAAAATCAAACGCTTTTTTAACTGGATCTCCAGCAAACTCGATAATTTAAGTCATTACTACGAAAAACTGTTAAAACTGGCGCTGCGTTTCCGCATTCTTACACTCCTGATTGCAGTCGCCTCACTTTTTGGTGCATTAGGATTATCTAAGCTGGTGGGTACAGAGTTTGTTCCGGTTCCAGATAAAAGCGAAATTCGGATTAAGTTTGAAACCCCAGTGGATGCATCACTCGAATATTCACAAGCCAAGCTATTGCAAGTTGAGCATATTATTCGCCAACACCCGGATGTCCTCAGCACTTACAGCATTATTAACGGCGTGACTGACCGGGGTAAAAACCACGTCAGTATCCGGGTGAGTGTAACCCCTCGTTTAGAGCGTAATAAGACCCTGACACAGCTCAACAATGAGTTTCGTCAACGCTTGCAAAGCGTAGCTGGTATTACCATTACTTCAGTTGCTTCTGCCGATGAAACGGTCTCGGGTGGGCAAAAGCCGGTTCTTATTTCCATCAAAGGTCCTGAACTGGATGAGCTACAAAAAATCTCAGATCGCTTCCTGGCAGAAATCTCTAAAGTGAACGGGATTGTCGATCTGGAAAGCTCACTTAAAGAACCGAAACCGACCTTAACCGTTCATATTAACCGCTTGCTTGCGAGTGATTTAGGTCTTTCAGTCAATCAAATTGCCAATGTGGTTCGTCCATTGCTTGCGGGTGATGATGTGACAACTTGGCAAGATGAAAAAGGTGAAACGTATGATGTCAATCTTCGCCTGACCGAAAATAAACGCAGCTTACCGAGTGACATCGAAAATCTTTATTTAAATTCACAAAAAACCGATGCTTCAGGTCAGCCTATTTTAGTCCCACTGGCAAGTGTCGCATCCTTTAAAGAAAGTATGGGTGCATCACAAATTAACCGTCGCGATTTAGCACGTGAGGTATTGGTTAAAGCCAATACTGCAGGTCGTCCTGCGGGTGATATTGGGCAAGATCTTAAAAAGATTCAAGATAACTTTGATTTGCCACCGGGTTATAGTTTCGTCACCCAAGGTGCGAATAAAGATATGGCTGAATCTGCAGGTTATGCCATGACTGCGATTACCCTTTCCATTGTGTTCATCTATATTGTGCTTGGATCACAGTTCAATAGCTTTATTCATCCCGCTGCGATTATGGCGTCCCTGCCCCTATCACTGATTGGGGTCTTTCTTGCCTTGTTCCTGTTTAATTCAACGATGAATCTATTCTCCATCATTGGTATTATCATGCTGATGGGGTTAGTTACTAAAAATGCCATCTTGCTGATCGACTTCATCAAAAAAGCAATGGATCGAGGTGAAGATCGTTTTGATGCCATTATTGCTGCCGGTAAAACCCGTTTACGTCCCATTTTAATGACCACCAGTGCTATGGTGATGGGCATGATTCCACTGGCATTAGGCCTAGGTGAAGGCGGTGAACAAAGTGCACCTATGGCCCATGCCGTGATTGGCGGTGTAATTACTTCTACCCTATTAACCTTAGTGGTCGTACCGGTGATCTTTACCTACTTAGATGACTTTAAGAATTTTATGACGCGCCAAATACGAAAAATCATGGCATAATTTATGACATCACAATGAGGTGACATTCAGAAATGTTCACCTCATTTTTTATTGTATAATCTTGGCTTTCAAGGCTTAATTTTTAGGACAGCTTCCATGCGCGCGAGTCGCTTTTTATTTGCTACGTTAAGAGAAACCCCAAACGATGCTGAAGTCATTTCACATCAGCTCATGTTACGTGCGGGGATGATTCGTAAATTGGCTTCGGGTTTATACACTTGGTTGCCGATGGGCGTACGTGTGCTAAATAAAGTTGAAGCGATTGTACGTGAAGAAATGAACCATGCTGGCTCACTTGAAGTATTCATGCCGGTAACTCAACCTTCAAGTCTGTGGGAAGAATCAGGTCGCTTTGTGCAATATGGTCCTGAACTGCTACGTTTCAAAGATCGTCATAACAACGATTTTGTGCTTGGACCTACACATGAAGAAGTGATTACCGATCTTGCACGTAACGAATTGAAAAGTTACAAACAACTTCCAATCAATTTCTACCAAATTCAAACCAAATTCCGTGACGAAATTCGTCCACGTTTTGGTGTAATGCGTTCACGTGAATTCATCATGAAAGATGCTTATTCTTTCCATGTAGATCAAGCATCATTACAAGAAACATATGACGTGATGTACGACACCTATTGCCGTATCTTTACTCGTCTAGGTTTGGATTTCCGCCCAGTACAAGCAGACACCGGTTCGATTGGTGGTTCAGGTTCACATGAATTCCACGTATTGGCATCAAGTGGTGAAGATGATATCGCTTTCTCAACCGAATCTGACTATGCAGCCAACGTTGAAATGGCTGAAGCAGTACTTGTTGGTGAACGTGCTGCACCGACTAAAGAATTAACTTTGGTGGATACGCCAAATCAAAAAACCATTGCTGATGTATCGGCATTCCTTAAAACTGAAACCAAAGATTCAGTTAAAGCCTTATTGGTTCAAGGTATTGCAGACGAAAAAGGCAATGTACCAGTCGTTGCATTATTCCTTCGTGGCGACCATGAACTCAATGAAATTAAAGCGGAAAAACATGCCGCTATTGCTGCACCTTTAACTTTTGCAACTGAAGAACAAATTTCTGCATTGGGTTTAACTACAGGTTTTATTGGTCCTCAAGGTTTAGTTGAGAAAGGTTTAACCGTGATTGTGGATCGTGCAGCATCAGTATTGTCGGACTTTGTTGCGGGCGCAAACGAAGCAGATAAACACGCCACTGGCGTAAACTGGGAACGTGATGCGAAATTCACAGAAGTTTATGACTTGCGTAATGTGGTTGAAGGCGATCCATCACCAGACGGTAAAGGTACACTGCAAATTAAACGTGGTATTGAAGTCGGTCATATCTTCCAACTCGGTAAAAAATACTCTGAAGCTTTAGACTGTAAAGTTTTGGGTGAAGATGGTAAACCGCAGGTTGTAACGATGGGTTGCTATGGTATTGGGGTAACACGTGTGGTTGCATCAGCCATTGAACAAAACTTCGATGACAAAGGCATTATCTGGCCTGCTGCGATTGCACCTTTTGATGTTGCGATTGTGCCAATGAACGCGCATAAATCACCACGTGCTTTAGCTGCGGCAGAAGAACTGTATACTGAACTGCAAGCTGCGGGCTATGACGTGATTTTAGATGACCGTAACGAACGCCCAGGGGTTAAATTCTCAGATCTTGAATTGACGGGTATTCCACATCGTATCGTGATTGGTGAGAAAGGTTTGGATGCAGGCACCTTTGAATATAAAGGTCGTACTGACGCTGAATCTGTGAATATCTCTAAAGAAGAATTATTAGCGAAAATCGCGAAATAATTTTGATTTGAGATAAAAAATCCCGCTAAATGCGGGATTTTTTATGAAACAAAGAAATTAACAGAATTTATGCCCACCAAAGCAATTTGTAGGAACCGACTGGTTTTTCAATATCTTGTCCTGCAATGTTAAACTTGCAGGTCGACCAGTGTCATAGCTGGTAAAACCACCCACATTAATGTTCAATTTTTTAACCACAGGAACGTCTGCAATTGTTCCCAAAGCCTCAGTCAAACTCACATTGATCAAGTTTTCAGGTTTTAATAAAAAGTCTGAAATTGCTGTAGCAACTTGCGGCAGTACGTAAGAAATATCGACTTCATCTTGTGTTTGCAAATAGCCCAATTGAATGGGGTCTTTAAATGACATCCACCAACCTGGTCTTGCTATATCCGCGGCATCAGCACCTTGCCAACGAATATTTTGATTCTGTAATGATAGATATCCCCCTGTTCCATTCAATGGAATATTGTGAATCATACTCAGTGCTTGAACGAAAGTAATATCCATATTTAAGTTATCAAGCGAAGAACCTGTATCCATTTTGAAGAAAGAATGCTCACCTACGTTCAGGCCCAAAAGACTAATCAATGGGTCAAAGGTCACAAAAAGTTGGTCATTAGCAAAATTGGGGTTACCAATTACATTGGCAGGTAAACCTGCAGTCGGCGCTGCTAAAGGAATGGAGGCAATACTTGAACGAATACCTGACACCGTCGCAGCTTTCATACGTGTACCCGTCACAATCGTTTCAGGCATAACAAACTCTACTCTCATTGATGGCACGGTAATGCCCGTATGACCTTCTGTCTGCTGACCATTTGTAATTGGCTTACTGGTAAATTTACGTGTTTGTCCTAATGCCTTTAAATTACCTGAAATTTTTTCACTTTCTGTCAAGCCAAATTTGGTGGCTTTGGTTCTTGATTCACCTGCCGTTTGCGCCATTTTCATATAACCGGTAAAGCTTTGAATCCCATCACTTGGATTTTGTGAGTTTTCAGTACCTAAAGTCAGTAAACCCATAATATTTTGTGCACCTAGACGAAAGCCTGCAACTTCACGTGTCGCAGCACTAGTACCTTTAATCGCAAACTCAATAAATGGGTTGGTAATTGACGCACTGGTTGCTGCACGACCATCACTACCAAATGTAGGACTACCATTGGCATCGCTACCGGTATTTAAGCCACTTAGTGAAACATTTGAAATATCAATGTCACAACCGACTTTATAACTATTATTGGTTCCACCACAGCCCAACTGCAAGGTTTTAATATTAACGTTCAATTCCATTAATGCCGCAATACTTAATTTATGGAAATTTAAACCTTGAGATGCATCTGAACTATTTTCTAAATTTAATAATGCTTGTCCATCAACTTTCGACAATTCACTGTCATCTAATGCAATCATTGCATGACTATAATGGGTCAGATTCAATGCAGCAAAAATTAAACCACTTAATAATTTCTTTTTCATTATTATATCTTCCTGATTTTAACGTGGTGTGATGCCCAAAGTGCTACGAATTGTGCCACCCGTCAGTGCGATTGATGTGATATTCTGCATATTGCCATTTGTCGACATGGCAAAATTGGTTCTAAATGGTGTTGCAATGTTATTACTAGCATTTAATTTAACTTGGTTATCAAATGTTATGGTATCTACACTCACACGAACTTTCGCTTTCATGGCAAGATCCCCTTCAATACGGTTAAAATGAATCGCAGAGGTCTTTAATTTACCTTCTATATCAATATCTTCATTGGTAAGACTAAAATAACTACCTAAGTTTGTGACGTCAGCGACCTCAGCTGTGCTTAAGGGTCTAAATTTAAAATTTGCATCAAAGGCTAAGAAATTACTATCGGGATTCTCAGTTGTTGGGTCTATGCCTGGAATAATTAACAACTCCCCACTGCCATCAAGCTTAAAAGCAATATTCGTGATTACATCTTCACGCTTCGAAAAATTATCATGGGGTACATAAGTACCACATTTAGTGTAAGTGCCTGATGCACAATTATATTTTGAACCAGGTAATTGACCAATCGCAAGTTCCGCTTTTGCAGCAATTAATAACTTATCGGCACGGATATAAATTCCTTCATTTTCATACCCAATAACGCCGTCAGACTGGAAAAAAGCATCTATATTTCGAAAACCAGCATAATAATTAACAGGCTCACTATGAACCCCATTTTGACCATCAATTAATATAATAGACGTGGTACTTGGTAAACCTGTTTTTGAATCTATGCCATAGCCCTCTGTAGATGCCATAACATTGTAAGCAATTCCATTTTTGTTGGCTGCCCCATAGGTACCCGCAGACAATGCAACATTGGTATTCAGATTATAAATTGGAATACCAATCCCCCATGTTCCCCCATTCCCATTCAATTTTTGCAACGAATTATCTGAAATAATGCGCGCTTTTGCTGCAATGGATTGGAAATCCATACCACGAACGGCAATTAAAATAGCATCTTTAGGATTAGCTGCGGTGGTTAAAGTTTGTTTCAGTATGGGACTGGTAACAGCAAGCGTTTTTTGAATATTTTCATTAACAATGAAATCAAGGGTTTTTGTTGTTATGGTATTAATATAAATGTCACCAAAGTCGATATACGCATTTGTCTTATGTAATGTGCCATCTGCGATCCGAGTAGTAAGCTGTCTTAAATTTGAAAACTCAATAGCATAACTACCTTTGCCCGTATGCCCAATTTCAAGCGTTGTCGGTGACATCGTCGCAGGAAGATTGGTATCAGATGCATTGGTGAAGTCCGCCGCTAAACTTAAATGCAACCCGCCAGAGCCAACAAGTCCAGGGTCATTTCCCGCACCGTTATAGCCTGATGCTGTTTTAGCCTCTTTCGTTAATACGCCATTGACCATGTTATTGACTTCAAAATTAGCAACCTTTGTTTGGTTGCCATTCAAAGCTAATTTGGCATTCGTTACTGCACCGGAAGCACCTAAGCGCATAATATTTTTACGTTCATTGCTCGGAGTATTATAACGTAAATCGATATTTACCCCTGGATTCGTTGCATCAGTACGCCCGGTGGCAACATCTGTCGTATCGGTAACGCGTTTTAGATCAACATAGTGATTTTGATTTTCATTATATGTACTTAACACAAGCCCTTCGTCTTGGTCGATGTACATATAACCTTCACCAGCAAAATTAAAATTAAAATCATTAAAAATAAGGCTATTAAGGCCTAATTTATGACTAATGGTGGCATTTTTTAATTGAAAATCGACACTTGCTTTCGCATACTTATTAAACAAGCCACCTGTTGTTTGTAAAACAAAATTCAGTGGTGTAGATGTACTGATCCCAAGCGTACCTAAACTTTGATTAGATTTAACCCCTGGAGTACGTAAACTATTCGCTGCTTGCTGACATGGATTGGTACTACAGGTGTTTTTAACCAGTACTAAATCTGCTGTTGCTGTAAATGGAGCTACACTAGCTGCAAGACGAATCCCTGCACCGCCAGATGTTCCACCACCCACATCAAGTTCAACTTGGCTGATAATAGGTTTATTATTCACCCCATCAATCTGCACGTTATGTAGCCCTAAACCCATTTGCACATTTGCTGCCGGATTTGGATCATACCAATTTGCTTGCTCAACTTTGACACGCGACACTTCATGCGTGATTACAATACCGTCCTGGCCCGTCACATTACTCAGTTCTTTCTCGTCAATTTGCTCTAGTGCGTATCCTTGTTGCGCAAGACATATACATACCGTCAGCACATTTAACTTCATTGTCGTTTTTATCATATTTATATCCTTATTATGCACTGAAGCTTCTAGCAACGAATGCCTACACCACCAGTACAGTTATAGCTAAATATTTTTAAATTACCCGACATATGTAAGTTGCCATGCATATTTAGCCCCATGAATCCTTTCTCTGCATTCCTATCAAATGTTGGAACATTCGTCTCAACATTAGTAAGAGAGCCATCATTTTGAGTCGTCTTGGCTGTATAAGTAGTATAACTGGATGTATTGGCATAGCCTTCATTGGCTCCTGTGCCTGTACCCGTTTCAACACCGACCGTACTAAAACCTAAGTTACGTATTTTTAATGGCTTATTATCATAAAATTTAACTTGCATGGCCGTTTGCGCTGCATTACTGCTGTTGCCGACAGTTACAGCATCAATAGAAAATTGATCAATTTGCAAGGTACCTTGAATGCCTTTGAACACCAACCATCTTTTATTGCCCAAAGCATCTACATGATTATTTGGTGCAATCGCTAAACGACAAAGTTGTTTGTTTGCGCCACATACGTTTGGATCAAGTGAATAATAAACTGTGGTTGGATTGCCATTACCATCTAAGATGGAAATCGAATTTTTTGTCATATCTGTGGCATATAAATGGTTTAACGATAAAGTCCAACTCAGTTCAGCCCCACCTTGACCCACAGCATTTGTAAGCTCTTGTGGACTCATGACTTCAAGACCTGCATGTACAGTAAATGCAGAACTCAACAGCATAAAAAGTGTGATTTTCTTAAGCATTGCTGTACTCCCTTACAGACCGGTTGTTTTAATTTTAAGGTGTTGAATCAGAACACCATCAATAACGGCAGATCCATAATTTTTAATATCACCATTGGCATTTTTAAACATGATACCGGTTGAGTTATTGTCTTGCTTCGCACGCAATAGATTGGTTCCCGGAATACGTTCAGTACTTCCAATGGCTATACTGCTGTGCGTTGCTGTACGACCTTGATAAAGTGCAGAAGCATCAGTCGATACATTTTTGATCGCTTCACCACATTGATAAACATTACAAGTTGAACCTTTTAAAGACGTTGTGCCTAAGGTAGGACCATAATTTTGATAAATTTTATTATAAATTTCAGGTACATTTGGAATACGTGTGACTTCCAGAATAATATTATTACCATCTGAGGCCACGATAAATGGCTGATCCATCGTACCCAAGATCAAGTTAATATTTGGGCTATAAATATACATACCCTCCAAGTCGTGGAAGGTGGGTGCGGTAGACGAATTTAACGCTGGTGTTGAGGCAGTGCCATCCGATTGATCATTCTTTGCCGCGGTACTGATACGAATTCCCTTGCTATCTAGATTCGTAGAAGCCGTGGTTAAATTTTCGGGGGTATCATTGGTATTAATTCGAATAAGACTGGCTAACCCTAAAGTTTGATTATAATCCTTTGTCGGAGAAGTGAAGGTTTGAAACAGGCGGAATTGAGAACCATTGAGACTTAAACCATTGGCAACAAATTGAAGTCTTAAACGCTCTGAAACCAGCAGATCACCCGGTACATTGGGCGCTCCAGTCTTTGGATCGACATAATTAGATGAAGTAAAACTGCGCGCAAAAATATCCGTCCAGAAACCCAGTTTAATATTATTGTCTGCTTCATTTGCTACTACGGTAGCCAATGGCGCCTCTAAAGCGATATATCCGAGGTCTTTTTCTGTAGCACTGAATTGTCTTACTTTTTCCGTACCTGCGTGGAATAGCCAAGGGTTAACCGTCGAGCCCCAGTTAAAACCCTGATTACTATAACGCGTACTTAATGAACCATCACTTTTGGATAAAGCCAAGCCATAAATGAAAATATCTGCCTTGGTTCTTTTATTGCTGATTTGTGCTGCTGTTAAGGATACAGCCGAAGCATTTCCCGCCTTAATCCCTTCAGCAATGGGATCTTTCTGAGACAATTGAGCTTGCCTAATTGCTTCAGCAGCAATCCATGTTCTGGTATCTGTGATAACTTTAGCTGTTGCATCAGTAATAACAGGTTTTTCAGCTTTGATCTTTTCTATTGTTCGACGTTCAGCTTCTGTAGCCCCACGCCAAATATTAGCATTATAAAAGGCTTGATATTCATTAAAAGGTTTACTTCTATCCCAATATTTATCTATTTCTGCTTTTTCATAAATTGTATATTTACTTGCATAAAATTCATTATATTTAGAATTATATAAATTTTGATCATTATTCACACTATTTTGAATCGTTGTATACGTTGTCGCATTTGTAGTGACTGTATTTTGATAGGTACTATTGTAGGCTGCAGAATAATTTTTTTCGAACGCTGTATCATATAATTGTTGGTAGTTTTCACCAGTGGGAATAATACGAATAAGACCTGTATCATTCTGTCCAGGATTCACAATACCTCGTGAATAACTTGATCCGGTCGATGTGTCGTAATAACCTGTTGCGTTATTATTCAATGCAGTTGAACGGTCACTTGGTGCTTGAAAAACCATTTTGAAGTTTTCAAGGCTTAAACCAATTCCCTCACCTGTTGTTTCAGAAAGGTGCTCATCTGATAAAGATTCAAGTGCATAAATTGATGGGCTAAGTAAAACTGCGATTAAACTCGCCAAACAAGATTTTTTAAATCTTGCATTATTCCAACTTTGAGTCATCACGACCTTCCTTTTTATCAGATGCTCCGCATCATTATTTTTAATTCATCCTAAGCTTGGTATATCTCTTTTATTTATTTGTCATTACAACAATGTTCTTACCAAGTTTGTACAACTTTTTATTATGCTGAATATTGATCCAATTGCAAAAAAAACCGGGTAAATGAACCCAGTTTCCGATGAATGAATCTCACAAAAAATAAGCGGATCAAAATGATCCGCTTATTCAATTATTTGTACTGATTATGCTTTCGGTAGTGTCACGCCAGTCTGACCTTGGTATTTACCACCACGGTCTTTATATGAAGTTTCACATACTTCATCAGATTCAAAGAACAACATTTGCGCCACGCCTTCACCCGCATAAATACGCGCCGGCAAGTTGGTTGTATTCGAAAATTCCAAGGTGACATGACCTTCCCACTCAGGCTCAAGCGGGGTTACGTTCACAATAATACCGCAACGCGCATAAGTCGACTTGCCTAAACATATGGTCAAAACATTACGTGGAATACGGAAATATTCAACTGTACGCGCTAAAGCAAATGAATTTGGCGGAATAATGCATACATCGGATTCAATATCGATAAAGCTTTTATCATCAAAGTTTTTGGGATCGACAATTGCTGAATGGACATTGGTAAATACTTTAAATTCACGCGCACAACGAACATCATAACCATAGCTTGAAACGCCATAAGAAATGAGTTTTTCACCTGCTTCGTCATAACGTACTTGGTTTTCTGCATACGGTTCAATCATGCCGTGATTTTCGCTCATTTCACGAATCCAACGATCAGACTTAATTGCCATTCTTTCAATCCAAAAATAGTTAAATCAATTATTGCGCTGTACTTTAACTGAAATTGACTACAATGGAAATGATGATCAGGCGATGATGTCATTTTTTACAAAATGCGTATTTTCATCGCCTCATCTCAAAGACTTAAAAGAGCAGAATATCCGAGTGGAATAGAGAAACTGACCAAAACCAAAGAAGCGGTTTTTTGCAAGTTAGATTGATTCAGCCAACGTACTTTATTAGTGGCCAAGATAGAACCGATAAAAGTCCAAAACAAAGCAATTGGCACAATTAAAATGAGAAACATGCCAATATGAACCAGATAATTATTCAGTGTTAACCATGCTGAACTTGGGAAAATAGCAGAAGCAAACAGTAATGCTTTAGGGTTCAATAAGGTTGCACAAAATAATTCACGTGCACGAATGGTCGGCAGATTATAACTGGCTTCAATATCTGCTGTTTTCCAGAGTTTAATAGCGAGAAAAATAATATACAGTGCACTTAATAACTTCAAAAATATCGGGAGAATAGGAAATTGACTTGAAACTGTACCAATAATAATTCCCCAAACGCTAATTGAGATTAAATAACCGATTGATTCTGCCGGAATAAGTCGCAATGATTTGCGCACACCGACCTGAATTCCAGATGATGCAAGCAAGGTATTTGTTGGGCCTGGTGTCAATAAAATAGTTACGACTAAACCGATGAACAGCCATGAAATCATATGCGACCTCTCTATAGAGCATAGGTATCTACACAATTCTCATGTTTTGCGTTAAATTGAGGAGCATGCTCTTCAATTTAACATCTCTGGCTTAGATCTGCGTCTTATTAAACGCTACAATAGCCTTGTAAAGCTCAATATGAATCCTCTAGCTTCACTTGCTCCTGCAATTAAAGATATTGCCTCTGCCCAAAAAACGAGTTTCGCAACCACACAGGCAGTTTGGCGATTCTTA
>NZ_SJXH01000036.1 GCF_004336635.1 Acinetobacter sp. ANC 4862
CGCCACGACCGCCATCACGACCACGACCGCCGCCATCACGACTACCGCGTGCAGGAGGTGGAGATGGCTCAAGACCTTCAATTTCAGACACGTTTAAACGTGCATCCAGGAAGTCTTCAAGCGCACGGATTTTACCGCGTTCACGGTAAGTCGCCAAAGTGATTGCATTACCTGTACGACCGGCACGACCTGTACGACCGATACGGTGTACATAGTCTTCGTTTTTCATCGGTAAACCGAAGTTGATTACGTGTGAAATTGTTGGTACGTCAAGACCACGCGCCGCTACGTCTGTAGCAACCAGGATTTTTGCACGACCTTCACGAATGCTGCGTAAACGACGGTTACGAACAGTCTGTGGCATAGCACCGTGCAGTGCTACAACTGATAGACCTGCTTCAGCAAGTTCTTCAGCCAACATGTCTGTATCTTCTTGAGTGCTTGCAAACACAACTGCTTGATCTACTGATTCATCAGATAACCAGTGAGTAAGCAATTTTTTCTTGTGTTCAAAGCCATCAGTCCAATGCAATGTTTGAGTGATGTCAGTATTTGTAGAGTGACCAGTTTCGATCGCAATACGCATAGGATTATTCATCATGCGTTCAGCAAGCGTGATGATACGCGGTGCAAACGTTGCAGAGAACATCAAAGTTTGTTTACGGTTAGCCGCTAAATCGCCAATTGCTTCTAGGTCTTCAGAGAAACCCAAGTCAAGCATACGGTCAGCTTCGTCGACGATTAACGCGTCAACCATGTCAAGTTTAATTTGACGACGGTTTACAAGATCAAGTAAACGACCTGGAGTCGCAACGACAACTTGTGCACCTTTTAATTGTTGAATTTGTTTACCGAAAGGCATACCACCCATGATCGCAGCAACACGAACACCTTTCATATGACGAACAAATGCAATCGCATCTTGACATACTTGTTGTGCTAATTCACGAGTAGGAGAAATCACAAGAATATTCGGTTGAGTAACCGCTTTCATGCGATCTTTAAATGATACAAGCGTATCTTGATTTGCTAAACCATTTAAAGTAGGTAACAAGAATGCAGCAGTTTTACCAGAACCTGTTTGGCTTGATACAAGAAGGTCTTTACCTTCAAGTGCAGCTGGAATCGCTTGTTCTTGTACAGGAGTTGGTGTAGTAAAACCTAAACCTTCGATCGCTTGTGTTAAAGACTCATCGAGGGAAAAATCAGCAAAAGTTTTGCTCATAGAGAGTGTTCACCCTGAAGTGGGTGCTCCATTTAATAAATTACAATATGGACATCGGCAAAAAGCGGCACAGCAAATAGAGCTGAAAAATAAGGATTCAGCAGCGATCCGAATAACGACGATGTGGATATAACGCACGTATATGATTACGGCCGCAAACCTGAAGGAATCGCTTAAGCGATTGGGGCGCGAAGGATATGTCCTCTCTATGGACAGGACGCGCATACAATGATTAGAAGATAATGTTCAGGTAAAGAACGGAAATTTAAGTGCGTGCCGGCATAATAACAGAATCATTTTAAAAAGTAATCATTTTTTTCGATCGAATTATGAATCGGTACTGTTTTTTTCAGTAACAGTCTATTTTACAACTCAATTTTGTTTATTTTTTAATCGTAAATTTTTAATCCCCCCACTCCTCTAATGTAATTCCTTAAAAGGGATCAAAACCAGTGTTAAAGATAAATATCAACTTTGCCTGGCAATAAAAAAGCCCTCACATAGAGAGCTTTTCTTTGTCATATCACTCGATTAAATCGGTATTACTTTGCGGCTTCACCCCAAGCTGGAACAACAGCTTGCATTAAAGGTTTGAGCATTTTCATAGAGCAAGCAATTACTTGACCATTGTCCATAGAATCGGCACCACCACGTGCATCCACTACAGTACCACCTGCTTCTTTTACGATTAACTCGCCTGCAGCGATATCCCAAGGTTTCAAACCAAGTTCGAAATAACCATCAAGACGGCCTGCAGCAACATATGCCAAGTCTAACGCAGCAGAACCTGAACGACGGAATTGTGCACCCGCTTCAGTCACGTTTAACAATGAATCAAAATGGTTTTTCGCATAAGAAATCACTTCACCGTTACGTTTATTACGGTAAGCATGACCTACAGCCAAGAAGGTCTTGTCTAGGTTGTCTTTAATATTTACGCGAATACGGCGTTGATTCATCATGGCACCGCGGCCACGACTTGCAGAGAAAAGCTCGTCTTTCACAGGGTCATAAATAACACCGTGTTGAGTTACGCCTTTATGTTGAACTGCAATTGAGATACAGAAATGTGGAAAACCGTTAATGAAGTTTAAAGTACCGTCCAAAGGATCGATCACCCAACACCAGTCAGCGTCGTGACCTTTACCTTCTTGCATACCAAACTCTTCACCAAGGAAGCTGTGGTTTTTATAGCTTTTACGTAGAGTATCGATAGTCAACTGTTCCAAATAACGATCTACACGCGTTACCGGACCATCAATCCCTTTTTCTTCGACTTGTAGATCGAGTTTATGACGATTTTGATGCGCTTTTAAAAGCTCTTGACCAACTAATTGAGCCGCACGCGCAGCCATAACCACCATAGGTTCCATTGAACACCCACTACAAATTTGAAGATACTGATAAAGAATAATGCATAAAAGCCCTCACATTTTAGCAAATATGAGGGCTTTTAGGGGAAAAATGTTTCTAAAATTTAATTCATCATGATGAAACGGTTTGCACAAGCTTTAGCCAAGCCAATTCAATTGATTTTTCAATACCTTTGGCATCAAGTCCAGCCTGTTGCAACATTTGTGCATGTGATGCTTGGTGCATGAAAATATCAGCTAAGCCTAAATTTAAAGTCGGTTTAACAATTTGTGCTTGAGCCAGATATTCATTGACCGCACTCCCTGCACCGGCCATCACCGCATGTTCTTCAACCGTCACAAATAAACTGGTGGTGCTCGCAAGTGCTGCAATCATCTGTTCATCTAAGGGTTTCACAAAGCGCATATTCACGACACGAACGCCAACTTCATGTATTTGTGCCAATGCTTGTGCTGCTTCAATCGCAACCGTTACACGACTACCAAATGCCAGAATACTAATCTGTTCATCTTGTTGTTCATTAAAACTGGCCACAATTTCTGCTTTACCAATCTCTAAAGCAGTCAATTGTTGTTGAATTTCAACACCGATACCATTTCCACGCGGATAACGCACAGCCGCAGGACCATTGTATTTATAAGCTGTATGCAACATCTGACGACATTCATTTTCATCTTTAGGCGCCATAATCACCATATTCGGTACAGTGCGCATAAAGGCATAGTCATAAGCACCGGCATGAGTTGGGCCATCTTCACCGACCAAACCGGCACGGTCGATGCCAAAGGTCACATCTAAATTCTGTAAAGCGACATCGTGAACCAGTTGATCATAACCACGTTGCAGGAAGGTCGAATAAATCGCCACTACTGGCTTTAAGCCTTCGCAAGCCATACCGGCAGCCAAAGTCACGGCATGCTGTTCAGCAATTGCGACATCGAAAAAGCGTTCAGGAAATTGCTTGGCGAACTGCACCATACCCGAACCTTCACACATTGCCGGTGTAATCGCGAGTAAGCGATCATCCTGGGCTGCTTCATCACATAACCATTGTCCAAATACATCCGAATATTTAGGGGCTATATTTACTACAGGCGTTGAATTTATTTTGCTGATCGCATGATATTTAATTTGATCTGCTTCAGCAGGTGCAAAGCCCTTACCTTTTTTGGTATAAACATGAATTAAACGCGGACCTTTACGTTTTTTCAGTGCCTCAAAAACTTGTACCAGTTGATTGACATCATGACCATCGAAAGGACCAAAGTAGTCAAAACCAATGGCTTTAAATAAGTTGTCTGCGGCATCTGTTGCGGCACTATGTAAACGAGAATTATAGGTCCATGCAGGATGCGGCTGAATATAAGCATCACCCTCATCGGATACATTCACCGAATGACCACGTTCCCAAATGGCAGCCAAGTGTTTGGCAAAACCGCCGGTACTGCATGAAATAGACATGTCATTGTCATTCAGCACCACAATTAAATCCGCATTGTGTGCCACCGCATCATTCATGGCTTCAAAAGCCATCCCCGCGGTCATTGCACCATCACCGATAATCGAAACCACTTCACATGGGTCTTTTTGATAACGACGTGCCAGTGCCATACCCAATCCAGCTGAAATTGCTGTTGAGGAATGGCCTACACCAAAAGTATCAAAGACTGATTCTTCACGGGATGGGAAAGCTGCCAAGCCATCTTTGGCGCGAATGGTGGTCAATTGCTCACGGCGACCAGTCAAGGCTTTATGCGGATAAGCCTGATGACCCACATCCCAAATAAGACGGTCATGCGGGGTATTAAAACAATAGTGCAAAGCCACCGTCAGTTCGATCACCCCCAGATTGGCACCAAAATGCCCGCCACTTTGTCCTGCTGCATACAAAATGTACTGACGTAACTCATCCGCCACTTTTTCTAATTGGCTGCGCTCGAGCAATCGTAATTGTTGGGGATGATCAATTGCATCCAGCAACGGTGTTACAGGGCGATGAGTCGGTATTTCTGTATACAACATAAATGGCAAAGCCTTCTAAAGCCTGGCAAATCCTAAGCTAGGTAAATGGGTTATTCGAGCACAAGCAAGTGTCGAATTGTATCACCTTTAAATCAGCCACATTTCTAGCGATGCAGTTTAGAGGCAGATCTCTACACTGGGTGTTTGTTCATGAGCGAGATTATCCTGAATAATCTTACTATTTATCAACCATTATCGTTCGCTTTATACAAAAAAGAAAATCTTCTGCATAATTTCATCATAGCAATTCTACCAATGTCCAAGCATTACGCTATACTTTAGCCAATTAATGAACTATTTGACGGGTTAAGCAGTGCCTATAGAATTTGTCGCAACATCAAGATTACCAACCGCTTTTGGTGAATTTAAAATCACTGTATTTCAAGATCCTCAAACCGGTGAAGAACATGTCGCACTTTCTAAAGGACTCGAAATTCCACCGACCGATCCGGTACTGGTTCGGATTCACTCTGAATGTTTAACCGGTGATGCCTTTGCCTCACTGAAATGTGATTGCGGACCACAACTCCAGGCCACCATGAAACTCATTAATGAAGTCGGTCAAGGCGTGATTTTATACTTGCGCCAGGAAGGTCGTGGTATTGGACTAACCAATAAAATTCGCGCCTATGCCCTGCAAGATCAGGGACATGATACCGTGGATGCCAATCTGATGTTGAATTTACCTGCAGATGCACGACGTTATGACATGTGCACCATCATACTGGATCATTTAAAGGTCAAACAGGTTAAACTGGTGACCAACAATCCTTCAAAAATTGCTGCATTAGAAGAACTGGGTATTGATGTAGTAGATCGTGTTCCCCTCACCGTGGGCTTAAATCCGTTCAATGCAGAATATCTAAAAACCAAACATGAACGCATGGCGCATATGTATAAGAAAGGCGATTTTTAAAAATCTGTTTTTCTACAAATCCACCCCAACCCTCCTTTACTAAAGGAGGGAGTTCCACCCCTCTCTGTTTAAGATAAGTGAAGTCTCCCTTTATCAAAGGGAGGTTTGGAGAGATTATTAAATCGTCATCGAGAAAATCCGGTTTTCAGGTTTTTTACGCTTTAAGTGCAAATCAAACGCCATACAGATATTGCGTACAAAGGGCTTCCCTTTTTCTAAAATCGTGACTGAACGGTTTTCGATTTTAATCAATTCATCCTGCTGCATTTCTTCAAGTTGCATCAACACTTCATCAATTTCAGGAAATTGCATCTCGGCATCCAACCATGACGTTGTAAACGTACACATCAAGTTCAGGATATGTTTACGAATCATTAAATCTTCTGTGTTGAGCAAATGCCCTCTATACACCGGAATTTCATTATTTTCCAAACGTGCGTAATAGTCTTCCAGTTTCTTTTCATTTTGGGCAAAGCTGTACCAGCTGTCGCTAATCGATGAAATGCCCAAGCCAATCATCACCTGCGTTTTTGACGCGGTATAGCCCATAAAGTTGCGATGCAAAGTCCCTTGCTGAAAAGACTGATACATGCCGTCTTTTTCCAAGGCGAAATGATCCATGCCAATTTCATGATAGCCATGTGCGAGTAATTTATTTTTACCCTCCTCATAGCATTGGCGCTTCAACTCATCTTTGGGTACATCGCCATCTTTAAAACCACGCTGACCATTGCCTTTAATCCAAGGCACATGTGCATAGCTATAAAAGGCCAAACGATCTGGCATTAAACGGTTGGTCTGGTCGATGGTATTCAGCACATCTTCCAGATTCTGGAACGGCAAACCAAACACCAGATCATGCGAAATCGACTCATAGCCAATCTCTCTCGCCCATTGTGTGACCCGTTCTACATGTTCAAAAGGCTGGATACGGTGAATGGCTTTTTGCACGTTTTCGTTATAGTCCTGCACTCCATAACTGACCCGACGAAAGCCCAAATCATACAGGGCTTGTAAATGCTCTTGGGTCGTATTGTTGGGATGGCCTTCAAAGCTAAATTCATGCTGGGGTGCGATTTCGGCTTTAGACAGAATGCCTTGAATCAGTTGTTGTAAGTGTTCTACTGAAAAGAACGTCGGCGTTCCCCCGCCCAAATGAATCTCTTTAATGACCGGCTTATCTTCAAGAAGTTCGCAATACAAATCCCATTCTTTCAGGACTGCCTGTATATAAGGCTGTTCCACCTCATGGCGTTTGGTGACCCGTTTATGACAGCCGCAGAAGGTGCATAAACTTTCACAAAATGGCAGATGGATATAAAGACTAATCCCCTCGCTTTGATTGGATTCATCAAAAGATCGTTTTAATGTTTCTTTCCAAAGCTGCAAAGAAAACAAGTCCTCTTGCCAATAGGGCACCGTTGGATAACTGGTATAGCGCGGCCCCGGAACATTATATTTTTGAATTAACGAACTTGCCGGCTTTGACATCAAGATTGCCCCATTTGAATTAACCACGCGGACCGAAGATACACAGTCTGCTTTTCCTTATTGTGCTGAGCTTGATCAATGAATTCAACCCAGCCTTTTAGTCGGAATATCTTGAATTTATTTTCCATTTTTAAAAAGCATTGCAGCTCCTTCCGATCAGATCAATTGGTAAAAATCCCTTAATTTTTTTATGATTTTATGTTTTGATGTATGCATTCTCTATCTTTCCCCATGAGGGTTCTGATGCAGCATCCTAATTCCGCTGATATTCAACGCGTTCGCGAATTTCTCCTCGATTTACAGGCACGTATTTGTGCAGGTCTAGAACAACGAGAATTAGAGAGTGGTGGCACTGCTCATTTTGAGATTGATGATTGGCAACGTCCAGAAGGTGGTGGAGGTCGTTCACGTGTTTTGCAAAATGGCACCGTGATTGAAAAAGGTGGGGTGATGTTTTCTCACATCAACATTTCAAAATTACCAGCGTCTGCAACTGAACGTCATCCACAAATTGCCGGTGCAAAAGCACAGGCCATGGGCGTGTCGTTGGTGATTCATCCAAAGAACCCCAATGTTCCAACCTCACATGCCAACGTGCGTTTGTTTGTGGCAGAACCTGAAGGACAGGATCCAGTGTGGTGGTTTGGTGGCGGTTTTGACTTAACCCCCTTCTATCCAGATGATCAAGATGTGTTGACCTGGCACCAGAAAGCCCATGATCTTTGCGCGCCATTTGGTGACATGGTTTATGCGGAACACAAAAAGTGGTGTGATGACTACTTCTATTTAAAACATCGCGATGAACAACGTGGCGTGGGTGGATTGTTCTTTGACGATTTAAATCAGTGGGACTTTGAAACCTGCTTTAAATACATTCAAGCAGTCGGTAATGGTTATCTGGAAGCGATCTTGCCAATTTTCCAGCGCCATCAGAATCAACCTTATACCAAAGCGCAACGCGACTTCCAGCTTTACCGTCGTGGGCGTTATGTGGAATATAATTTGGTTTATGACCGTGGCACCTTGTTTGGCCTACAAACGGGTGGTCGGATTGAATCAATTTTAGTCAGTATGCCGCCGCTTGCTGCTTGGTCGTATCGTCCGGAATGGGAAGAAAATTCTCCTGAAAAACGCTTAACTAACTATTATTTAAAACCGCAGGATTGGTTGACTGAACTTCAATAGTTAAAAATATATTTAAAACTTTAATCCCTTTTTCCATTTTGGATGAAGGGATTTTTTATATTCATTATTATCTTTGTACATAAAATTAGGTGCTTAGAACAATAAAAAAATTTAAATCAATATTTTCATGTCATCAAAAATTCATCATATTTTACTTATAATAATTCTACCGACATATTTCCTTACAGCACTAGACTCTGTAGATTTTATAAAATCGTTTAGACTGAGAAAATCAATTGACTATTCACACATATTTAAAAAGCACATATCAATTAAAAAAATCGTGCTTTAGGAAGCCTAGAATGTTAGATAAAGTTTTAAATCATAAGGTGATTTTATTTTGGTCCATTTTCACCCTAATCCTATGTTCCATCGCCATCACATTCTCATCAGACAATAACCTTTCTGATAGTTTCTCGATTACATTTACTGTCTTTGCAGGGTTTGCCTTGTTTTTTACCGCAGCAATGTGGCTAGAAGATATAGTTCATGAAATCTGTAATCCTTAATATTATTTCAATCCGCTTTAATTCTCTGAACCTGACTCCATTGCTTTTTATACTTGCTTAACTTTTCATTTTTCCCTGCTTCTGCCTTTAGCCTTGTTTAAAAATCACGTATATTGAATGCCATTTCCGCACATGGACCTTGTGAAATGAGCAAACAATTCGCGGTGGTTGGGCATCCCATCGAACAGTCACGTTCGCCAGAACTTCATCATGCTTTTGCCAAAAAAACAGGGATTGACCTGAATTACAGCAAACGTCTTGCTCCTCTTGATGGTTTTGAAGCCAATATCAAGGCGTTTTTTGCCGAAGGTGGTATCGGCATGAACGTAACCGTACCTTTTAAGGAACAAGCGTTTGCACAGTGCCAAGTCCTGACGGAACGTGCCAAAATTGCCAAAGCGGTAAATACGCTGTGGATGCAAGATGGCAAGCTGCATGGTGATAACACCGATGGTCAAGGCTTAGTGGATGCGATTAAAGCCCTGGATTGGAATCTAGACAATACCGATATTTTGATTATTGGTGCAGGTGGTGCAACACGTGGTGTGGTCTACCCTTTGGTTCAGGCTGGCGTGAAAAAAATCGTGATTGCCAATCGTACCCTTGTACGCGCTGAACAACTGGTTGCCGATTTAAAAGATGCAGTTCCACAAGCAACACTGGCTGCAATCTCTTTAGATGATTTGGCAGGTGAGTTTGATCTTGTGATTAATGCGACCTCTGCCAGCCTGAGTGGCGATGCTCTAGTTTTACCTGAATCTTTACAGTTTAAACATGCCTATGAAATGGCCTATGGCAAACCGTCGAGCTTTTTAGATCAGGCCAAAGCTCGCGGCATTCCGACTTCAGAAGGTTATGGCATGCTGGTGGGTCAAGCGATTGAATCTTTCTCCATCTGGAATGGTGTAAAGCCAGCACTGAAAGATTTTCTTTAACAGTTTGAAATAAAGCGATTGGAAAGAAGCAAACCCTTGCTTCTTTCTACTATTGCCCATAAAAAAAATTTAAACTGGCTTTTATGACCTCCTGCTTCATTCATTAAAGCGCATGAAAATGATTAAAATATTTACCTAACCAAAACTCAAGACAGACACTAACACTTTAATTTAATTATTATTTACAATATTTTTTTGCATGAAGCACATTTAAAATGTGAAGCGAATAATATAATCAGTTACATTAATAGCTAAATTCATCCATTTATAATTCGCCTTTCTGACATTTTTACAAGGCTACACCATCAATGTATTTTGATGAACAATGTGAATAATCAAACTATCGATTCGGATAATCCAAAACTATTTCTAAATTAGGATTAACATTATGCCAACTTATAAAGCTCCTTTACACGACATTCGCTTTTTAATGAATGAAGTTTTTGATTACCCAGAACATTACAAAACTTTATCAAATGGCGAAGCTGCCGATCCTGACACTGTAGACATGATTCTTGAAGGGGCAGCAGATTTTTGTGAAAATGTCCTCTCTCCTTTAAACCAGTCTGGTGATGAAGAAGGCTGTCATTTTGAAAATGGCGAAGTTAAAACACCAAAAGGCTTTAAAGAAGCCTATGACCAATTCGTGCAAGGTGGCTGGCAAGGTCTGTCTTATCCTGAAGAGTTTGGTGGTCAAGGCTTACCGATGTCACTTAACCTGATCAAATCTGAAATGATGGGAACCGCAAACTGGTCATTCACCATGTATCCAGGTTTGAGCATGGGCTGTATGAATACCATCATGCAGTTCGGAACCGAAGAACAAAAAAATACCTACATGCCGCATTTAACTGCGGGAACCTGGTCGGGCACCATGTGCTTGACTGAACCACAATGTGGTACAGACTTGGGACAAGTCAAAACCAAAGCTGAACCGCAAGCGGATGGCACCTATAAAATTACCGGAACCAAAATTTTCATCTCTGCAGGTGAACATGACCTGACTGAAAATATTGTCCATATTGTGCTTGCTCGCCTTCCCGATGCGCCAGCGGGAACCAAAGGTATCTCTTTATTTATCGTGCCTAAATTTACCCCGACTGCAGAGGGTGGCGTAGGTGAACGTAACCCTGTGACCTGTGGTTCAATTGAACACAAAATGGGAATTCGCGCTTCTGCAACAGCTGTTTTAAATTTTGATGCTGCGACAGGTTACCTGATTGGTGAACCGCACAAAGGTTTGCATGCCATGTTTACCTTCATGAACACTGCACGTATTGGTACAGCAGTTCAAGGGATTGCCCATGCAGAGTTGTCTTTCCAGGGTGCATTGCCATATGCCAAAGAGCGTATGTCTATGCGTGCGCTATCAGGCAAGAAAGACCCTGAACAAGTTGCAGATGCGATTATTCATCATGCTGACGTGCGCCGTATGCTACTGACGCAAAAAGCCATTGCTGAAGGTGGCCGTGCCATGATTTATCATGCTGCACAGCTTGCTGACAAAATGACCGATGCGCTGACCCAAGGTGACCAAGCGAAGTTTGAAGAATATGATGACAAACTTGGTTTCTACACGCCAATCTTGAAAGGTTTCTTGACTGAATTAGGTCTTGAAGCGGCTAACCACGGTATGCAAGTGTTCGGTGGTCATGGTTATATTAAAGAACATGGCATGGAACAAATTGCACGTGATGCGCGTATTGCAACGCTGTATGAAGGTACAACCGGTGTTCAGGCGCTTGACCTGATTGGTCGTAAAGTTCTGCTTTCTTCTAAAGGTAAAGTGGTTCGTGACTATACTGCTGAAATTTTGCGTTTCTGCGGTCGTCATGCACGCAACAAATATATGCGCCGTTTTGCATGGGATTTAACCAAGATTTGTGCACAATGGAATGCTTTAACGGTTCGCATCATGCTTGCAGCACGTAAAGACCGTGACATCGTCTCTTCAGCTTCTGTTGATTTCTTGATGTTCTCTGGCTATGCGATGATGGCTTACTATTGGGCGCAACAAGCGGCTGTCGCTTCTGAGAAACTGGAATCCGGTGACGGTGCAGAAGTTCCTGAATTCTATAAAGCAAAAATCAAAGTTGCCGATTTCTACTTCGAGCGTATATTGCCTCGTACTCAAGGTCATGCAGAAGCTATGGTGAATCCATCGAAAACCATGATTTCTTTAGCGCCTGAACACTTCAGCTTTGACTACTAAATTGTAAAGTTAGAATCAAAAAAAGAGCACTTCGGTGCTCTTTTTTATGCGCTACAATAATCCCAATGCAAGCTCAATCTTCCAAAGAATAGAATAATAAAAAATCAATCCGGTGACCGTTTAGATGAAAAAATTATTTTCGTTTCTGAGTCGCTTTTATCAGACTTATAGTGCAACTGTCCCTCTAAATGCCCATCATCTTGAGCAAAATTTTGATTCCCCTGATTCTGCCAACTTGGGTGATGCTGCCCAGCCGATTACACTGATCAGAACAGGACTGGGCAATGATCATATTCTTCAGGGATTAGCGCTTGATCTCAGGCACGAGCTTTTGTACACCACGCATGTCGAGGGCAATCCTGAACAAGGTGTGATGAATAGATTTAAATTGCACCACTCAAATTTATGGTCTGCTCAAGATGCGCAAAAACCCTCCTCTCTGATTGGTCATCAAGGTATTTCAGTCGATCCACAGAGTGACTTTATTTTTGCTTCTGCAGGAACTGGCATTTCCAATAAAGGTTGGTATATTCTCAAATTTCAATACACGCCCAATGCTGCGCCCAGTAACATCCAAGTCATTCAGGTATTTGATAAACGATACAGCAAGATTACCAACACCATGCCTTCGATCACACCGGATGGAAAATATCTACTGGTGCGAGGCAATAACCATAAAGTGAATGTCATCCGTGTTTTTAAATTGGATCTCATTACCCAAAAAAACTTAACCGATATTCGTTTTTTATATGAAGATGAATGGCCGATTGATTCAGACTTCACGCATGACAAATCTGCATTTCAAGGCCTGAGCACTGATGGAAATTATGTATATTTGTTAAGTGGAAATAAAAATAAAGGCCCTAAAAGAATTTATGTTTATGACTTCACCGGCAAACTGATTCAAAAAATGGATCATGTGACAATCGGTCATTTTGATTCCTTATCCAATCATGCCATCCAGTATTGGGAGCCAGAAGGCCTAACGGTAGATAGTCAAAACCATCAGCTCTACATTTTATATGCCATAGGCAATAATGGACAATTCTTGGGTCGTATTTACCGGATGAAAATTAACAAATAAAAGAACATATCTGATTAAAGAAACTCTTCCAGCACCGAATTTAAAAACACATGCGCCTGCTCGGTACAAGACAAACGGTTTTGATCTTCCACCATCAACTTACGTGAACGTAATGAACTTAAAAGTTCATCCAAACTTTCCAAATTTAAACCTGTACGCTCGTGATAAAATTTTGCGTCTACGCCATTATTTAAACGCAACGCATTCATCATAAATTCAAACGGCATGTCTTCATCTTCAATACGTTTAAGCTGAAGATGCTCAGCAGGAATTTTGGCTAAATAGTCTTTTGGCAAACGGGTTTTCTGGAAACGATACACGCCATCCGGCTGGGTCACTTTGCCATGTGCACCTGCACCAATCGCCAAATAATCGCCAAACTGCCAGTAATTTAAATTATGTGCAGACGGTTTTTCCTTACGCCAAGCCGAGACTTCATAATTCACAAAACCTTGAGCTTTTAAATAAGCTTCGCCTTGTTCCTGAATATCTTCCAACACATCTTCAACGGGTAAAACAGGTTGGGTACGGAAAAATACCGTATTCGGTTCAATGGTCAGTTGATACCACGACACATGCGTTGCGCCATTTTCTACCGCCAGTTTTAAATCCAGTAACGCCTGCTCTAGAGTCTGCTCAGGCAAGCCATGCATTAAATCGACATTAATGCGTTCAAAACCGGCATTGCCGGCCAAATGAATGGCATTAACTGCATCATCATTGCTATGAATACGCCCTAATTTTTTCAGGTGATCCGTATTAAAACTTTGCACACCAATGGAAAGACGGTTAATCCCAGCCTCTAAATAACCGGCAAAGGGATCATGCTCCACCGTTCCCGGATTGGCTTCCAAAGTAATTTCACAGCCATCTTCAAACGGAATAATATGTTTCAGTTGCTCGAACAACCATACATAACCTTTGGCAGAAATTAAAGATGGCGTACCCCCACCAATAAAGACACTATGAATCTGGCGACCTTGAGCAAAATCGAGCTGGGTTTTGAAGTCTTCAACCAAAGCCTGTAAATATTGCTGCTCTAAATCTAAAGACAATTTTCCATCCGGTACCGCATGCGAATTAAAGTCACAATACGGACACTTCCGCACACACCACGGCATGTGAATATATAAAGACAATGGAACAAGTGCAGGATTTAAATCAGCCAAGGAATAAGCTCAAAACAACAAAACAGGAAGATGAATATTTTAACATGACTGCATCAAGACTCTGAGAAATTCTCCGTGTTATTGTTTTAGACTAAGAAAAAGCCAACAAGAATAAATGCTTAATATGATGAAAATATCAGCCCAGTTACTCTTGCTGATGCCCTTAGCCATGGGTATTGGTATTGCCATGACGTTTCAAACGGCCATTAATAGCCAGTTAAGAGAATCTCTATATTCACCTTTGCAAGCCGCCCTTTTCTCCTTTTTGGTTGGTACAATAGTGCTCGCTGTGTTGGTGTTTTTTCAAAATGTTGATAAACCTAATCTTACAACTTTGGCTCAACTGCCGTGGTTTATGTGGCTGGGTGGGTTTTTAGGAGTCTATGCGATTAGTATCAGCATTTATACCGCACCCAAACTGGGGTTTCTCACGCTCACAGGACTGATTGTTTTTGGACAGGTCGTCACCTCAATGTTCCTCGATCATTTTGGTTTATTGGGCACAGAAAAAACAGCGATCAATTGGCAACGTCTATTCGGTGGCGTAGTGATTTTTATTGGTGTGCTTCTCACTTTACAACGCTAACCCCTCATTATTCTAAGCACATGATGAGTAATTTTTGTGTCTAATGTCTCGTCGCTTACAACGACCCGTTATGAATTAAAACAACTCTTCCATTTGATGATTCCAATTTTGGTGACTCAATTTGCCCAAGCCGGTTTGGGACTAATTGATACCATTATGGCGGGACATCTCTCCCCAACCGACCTTGCTGCCATTGCAGTCGGGGTGGGTTTATGGATTCCAGTGATGCTGTTATTTAGTGGCATCATGATTGCAACAACACCTCTAGTTGCCGAAGCTAACGGTGCACGTACGCCTGAAAAAATTGCCACCATTGCACGGCAGTCACTCTGGGTGGCCTTTATTTTGGGGATCATTGCTGCACTGATTTTACAAGTCATGCCATTCTTATTGCCTGTTTTAGGCGTACCTGAAGCCTTACTGCCTAAAGCAAGTTTGTTCTTGCACTCCATCGGTTTGGGTATGCCGGCTGTCACCATGTATGCAGCGCTACGTGGCTACTCGGAAGCACTGGGTTATCCACGACCTGTCACCGCCATTAGTCTGGGCGCCTTGGTTGCACTGGTTCCACTGAACTTTATTTTTATGTATGGCTTGGGTCCAATTCCTGAACTTGGCAGTGCCGGCTGTGGTTTTGCCACGGCTATTTTGCAATGGCTGATGTTCATTGCTTTGGCAACGTATGTATTTAAAGGCAAGGCTTACCGTAAAACCCAAGTCTTTGCGGCATGGGAAAAAATTGATCCATATTGGGTAAAACGTATTTTACAGCTCGGTTTCCCGATTGGTTTAGCCATCTTTTTTGAAGTCAGTATTTTTAGTACTGCCGCGATTGTTTTAAGTCCTTTGGGTGAAAACTTGGTAGCCGCCCACCAGATTGCCATTTCCGTGACCTCACAATTGTTTATGATTCCGATGTCACTCGCGATCGCACTTACCATACGTGTTGGCACCTATTATGGGGAAAAAAACTGGCTGGCGATGCGTAAGGTTCAGTATCTGGGATTACTGACGGGTACGATTTTAGCCCTTGCCACTATGGTATTGATTTGGTTCTTCCGCCCTGAAATTGTTTCCATTTACACTTCAGATTATGAGGTGGCACAAGTGGCGATGTATCTACTGTTATTCGCAATCGCCTATCAGTTGATGGATGCCTGGCAAGTTAGTGCCGCAGGCTGCCTGCGTGGTATGCAAGACACCAAAGGTCCCATGTGGATTACCATGATCGCGTATTGGGTGATTGCTTTCCCTGTGGGAATTTACTTGGCACGTTTTACCGAAATGAAAGCGGCTGGCGTTTGGGTCGGCTTGATTGTTGGTTTAACTGTTGCCTGTGTACTGTTATTGACCCGTTTATTTATAATGAATAACCGGATCAAAACAGCTTAAATATTTCGATCTCATTCCTTTTCTCATGAAAAAGGAATGAGATGAACAGCAACATGAATAAAAAATAAACACAAAAACTTCATCCATTTAAGCTTCAAAAAACGCTTCTAATTTTTAAAATCGAACATTAAAAATGCAGCTTTTAACAATTTAAAGTAGGCAATATCGAGTTTAACGCCTATGATCATTGAAACACATCTTTGATGATCCTGAGGAATATCGCATGGCAAAAACGGCTAGCACACCCGGTCGTCGCTTTATGAAACTTGCCACTATGACGGCGAGCATCGCAACTAAAACCGTCTCAAATTCAATCAAAAATTTTAATGCCGATGAAGAACAAAAAAATGCCTCGCGCAGTAAACTTTTTCAAGATATAGGTCTACAAATTGCGGACACCCTTGGGGAAATGAAGGGTGCGGTCATGAAAGTGGGGCAAATTGCGTCACAATATAAAGACATTTTTCCGCCTGAAGTCGCGCGCGCCATTAGCAAGTTACAGCGCCAAGCGCCTGCGATGCCTTTTGCTGAAATTAAAGCTCAAGTCGAAAAAGAACTGGGTAAGCCACTGAATCAAATCTTTAAACATTTCGATGAACAGCCTTTTGCAGCCGCTTCGATTGGACAGGTGCATAAAGCTTTTCTGCCGAATGGCCAGCAAGTTGTGGTTAAAGTGCAATATCCGGGTGTCGATGAAGCCTGCGAAAGTGACCTGAAACAGGTGCGTTTGGCTTTGCGTTTGATGGGTGTGCTGAAAGTCGATCGCAAATTACAAGATCGACTGTTCAAGGAAATTCAGGAAAGTCTGGACAATGAACTGAATTATGAGATTGAAGCGCAAAACCTCGAAGTGGCACATACCTTCCATAAAGCTTTAGATACTAAAATTATTATTCCGCAAGTATATAAAGACTATTCTTCACGGCATATTTTAACCTTGAGCCTAGAGCAAGGTGAAATTATTGAAACTGCGAGTAGCTGGTCTCTAGACACTCGAAATGAGCTGGGTCGCCGTTTATTCCGTGCCATTGGGCAAGAGATTTTCTATTTAAAACGTTTCCATTGCGACCCACATCCGGGCAACTTTGCCTTTCGTGAAGATGGCACGGTGATTATTTACGATTACGGTGGTGTAAAAACATTATCCAGTGCCACGGTGCAGCACTTTAAACATTTGGTGCAGTCTGCCCGCGAAGGCAATATTGTCGAGATGGAACAACAGCTGGATGCCTTGCATGCCATTTCCGAACAAGGGAAATTCCCGGCTGAATTATATAATCAATGGTTAGAAGTCCTGATGCGCCCCCTCACCACTATGTATGATTTTGAAGAAAACTCGGCGCATCATGATGGCATGGAGTTGCTCAAACCCTCATTAAAATATTGGGATGTATTTAAGCCTTCACCAGAAACATTGATGGTAAATCGTACCGTGTCTGGACATTACTGGAACATGATTCATTTAAAAATGCATGACAATCTCAATGACCTGTTTGATGAACTGGTGCCACCGCTTCAATAAATCCTTTTTAAAACCCAAATACAGCTCCTGATTTGGGTTTTATTTGCTAAATTTAATGTTATGTTATAACATATCTTTATTAACAATAATTTTGGAGTCCATCATGCGCGCTAATATCCATCCAGAATATCGTGAAGTCCTGTTCCATGACACCAATGCCGATGCCTATTTCATTATTGGCAGTACCTTGCAAACCTCACAAACCAAGAGTTACCAAGGTCAGGACTATCCTTATGTGACTTTAGATGTTTCAAGTGCATCGCATCCGTTTTATACCGGTGAGCAACGTCAAGCGAGTAATGAAGGTCGCGTGGCAAGTTTCAATAAACGTTTTGCGCGTTTCAAACGCTCACATTAACTTCATATTATTTTAAGATTTCAAGGTTAGGCTTAAAACTTGAAAAGCCCAAGCACTCTCCTCCAGCTTGGGCTTCTTTTTTATCTATTGTATTTTTTAGCTCAAACAGTATTCAGGTTTTATTTGCTGTGTAATAACCATTGAAACAGATAAAAACCCAATGCCAAAAATATTACACCCATAATCACACTTGAAATCACATAGCTCAAAGCCAGTGTAGTCTGACCATGTTTTAATAGCTGAAAGGTTTCCAGACCAAAACTGGAAAATGTGGTGAAGCCACCTAAAATCCCCACCATTAAAAACAGCCGTGCTTCATTTTGCAAGCTGGGAAATTTTTGGCTACAGGCAAAGAATATTCCTGCAAGCAGGCAGCCAAAAATATTCACCCACCATGTCGTCCAGGGAAATACGCTGGTCGGTTTCAGTAAAAATACCCCTGCGCCATAACGTAAACTTGCCCCAATCGCCCCACCCATCGCTACCAGTAACCAGCTCATTTATTTCATCCAGTATCAGGTGTGCACAACCCGTGTTTTATCCACAGCCCTGTTTTCATTGAACAATACTTTTGCATGATTCTGTATTTTTTACAAAGAAATAATGCTGAATAAAATGCATAAAAATTGCTATAGTCTTGCGGTTAAATTGACTATTTATATGAACTGAGGAAATCATGGCTCAAGATTTATTGGCACAACTTCAAGCAGGCGAAGCGAAATTTGCAGATGTGATTGCATATATTGAAGCCCGTTATAATCACACGCCAACAGCATTTAAAAATGGGCAACAAGCCAATGCTGCCACTGAAAATCAAGGCAGTGCGAAAGTGTTCTCTTTTGCACAATTAAACGGTTTAGATCAGGCGCAAACTTTAAGCCTGTTTGCTGAACATTATGCTGCCGTGCTAGCGACACCTGAAGCCACCGATCACCAGAATATTCGCCAGTTTATGCAAAATGGTTGGGATGGCATTCAATTTGAAGGTCAGGCTTTAACTACAAAATAAGTTTCTATATAAGTCTTAGAATATAAAAAGCCCGCTTTAATAAAGCGGGCTTTTTACTCCTCCCCTTTCCAAAGAGAGGCTTTAAAAGGATTAACCTTTTACTTTTTCAATCCATTCAATTGAACTGACACGGAATAATTCGCAGGCACCATCGCCGGTATCTGTCGGGGTTAGAGATGAAGTCCAGACCAAATCTTTATCTTTAATTTCGACCAATTCGCCTTTTAAACGCACCAGATCGCCCCGTTTTACATTTTTAATTTGCTTGGCAATTTGCGGGTTTGCCGGAATGATGTGCATATTTGACACCATCTGCATGGCTTGATCGGCAGGCACAGGCAGACGATCGATCTTCCAATTTAAATAACGGTCATATTGATTGACGGAGATATGTCGTGCAATTTCAGGTTCGGCAAACAAGCCCCAACTTACAGCATAATCAATCGGCGAAAACTTGGCCTGTTCATCGTTGGTATAAATTTTAGAGCCTAAAATACGAAAATCACCTCTAAAGGATTGTAGCTTTTTAATCGACTGGTCTTTAGCAACCGGCGCCAAACCTTTAGAAATATTATGATCGACAGATGCGCTGGCGCTCACTTGTAACATGCAAGTTGCAAGTAAAGCACTGAATAATAATTGTCTAGTCATCTGCATACCTCAAAACGAATTTCTTTATTTTCAACTTTTATCTTAAGTCATGAAACTTAAATCACCATATGGACTTGGTAACAATCTAGATATATTCAGTCACTTTTTTGTCTTATTAATTGACTGAAATATCCAGTAAGCTAAATAGATATAAAGAAAAATTAAGCGATCAATGATTTATAAATTTTATCAACAGCATATTTTTCCGCATTTACTCAATCAAGTGATGCAAACGCCCAGTCTGATGGATCAACGTCGGGAATTACTGTTACCGATTTCAGGTGAAGTTCTGGAAATTGGCTTTGGTACCGGGGTGAATCTGCCTTTTTATCAAAATGTCGATACGTTATACGCACTCGAACCAAATGCAGATATTTATCAACTGGCAAGCAAGCGCGTGCATGAAAGTGCGATACATGTCCAGCATGTTCAGGCCAGTGCAGAAAAGCTGCCTTTTGCAGATAACAGCATCGAGCACATTGTCAGTACCTGGACTTTATGCAGTATTGAAAATTTACCTCAAACTTTAACTGAATTGCACCGTGTACTCAAACCGAGCGGTACTTTGCATTTAGTCGAGCATGTTCTGTATCAGGACAACAAGACACTGAAGCATTTACAGAATTTACTGACTCCGATTCAAAAGCATTTGGCTGATGGCTGTCACCTGAACCGTAATACTGAACAAGCGCTGATAGATGCGAATTTCCGCTTTAAAGAACAACATTATTTCGATGCTAAAGGGATTCCTAAAATTGGCAGTCGCATGTTCTTTGCCCGTGCGCAAAAAGCTTAGCGATTGAATTCACTTGACCTTAACCCTCTGCTCAATACATCCGTTACCCAGATTCAATCTGGGTAAATTGTTTAGCTACACCACATTAATCATTAAAGTCGATGCGAACCGTTTCAAAACGAACCCGTCCATCACGAATCGCTTGGGCAATCGCCTGTTGCCCTTTAGTGAGTCGTGCGCCACCACTTTTAATATCAATCAGCACCACCTCTATATCCTCTGCCCGACCTTCGCCATCGCGTAGGTCGGTATAACCATCAAACACCACGTAATCGACCGGATCACCCAAGAATTTGGCATCACTGGGCAAGTATTGAAACTCGGGCATAATCGGTGCCATTTGCTCTGCCATTTTGCCTTTTAACACTGCACGACTGGTATTGACACTACGCTTTTGTGCATGGATTAAAGCCTGTTGATGCTCTAGCTCCAGCTCAGCAATGTATTGTTCATACTCTGCTTTGACCCGTCCATTTCGAGTATTGCTTAAAATCAGGGTGGTTAATACCACTCCTATACACCCACCAATCAACATTGCCATCCAGATGGACATTATTCTTTCCTAATTCAAAAATTTACTACCACATGACATGCATCTTTAAGACTTTTGTCATGTGTCATATTCATCGCATCAAACAATGATATGCTAGGGCGGAGCAGAATAAAATCGTCAGGGTCATGAAAACAATCTTAATTGCAAATCAAAAAGGTGGATGTGGTAAAACCATTACCGCAATCAGTCTGGCTGCGGCTTTAGCACAAAAAGGTTATCGGGTTGCACTTGCCGATGCCGACAACCAAAAATCAACTATGCAATGGCTTAAACACCGCCCTGAAGATGCTGCACCGATTCAAAGCCTGGACTGGCGTCCTGGAAAATCGTTTGATAATGTGCCTAAAAATTTAGAATATCTGATTATTGATGCGCCCGGGGCACTTTCTGGTGAACACGCAGAGCAACTGATTAGTGAAGCTCACGCCATTATCACCCCATTACAACCCTCATTTTTCGATATCGACAGTACGCGCCGTTTCTTAAAACATTTACAGGACATCAAGCGTATTCGTAAAGGTAAAGTGCAAATTTTACTTCTGGCCAATCGCGTTAAAGCCAATAGTGCCAGCGCTAAAGAAATTCAGGATTTTTTCAACAAAATTGAACAGCAACCTGTCGCCTGGATTTCTGAACGCACCGCTTATAGTCAGTTGGCAATGCAAGGTCTAACCGTATTTGATAAAACGCAAAAAAATTATTTAAGCATGCAAAATCAGTGGCAGCCGGTTTTAAATGCCATTATTGATGATCCGACCAAATGGTTTTAGGGTCTTATAAGGTCTAGCTGTCCGTCTAGAAGCAGTGTTTGCTTATTGATTATTCACTAGAAGTTACTCGGCATTCATTTTCGCGAGCTTTTTTTTCAGTTAAGATGGCATGGACCTTAGAAACAAATCAGTGAATGCAGTGCAACAGTACGCGCCAACATTACAAAAAGTATTATTATTTGGATTGTTTTTCATCCTCCTTTTTTTGAGTTTTAACGTCCTCAAATACTTTATTGTGCCTGTACTTTGGGCAGCCATTATTGCCTATATGACCTGGCCCTGGTATCAGTGGATTTATCGCAAGTCTGGCTCACGTGCCACGCTGAGCGCGACCATTATGATCAGCCTGATTATTTTGCTGATCGGTATTCCGCTGACCTTCGGTATTTTCATGCTGCAGCATGAAGGTCGAAATTTATATTATGAATTGCAAAAACAGGTATTTTCAGGTCATTTAAATGTTCCGCAATTTATTCGCGACTTACCGTTTATAGGTAAGGAAATCAGTCGAACCTTAAATGATATCAATACCAATCCGAACAGTATTGTACAAAATGTTTCCATCTGGATTCAGGGTCATCTCAATTATGGCCGTTTCGTTTTAAATGAAATTGGTAAAAACATCGTCAAGCTATGTTTTGCGGTCTTGTCACTGTTCTTTTTCTACCGTGATGGTCAAACCATTCTGAACCAGGTCAGCAAGGCTCTGGAAATGATCATTGGCCCACGGATTCATCATTATTTAGATACCATTTCTGAAACGACACGTGCTGTAGTGTATGGGGTCGGTTTAACTGCGGTGGCGCAAGCAATATTAGCCGGCTTAAGTTATTTTGTTGCCGGTGTGCCCAACCCAATGGTACTGACCATTGTGACCTTCTTGTTGGCACTAATTCCGTTTGGAACACCCATAGCTTACGGTTCAGTTGCATTATGGCTGTTCTCTCAAGGACAAACTATGGAAGCTATTGGAGTGATGGTCTGGGGTGTCTGTATTGTCAGTACTTCGGATAATGTGATTCGTCCACTGGTGATTTCAGGTGCCACCCAAATTCCGTTCCTGCTGATTATGTTCGGGGTGTTAGGGGGTATTGCGAGTTTTGGTCTGGTCGGTCTGTTTATTGGTCCGGTGATTCTTGCAGTGTTGCTGGCGATTTGGCGTGAATGGCTACAT
This sequence comes from Acinetobacter sp. ANC 4862, assembly GCF_004336635.1. Classification (GTDB taxonomy): domain Bacteria; phylum Pseudomonadota; class Gammaproteobacteria; order Pseudomonadales; family Moraxellaceae; genus Acinetobacter. The sequence continues at coordinate 22,934 of NZ_SJXH01000036.1, forward strand.
GAAACCAATGAATTTGGTCCCTTCATGATGCCGAAATCGACCATGGCATATGATCTTGACGATGATAAAGATGAAAACAATCCAGATAAAACTTAAGCTTAAAGTTTAAGAAACTCATACATTCAAATACTTAATCATTATTGAATTGCATCTGATGCCTTGTTTGAATGATCAAGGTCATAATAAAACAAAAGGATGCAACTCAATGTCTTCTTCACTATTCAAATTAACGACGCTCTGTGCCATTGCAGGTTTTGCAATGGTGGGCTGTGCCAACTCCCCTACCTCATCTCATGCAGCTCACCATCAGACAACCGTTCATGCGGTATCGGCTCAAGGAGTCGGCAAAGCCATTGGTACGATTAACTTCAAAGACAGTCCAGCGGGCTTAGTGCTGATGACTGACTTGGCTGAACTGCCACCCGGCCCACACGGTTTCCATATTCATGAAAAAGGTTCTTGTGACCCGGCTGAAAAAGATGGAAAAATCGGTGCGGCGATTGCAGCGGGTGGTCACTTTAACCCGAACCAAGCACCACATCACGGAACGCCACTTACCGGTCATTTAGGGGATTTACCTGTATTAAATGTCGATGCTCAAGGTAACGCAAAAGTTACTTTAGTGGCACCACGTTTAAAAATGGCGGATGTTCAAGGTTTAGCGATTATGGTTCATGCCGGTGGTGATAACTATTCCGACCAACCGAAACCTCTGGGTGGTGGCGGAGATCGTATTGCCTGTAGTCTGATTAAATAATTGTCCTAAAAAATATAAACAAAAAGCAGGCGCAACGTCTGCTTTTTTTGCTCCATAAATTGCGAAAATAATTCAATCAACTTCCTGAATTAAAACGATCATAAATTGACACGACAAATAAAAAAGCTCACGCTGTATCCACAATAATTGATCTTTAGAAAAATCGTGAATAGCCTGAAAGATTTGCTTCAACGCTTTAAATCCAATTCAATTCTGATCTATTGCTTGCAAATTTTTATTGTCCTGACCGGAACCACCTTAGGCTTGCTGTTTTTAGGTTATGAAGCCTTAATTGTTCCAGTCACGTTAGGTGCCATTGCTACTGCCCTGACCGACTTTGATGATCGCCTGAGTATTCGCTTACGTAATCTGGTCTATGTCTGCATTCTGTTTTTTGGCGTCAGCAGTATTCTTGAATTTCTCTATCCTTATAAACTTCTTTTTATTCTGTATTTATCCTTGTCGAGTGCCGCTTTTATTTTAATGGGTGCACTGGGACAGCGCTATGCCACCATTTCTTTCGGTACCATTTTACTCTCCATTTACACCATGTTTGGACTCGGTGAATACAGCCAATGGTATCAGCAGTCGAGCTATTTTGTGCTGGGTGCGCTGTGGTATGGCCTGACGTCAATTATCTTTTATTTGCTCAAACCTACACAGGCTGTACAAGACAATTTGGCTGCCAACTTCAATGCAATTGCGGCATTACTGTTGGCCAAAGCCCGTTTGTTTGATCCCGATAATACCGACAACATTGAACCGCTGCTGTATGAGCTTTCCTTAAAAAACAGTGAAGTGGTGCAAAGCCTGAATACCACCAAGGCATCGTTACTCACCCGTTTAAAAGCCTCGCGTGCCAATAAAAACACCATTTACTGGCTCAATCTTTATTTTCTGGCGCAAGATATTCATGAACAGGCAACATCTAACTATTTGCATTACGAAAATATTCATCAAAACTTTAGCCGTACCGACCTGATTTTCCGGATTCAGAAAAATGTAAAATTGCATGCCCTCTCCTGTCAGAAACTGGCGCAGAATATTCTTACCCATAAAAGTTATCAATCGAATCCAGACACGGATCTTGCGATTGCCAATTTAGAAAACTCGATTCAATTATGGATTGAAGAAAATCCGCAGAATTTAGAGGTAAAAAACCTGCTGCTGATTTTGCGTAATTTGAAAAAAATTCAGGAACAGTTTTTAAATTTAAGTCATGAGCAAAACAATTACCGTCAGAATTATTTACAGCATCAGGAAAATCTAAATTTACTGGACGATGATATTCATGATCTTCCCGATTTATGGCTAAAACTGAAACAGCATCTCACCCCAAATTCAGCGCTGTTCCGTCATGCGGTTCGGATTGCCTTTGTATTTGCCGTCGGCTATGCCATCTCGTTATTGCCTTTTTCCAAAAATGGCTACTGGATTTTACTGACCAGTTTATTTGTCTGCCAGATCAGTTATTTCGCCACCAAAAGCCGTTTGAAACTACGAACTTTAGGTACAGTTTTAGGTGTGCTATTCGGCATTCCAATATTGTATTTTGTACCGAGTATTGAGGGGCAACTGGTTCTGACCATTATTTCTGGCGTGTATTTTTTCTATCTGCGTTCCAAAAAATATGCCATGGCCACACTAATGGCAACCTTAATGGTGCTGCTGATTTTCAACTTAAAAGGCGCCGGATACGCCATCATTTTACCGCGCATTATTGATACCCTTTTAGGCTGTCTGATTGCCTGGTTTGCGGTCAGCTTTATCTGGCCCGACTGGAACTTCCGTAATATTTCCAGCACCATCAAAAAGAGCAATCAAGCGACACTAGAGTATTTCGATGCGGTAGTGAAGCAATACCAGTTCGGTAAAAACAACAGTCTGGATTACCGTCGTGCGCGTCGTACTGCCCATAATGCGCAAATTGAACTGTCGAGTATGATTTCCAGTCTCAGTACCGAACCCAACCCCAATCAGGCATTGATTCATTCTGCCTTTCGTTATCTGGTGTATAGCCACAGTCAACTCAGTTATATTTCGGCCTTGGGCAGTCACCGTGAACCGGTTCAAGATGCTCAAGTGCTGGATTTAATGCTGTGGTGTAAAGACACTTTATTCGCTGTGCTGTTACAGCAACAGCCTTTAGCTGAAGATAAAATTCAAGACAAGCTCAATGAAATTAAGCAGATGAGTGAGCAAGAAAACCTTTCTGAAGATTTATTATTAGTACTGAAACAGATTAGCTTATTACTGGAAACACTGCCTGAACTGTTAAATTTGAGAACCGAATTATGGGCGCAGGAAATCAAATAACCCGAGTTCATCACTTGGTTATAAGTATTTGATAAATTTTAGAAATACATAAAATTTTTCATTCACCACTGCTGCAATATTCGGTACACTCAGGGTTCATTCTCATAGATTTAAGCATGACCATGAATATTCAAACTTTACGTGTTGTCGGTCTTTTAGAAGGTATTTCCTTTCTGTTGCTTCTCTTCATCGCGATGCCGATGAAATATATGTTGGATAATCCAATTTTGGTGAAATATGTCGGCATGGGACACGGCGTACTATTTATCCTGTTCTTGATTGTTTTATTTACCGTTTGCGAAAAACAGAAATGGTCGATTTACATGTTTATTCTGGGTTTAATCGCATCCATTTTACCGTTTGGCACTTTTGTTTTTGATCGCAAATTAAAGAACTTTGAACAGCCAATCGCTGAATCCAAGGTATAGTTTCTGATTAAAGGGCTATTTACTTTTTTTAGCGAATAATAAGGATCCCCACTCATCCCTTGTAGAATATTTTTCATCTTCCACAAGAAGAAAATACTGATTTCAAACCGGTAGATTCCCCTCCTTTCAGGAGGGGTTAGGGGAGGTAAATACGGAAATCCCTTTCTATACTTTACTTCTCAAGCAAGGATATACCCTCATCCCTTGCGGAATATATTCCTCATCTCCCACAGGGAGAAGGAGCTCCCCCTAAAACCTTCCCTGCTCCACACGTTCTTTTAAAATCTCTTTGAGCATCGCTCTCGGGAAACTAAACCACAGCGCAATTAAAATAAAACAGGCCACCGCATAGGCCCAAAGATGGTATTGCTCGTACATCACCCGAACCAGTTCAATAATAATAAAGAAGCTGAACATCAACAGCATTGAAACGGCGGCTGCCACTGTACCTTTAGAAACTTCCGATGACATCAACGCAAAACGGTACAGCACCGAAAAACTGATGCCTTCACCAAAGCTGATCAAAGTCATGCCAGCAATTAAGCACCAGATCAGATAATCCTGCCAGATCACTCCTGCCAGTAAAACCACCGTTCCGAGGAGCATAATCGGCAAGCCCATCAGCACCGATTTTCCCAATGCCAGTTTGTCGATAATTTTAATCAGCACGATATTACCGACAATTAATCCACCCAATACCGGAAATTGTGCCAGGCCATATTGCATGCTGCTAAGACCCAACTCTTCCACCAATATCACCGGTGAAAGTGCAATCCATAGCATCAATGGCATACTGACCATCGGTAAGGCCAAAGTCATGGCTAAAAAACGTTTATTTTTATAGACCTGTTTAAAGTCATCCAAAATATAACTGATCGGCTGTTTTGGAATGCTCACCTTTGTATCGGGCATTTTGGCTTTAAGCCCAAACCAGCTTAAAAAAGCTAAAAATGCGATGCCTATAAAACCCCAATGCCATGACACATGATCAATCATAAATGCACCCACCACAGGGCCGAGTAATGGCGCAAGCAGTGAAATATTGGCCATCAGAGCCATGACTTTAATCGCATCGCGTTCTTCAAAGGTTTCCTGAATGGCGGCATAACCTACAGCGGAAATAACTGTTAAGCCTATGCCTTGTAAAAAGCGCAGTGCTAAAAAGCTTTCAATATTTTTCGTCAGTAAAATCAATAAGCAGCACAGTACAAAAAACAATACCCCTGCGAGTAGAACTTTTTTTCGTCCTAGTCGGTCGGACAATGGACCCAATAACCATGCCACACATGCTCCGCCAAGCAGATAAAACGACATGGAAGATGGTGCCCATGAACTGCTTACGCCAAAGTCTTTGGTAATGGCGAGCATGGCAGGTTGAACCAAGTCGTTGCCGATATAAACGGAAAATTCAAACAGGACCAATGCCAATGGGAACATCAGCGTGGCACGGTTTAAGGTGGCGGTTTGAACTTTTTGCATTGTTTTTCTACATATATTTTAGGCTTGGAGGGCTACGTACTATTTTTAGTGGGGAGAAGCGTAAGCCCAATGACAAGCATTGAGTGTTTAAATTAAAGTTTGGGAAATGCACTTCGTTATAAGTGGCTTAAAACACCGTATTCACAAGATGTCTAAAAAGATAAAAGTGTTTCGTGAGAAATATTTGTCTCAAACAAAAACACCTACTTGGTTGAGTAGGTGTAGTTTAGCAGAGACTATTTTTCTTGTCTTTAAGCTGTTTTTTCCGAAATAATTTCGCCAAATTTAATTTTTGGATTTGATTTAAATTGAAGCCATTTATTTTTCATCCATTGCTCAACTTTATCTTTTTCTAAAATTGCTAATAAATTATTAAGTAATGCAAATTTTGCATTTTGATCAAAGTAATAAATAGTTACTCTAACATTACGATCTATCTCATCATTTAAGCTAAATAAATCCAAAATATAATCCTTATCTGAAACATCTAGTGAATGCCCCCAAATATAAAAATTCAACGCTAAAGACCTTAAATGATCTGTTCTACTTAAACTAAGCCTTTCGCTTTCTAAATTAGTAAAGTTTCTAGCTTTATGCTTTTCTAATTCTAGAAGATGCTCTTTTATCTGTTTTTTATAAATATCCAAAAATAAGTAATCTGTATCCTTAAAAAGCTTTTGATGATATTTAGTAAAACCATAAGCTTTAAGTTTTTTCAGACATTCATCTTTAAGTTCATCAATACCTAAAACTATATTTTGTTCTTCTCCATGACTTCCATGTAAATACTCAACATCTACAGATTCATAAATTCTCTGATAAGTATTTGTATAATTAAAAGAATAAATTTTATCTGGACACACCCAGTTTGGAGATTTAATTTCAACCTCACAATTTAATAGAAGTTTATTAACAACTAATTCTAAATAAAGATTAAAAATTTCTATAAAACTCTCTAATTGTTCATAAAGAAAATCTAAGAATAATTCAGGACTGAAGCCATTAATAATTTTACCTCCATAACAAAATTTCGGATTAATATTTTCTCGCTCATTAATTACAGTAGTTTCTTTCCCGCTCCCATCTTTAAGCAAAGACCTCGGTCTGAGAGTTTCATATTCCTCAAGTTTTACGACGTTAAAAAAATTTAAAATCTTTGAATCACGATTTCTAATTTTCAAACCATCTTTCTTATTCTTAACAAAATATTGGTGCAAATTTTCAATTATGTGGAAATTCTCAATATCTACAATAAAACGTGCGGCAATTATCAAAACCTCTTCAATTTTTTGTTCAAAATCAATCCAAGTTTTCACCTCTTTTACATGATTTTTAAAATACTGATACCAACAATTTAGCTCTAACTTATATTGAATCTTTAATACATCTTTAGCTGATAGATTAATTTCGTCTATAAAATAATACTCTTTAGCTTTTTCTATGAATTTAATATCTCTTATTTTTGAAAATAACTCATCAAAGCTCATCTCAAACTTAAAAGAATTAGAATTCTTATTTTTTAGGAACATTTCATCCAGTATATCCATCCATTCATGCACTGTATGAATTTTTAAATTTGGAACTTTTCCACCTGTATTTTTACCTTCAATCGCAGCCATTACATCCATAAAATGATCATACTTTGTCGGCAAATAGTGTGACAAATCAAAGCCATTACCGACAATTAAAATATTCATTGTTCTTATTACCCCAAACGCAAAAAAGCGCATCAATCGATACGCTTTTTATGCAGCATAATGGCCGAAATAGCAATCCTGAATTAAAAATTCATCAAGGACATTTTGCCGTCTGAAACGCTTTGCTATTTTTACTGCGTTGGCATTGATATTCAGTTTGCATACCTGTTTTCTTCCAGTCACCCTCTACATTTTTAAAACTGTACGTGGTACGAATCGAACGAACCGAATCATCTTTTAAACCCGTTTCAGTCACTTTGACCTGTGCAGCAGTTGGTGACTCAGCACTGTTAAAATATTGACGAATCTCAACCGTTGCCGAATCCTTACGCAAGTCAGGTCTTGCTTTTAAGACTTGTTGCAAAGGCGTATCTGATGAACCAAGACTGACTTTAGATGCTAGTTTTTTTGTTGTTGCACAACCCGTCGTCATTAAGCCCAAACAAATTATAGAGGTAGAGAGTAAACGTAACATTGGGAAATCCCCCCCATAAAAAAAGGCACTGCATCTATGATGCCATGCCTTTTTTTCTTACTCGATGACAGTTATGTAGTCATCGGTAAAAGAACTTACAGGTCAAATATTAAAGATCAAATAATTTGCCCGGGTTCATAATACCGTTTGGATCGAATACCTGTTTCAATGCTTTCATGTAGCCAATTTCTTCTTCAGAACGGGTGTAATTAAGATATGGCTTTTTGGTCATACCGACACCGTGTTCCGCAGAGATCGAACCGTCATATTTTTTTACGGTTTCAAACACGTATTTATTCACTACCTGACATTTGGCAAAGAATTCGTCTTTAGACAAGTTCTCTGGTTTCAAGATATTTAAGTGCAAGTTACCGTCACCAATATGACCGAACCAGCAGATTTCAAAGTCAGGATAGTTTTCAGCCACAATTGCATCAATTTCTTTAATGAATGCAGGAACGTGAGTAATTAACACTGAAATGTCATTTTTGTACGGCGTGAACGGCGCGATTGATTCAGAAATATCTTCACGTAAACGCCATAAGCTATGCACTTGGTCAAGGTTTTGGCTCATTACGCCATCAAGCACCCAACCTTCTTCCATACAATGCTCGAAGATTTCCATCGCAGCATCCATGATTGGTTCATACGGCGCTTCAAACTCAAGCAACACATAGAAAGGACAAGCCGTTTCAAATGGACGTTGCACATGACCATGATCCAGCACTTTCTGCATTGCCAATTCACCAAAGAATTCGAACGCAGTTAAATCAATTTTCTTCTGGAATGCGTGAAGTACCGGCATGATTGCATCAAAGTCAGGCACACCCAATACCATCACTTGTAGGTCATGCGGTTGACGCTCAAGCTTGATTTCAGCTTCAGTCACCAAACCTAAAGTTCCTTCACCGCCAATGAATAAATGTTGAAGCGCATAACCGGTCGCGTTCTTGATCATGCCTTTGTTCAAGCGCAGGATGTCGCCTTTACCTGTCACAACCGTCAGACCAAGCACCCAGTTACGGGTCATGCCGTATTTAATCACTTTAATACCGCCAGCGTTGGTACCAATGTTGCCGCCAATTTGTGAAGAACCTGAAGACGCAAAATCCACTGGGTAATACATGCCCTGTTCTTCTGCATAGTTTTGCAACTGTTCAGTCACCACACCCGCTTGTACACGTACCATACGGTCTGCAGGGAAGAACTCAAGAATCTGGTTCATCTTGTCCATGCTAACGACAATTTCACCGTTCGATGCCACAGCCCCAGCAGATAAACCGGTACGGCCGCCCGATGGCGTGATGGCAATATTGTGTTCATTGGCAAATTTAACAATCGCCTGCACCTGTTCCGTGCTCGATGGAAAAACGATAACTGATGGATTTGGATCAAAATGCTTGGTGTAGTCTTTGCCCCAGGCATCGAGACTAGCAGCATCAGTTTTAATGCGGTTTTCACCGACAATGGCTGTCAATTGGGTTAATAACTCAGGTGTTAAAGCGACTGGAGCATTCATCGTTTGCAGACCTAGCAAGAAATATACAAGTGGTGGATGGTCTATAGATCATTCATTTGTAAAAAGATTAACAATGCAATGGTGTCTTAGACTGGCGTGAACATAAAAGCAACAGCATGGCTGTGGCGGTTTTCACTACGCAGCATTATAAAGCATTTTCCACTGAAACCCTGCGGAAATAAGCATTTTGACAATCTCGCCTTAAAAATTACAGCTTTAGTTAAACCCAAATCTGCAGGGAACGGCGTATATATGGCAAAAATACCTAAACTCTCCGTCATAAAGGAAATGTATATAGACCCTTCTCGTATGTTATCATATCGCGACTAAATTTGGCCTTTGTAGCGGAGCCGTAATGAGCCAACATCTTTCTCTACCTAAAGATAAAATTCGTTTCTTGTTGTTAGAAGGCGTTCATCAAAACGCAATCGACACATTAAATGCTGCTGGATACACCAACATCGATTACCGTAAAACTGCGCTTGAGGGTGAAGCGTTGAAAGAAGCGGTTAAAGATGCTCACTTCATCGGTATTCGTTCACGTACTCAACTGACTGAAGAAGTATTTGAAGCAGCCAACAAGCTCATCGCTGTTGGCTGTTTTTGTATCGGTACCAATCAGGTAAATCTTGATGCTGCGATGGTTCGTGGTATTCCAGTATTTAACGCACCGTACTCAAATACCCGTTCAGTTGCTGAACTTGTACTTGCTGAAGCAATTCTTTTACTTCGTGGTGTTCCTGCGAAATCTGCTTCTACTCACCGTGGTGGCTGGAACAAATCTGCAGTGGGTTCATTTGAAACTCGTGGTAAAACTTTAGGTATCGTGGGTTACGGCTCAATCGGTTCTCAACTTTCAGTTCTTGCTGAAAGCATGGGTATGCACGTGATTTATTATGATGCAGTAACCAAACTTCCTATGGGTAATGCACGTCAAGTGGGTTCTCTTGCCGAGTTACTTGCAAATGCTGACGTTGTATCTCTACACGTTCCTGACGTGCCATCAACACGTAATTTCTTTGGCAAAGACCAGTTTGCACAAATGAAAGAAGGTTCTATCTTCATTAATGCTGCACGTGGTACATGTGTACTGATTGAAGATTTGGCTGATGCGATTAAATCGGGTCACATTGCCGGCGCTGCAATTGACGTATTCCCTAAAGAACCTAAAGCAAACGGTGAAGAATTTGTTTCTCCACTTCGTGGCCTGGACAACGTGATTTTGACTCCTCACGTGGGTGGTTCGACTATGGAAGCGCAAGCCAACATCGGTTTAGAAGTGGCAGAGAAATTTGTTGCTTACTCAGATAAAGGTATGACTTTATCTGCTGTGAACTTCCCGGAAATTGCATTGCCGTTGACTGAAGGTAAACACCGTTTACTTCACATTCACAAAAACATTCCTGGCGTGCTTTCTAAAATCAACAACCTATTTGCTGAACACGGCATCAACATCTCTGGTCAGTCATTAATGACTAAAGGTGATGTGGGTTACTTGGTGATGGACGTTGACGCAACTGCATCTAAAGAAGCACTTGATACACTTCAAGACGTTGAAGGTACAATCCGCGTTCGCGTATTGTTCTAATTTAATTTAGAACCTTAAACCACAGCATTCGTGCTGTGGTTTTTTGTTTTTTCAAGCCCAAAATTTAATATCCTGAACGGAATTGAATTTCGTGACAAAGCCATTCGCAACTGTTCGAGGCAGACTGACATTTCAGTAAATTATGTTTCTGCGATCAACAAAATTAGATGGAAACATTTGACGAGTTTTGCGAATGGAAATGGTTTTGGTTACTTTTGCCGAAACAAAAGTAATAAAGTTTTTCAAGAAGGATTACCCGTCTCAATGAAAAGACTCCGTCGTGAAATTTATTCAATGTTTTTGAATATAAACAAAGGCTATGAATTTTTTACAGCTTTTATTGCTGATCTCCCGCTATTCGAGAAATCGAAACAAATTTAGTGGATGTTGAATTTTAAAAATACACCCCATGTTCAGGCACTGCTATTATTGCTGATTGCAATGATCAGCGTGCAGAGCAGTGGCTCGCTTGCCAAAATCCTGTTCGGTCAGTTTCCCATCCTGAGCGTTGCAGCCATGCGTATGCTCATTGGCGCGGTCATCTTGGCGCTTATTTTTAAAATTTGGCAGATCAATTTTAAACAGGTGAAATGGAAAGCCATTATCAGCTACGGTATTGCCTTAGCCGGTATGAATGCCATGTTTTACCTGTCGATTAATCGCCTTCCCCTTGGCATTGCCGTTTCTTTTGAATTCATTGGTCCGCTCAGCGTGGCGCTATATTACGCACGGCAAAAATTCGATTTTATCTGGGTCGGACTAGCCATTCTGGGTCTCATTTTACTGTTTCCGTTTGATCAGGTTTCACAAAGCCTCGATTTAATCGGGATTGCTTTTGCACTAGGTGCAGGGGCTTGCTGGGCACTGTATATCGTGGCCGGACAAAAACCTTCCGGTATTTCAGGTAATCATACCGTGTGCTTGGGCATGTTTATCGGCATGCTGTGTTTAATGCCAATCGCCCTATTTTCAGGCATGTCACCTACAGTTTTTGAACCTTCAAACCTGGTTTATTTTATTGCTTTGGCAGTGCTGGCCAGTGCCCTGCCTTTTACTCTGGAAATGATTGCACTGCGTAATTTAACGGCACTGAGTTTCGGTACACTGATGAGCATAGAATCTGCAATTGCCGCATTATCAGGATTTATATTTTTAGGCGAGCAGTTATTATGGAATCAATGGCTCGCACTTGCGACTATTATTACCGCCTCCATTGGCTGTACCTATACCACGCAACAAGCCAAGAATAAGGCTGAAAAAAAATAGAAAATACATCCTTTAAATTCAAATTAATCAGGCTAAATTTACGCGCTGTTTTTTAAATCCAAAACTTTAAATTCAAACAGTTTAAGATCGTTCAATCCCTCAAAAATTAAACAGAATTGCTATACTGGCGCCATCTTTTCCAGTGGATTCGCCTGACTCGGTGATCCTGCGTGTAGCATGCCTAACTCCCAACTTACTGCTGTCCTGTTCATGGTTTTATCCATGGTCGCCTATCAGATCAGTGCCTCATTTGCCAAACAACTATTTGAAGTACTTGATCCACTGACCGTGGTCACATTACGGCTTTCCTTTGCTTCGATTTTAATTGTGCTGATGTTCCGTTCCTGGAAAATCATCAAGCGCCTACCCTACCTAAAATGGAAGGACTTGCTGTTTTATAGTGGCTCAGTCTGCTTAATGAATGTGTTGTTTTATGCATCCTTAGGCAAATTACCGCAAGGGATTGCCGTCGGTTTAGAATTTTTGGGGCCACTGACTCTGGCACTGCTTTCGATTAAACAAAAAACTGATTATCTCTGGGTGTGTCTGGCTATTTTAGGGGTTACCCTAATGGTGCCGTGGCAAGATGCATCAGCCGATAACTTCTCATATTTAGGGGCTGCTTTTGCTTTGGGGGCAGGGATCTGCTGGGCAATTTATATTTATTTTGGGCAACGTGTAGTGCGGCAAAATATTGGCATGCATGCGCTGAGTATTGCGATTGTGCTGTCTGCCATGGTGATGTTGCCGATCAGTGCAGTACATAATCCAGCAGCGCTTATTCAGACTCAATATTGGGGACAAGCCTTGGTCATTGCCCTACTTGCAACCGCGATTCCCTATGCTTTAGACCTGATGGCACTCAAGCGATTAAGCAAACTCAGTTACGGCACACTTTCCAGTTTATCTCCTGCATTGGGTGCTTTGGCAGGCTGGTTATTACTCAAAGAACAAATCACGCTTTTACAAAGTATTGCCTTACTTTGCATCATGATTGCTTCGGTAGGTGTGACGTTTAGAGCGAGTAAAAATAAAGATCCTCAACCTGAATAATCCATAGATCAACATAAAAAAGATGGCTTCAAACCATCTTTTTTATTTAGGATTTTTTAGGGAGATTTAAGTCAAACTGTCTTTACTTAACTTTTTATACTTGTTGTATTCAGCCAAATATTGCTGGGCTAAACTTTGCTTTTGTTCATCTTCCAAAATTTTACCGGCTTGCTGGAAAAAACCATGTTCTTCTTCCTGCAAATGATGATGGACCTTTTCCGACAGTTTTTTTGCAATCGCCAGCCAACCATGATTACTCATATCCGTTTCGGTTAATTGCTCAAGTAACTCATCGATTTCATGATGTTCAGACAAGGCATGGCGGGTAATGTTTAAGCCTGAATCAGTCATCATCAAAGGAATATAAAAATAACGGTCTTCGCCCACGGCATGGGCAAATAATTCATTTTTCAGCAATTCAAACAGCTCGCGACGCTCTACGGTATTCCCTGAGGTCTGGATTAATTTTTCAGACAGTTCTCTTTGTATTTCATGACTTGCACGTAAAGCTTCGAAAATATTCATCTATAGCCAAATACTCAAAAATATAGAACAATAGAAGCATGGGATATTCAAAAGATTTTAAAGACAAAGTCATAGAAATTATGGCTAGAGATAAAATGTCTGTGCGAAAAGCAGCACAGCATTTTAACGTCTGTATACAGACGATTCAGAATTGGAAAAAGTCCACTGTAACTAAACCTATTCCTGGTCGCCCAGCTAAAATTAGCAAAGAGCAAATATTGAAGGATGTTGAACAATATCCCGATGATTACATCAGTGAACGGGCAGAACGTTT
>NZ_SJXH01000037.1 GCF_004336635.1 Acinetobacter sp. ANC 4862
AGAAAGATCTTCTCTTCTGATGATTCAGTGAAAAAGGTCATTTATTTAGCAACTTCAAATGCTGCTAAAAAATGGACCATGCCAATTCAAAATTGGCGTTTAGCAATGAATTGGTTTACGATTCAGTTCGATGATCGATTAAAAGATCATTTATAAAAAATGGAACTTACACAAAATAATTTACAGGCTCAATAATATTAACCATGAAGCTCTAATCTTATACAAGTTAGAGCTTCCGTTTTTCTCAGCTTAGTTACCTCGATAAGTTGAATATCCATAAGGACTAAGTAATAAGGGAATATGATAGTGTTTTACCGAGCCATCAGTTTGGAAAATCACCGGAACTTCTGGAAAGAAAGAATTCTGCTTATTTTTCTTAAACCAGTCTCCTGTTTTAAACGTGACTTTGTATATCGCATTATCTAAAGTTTTATTTTCTGGAAATAATGCGGTTACACGACCTTGCTCATTGGTTTTAGCTTCTGAAATCTGTATCCATTTTCCATTTTTCTGTTCTTCCAAAGTAACTTTTACATCAGGTGAAGGCAATCCACTTTCCAAGTTAAGTACATGCACACTTAAAGGATTTTGCGCCATTACCCAACTTGAAATAAATAAACTGCCAGCGAATAAAAATAACTTGTTCATATGAATTTATCCTGAATTAAATTGATTTAAATTTGTTTGAGTGTGATTTCTATGCCCTGTTGTGCACATTGATCATCTTGAATTGACCCACCTGCACCGGCTACACCAACTGCACCTAATAGCTGACTTTTATAAACTACGGGCACTCCTCCACCTAAAAGTAATAATTCAGGTAAGCTGGTTAAATTCTGTGAATCAACATTCTTCTGGGCATTACGCATAAATTGTAAGGTAGTCACCTTGCTTGAATATGCGGTAAAAGCTTTCCTTTGCGCTGCGATTAAATTATGTATACCCACAGTTTCATGCCGTTGACTTGCCAGGACATTGCCACCCTGATCTAAGACCACTACAGCCGCAGGTTTAGCAGTAGTGCTACATGCTTGCATGACATTGGTTGCCAGTTGATTAGCGAGGTTTAGATCCATGACATAGTTGGTTTTAGGAGCTGAATATGTGATTGAACTAAATAGAAGTACCGGAATAAATAGAAGTTTTTTCATCATTTCTATTAAGCTAAATTAAGAGATAAATTAGCTTATATAAAATAAAGTCACTATTGCATGACAATAAGATTACGGATTTGTAATGTGTAAACAGACAAATTCATATAATATTGTTTGGATGCAGATACTTATTATTGAAGATGAAACCAAAATTGCTGAATTTCTAGCAAAAGGTTTAAATGAATCCGGCTATTTAGCCAGTGTTGCTCATGATGGATTAACAGCGTTAACGTTGTTACAAGAAAAAAACTTTGATTTAGTAGTTTTGGATGTCATGTTACCTGAAATTGATGGTTGGCAAGTATTAAAGACCTTAAGGACATTTTCTAAAATTCCAGTACTCATGCTGACTGCAAAAGACCATGTTTTGGATCGAGTTAAAGGCTTAGAACTAGGTGCAGATGATTATTTAATTAAACCCTTCTCATATATAGAATTATTAGCACGAGTCAAAAGCCTGTTGAGACGAAGTGTAAAACCCGAGTCTGAATATTATCAGGTTGAAGATCTAGTTTTATATAGGTTTGAACGTACTGTTTATCGGAACCAACAAAAAATCGATTTAAGTTCTAAAGAGTTTTCGCTCTTACATTTATTAATACAACATCAAGGTGAATTATTAACCCGATCTCAAATTGCCTCTGAAGTGTGGAATATTAACTTTGAGACAGACACCAATGTTGTGGATGTCGCTATTCGCCGCTTGCGTGCAAAAATTGATGACCACTTTCAGCCCAAATTAATTCATACTGTTCGGGGTATGGGATATCGTTTAAGCATAAATAAATGAAAAATCGACTAAGGTATCTGAGCTTAACAACGCGCTTAAGTATTTCCTTCAGTATTATTTGTTCTATTGTGTTTTTTGGTATTGGTTTACTTTCTTATCACAACATGCAGCACTTGTTAGCTAAACAACGTGATCAGAATTTAACTGCACGTGTTGAACGCATAGAAATTTTTTTACAAGATCAAGAAAGCTTTCAGATTTTAGTTCAACACCCTCGTCTATATGAAAATATGCTGGGAAAAGAAGATAATCTTTTAATCTTAAAAAACCAGCAACAAACCTTAATCGAAATTAATCCACTGAAAGTCCATATTCCAGATATGGCCGAATCAAAAACCATTACCTTTCTGGATAATCAATCTGAATTTGCCACAACCCGTTTGGCCTATAAAACTGTTGTTTTTAATCATCAACATTATCAACTCATTGCTGGCACACAACTTGATGAAGCTCAATCTACCCTAGATCAATATTTATGGACATTGATTCTCTATAGCTTATTGGGATGTGCAATGGCAAGCCTGCTCGGACGTTGGGTCGGGTGGTATTTACTCAAATCTTTAAATAATTTGATTGAGCAAACACATAAAATTCAGGGTAATCAACCACATCAGCGAATCGAAGTTAAAAGTACTACCGTTGAGGTTGATAAACTCAGTTCAGCAATGAATGCGATGTTAGAAAAAATTCAAATTAATTATGATCAATTGGCACAGTTTTCTGAAGATATTGCCCATGAATTAAGGACCCCTTTGAATAACTTAATGGGGCAGACTCAAATCATGCTCATGCAATCTCGGTCACAACAAGAACTGGAACAGCTTTTATATTCTCATCTTGAGGAATATGAACGACTCAGTAAGATGATAGACAATATGCTGTTCATCGCTCGCTCTGAACACAGCGATTATATTATCGATAAAGAAAATATTGATTTATCCAACCTTATTTTAGAATTGGTCCATTATTTTGAATTCTTAGCTGAAGATAAACAAATGAGATTTGTTTTAGAATTAGAAAAGGGAATTCAAATATATGCTAATGCAGATTTATTAAAAAGAGCGCTGTCTAATCTTATAATCAATGCTATTGATTATGGATTTGAAGATCAAGACATTGTGATTTCAACAAAATCTACAGAAAGTCATGTCAATATTGAAATACTAACTAAAAATGTTTTTATTGATAAACAACATTTGAATCAATTATTTGAACGTTTCTATCAAATTGATAGTAGTCGACATTCCAAAGCAAAAACTGGTGGTTTAGGACTATCAATCGTTAAATCTATCATGATGTTACATCATGGAGAAGCAACCGCCTATAACACCAAGGAAGGCATTATATTTAGTTTAAAGATTAAATATTTAACTTGCAGATGTTATTAAAAATTTCTTAAAAATGAGAAATTTCAGTAGAACCCCCCATTCCTGAATGATTCAGCTGATTTATGAATTTCTCAATCCAAGCGCCTGAAACGTCCATATCAGCCACATTATAATCGTGATTGCTTCGGTGAGTATCCAGACTTTCTGATCTTCGGAAGATTCTGTTCCCAAGACCAGAAAATAACGCTTCATTTCACTGTTCGGTGAGTTAATTGATTGAATTTTATTTATGGATATTAAGGACTAGATAAATCCGTTTCTGTTGCATTTTTTATCATTACTTTAGATGCTTGAATATTGAACTTGTCACGCTTCATAAAAAATGTACAGAAGATCGCAAATATAGCCATCCCCATAATATAAGTAATAATCAAATGAGGACTGCCATCCCCCACACTTAAAAGTTTAGTTGCAATCAGGGGAGCTAAGCCTCCACCAATGACTCCGGCAAACTGCACAGAAATTGAAATACCGCTATATCGGATTTCGGTCGGGAATTGTCGAGCAAATAACTGGGATTGCGGTGCATACATGAGTGGAAAAACTACACCAATAGCGAATACTATTGCAGTCCAGACCAATAGTGGATCTTTGGTATCCAACATACTGAAAAATGGATAGCAATAAAGTGCAAGGACCACCAGACCAAACATAAACATATTTCTTTGACCCACCTTATCTGAGAGATGTCCAAATAAAGGCGTCATAATCATAATCAAGCCACCCCCACAAATAGTGGCAAATAGAATGTCTTGACGGGGAATCCCCAGTTTTGTCGTGGTATAGGCGAGTGCGAAGGTGGAAGCAATATAGAACCATGCATTCTCAGCGGCACGCGCAAAAATAATGGTTAAAAGCTCTCGAGGATGATTTTTGAAAACTTGCAAAGCTGGTACTTTAATTTCTTGCGCCTGGTCTTTAATTTTTTCAAAATCCGGGGATTCAGGTACTTTGACCCGGATATACCACCCAACCCCTAACAGGACAATACTGGCAAGGAATGGAATTCTCCATCCCCAGCTAAATAGGCTGGCTTCTGGCAACATAGACACCAACCCCAGAGCGATGGATGCAAGCATGAGTCCACCACCTGCACTGGCCTGAGGTAAACTGCCCCAAAATCCTTTGCCTCCTTCGGGTGCATGTTCAACTGCCATTAAAACGGCACCGCCCCATTCTCCTCCCATGGCCATACCCTGAATGAAGCGCAGGATGACAAGACATACCGTAGCCCAATAGCCAATACTTTCATAAGTCGGCAATAAACCGATAAGAACGGTGGGAATACCCATCATAATGAGAGTAGTCAATAACATTGCTTTACGGCCAATTTTGTCTCCAAAATGACCAAACACAATTCCGCCCAAAGGCCGACCAATAAATCCCACTGCATAAGTAGCAAATGCAGCCATTACACCCATCAATGGATCTAGATTAGGAAAGAAGAGTTTATTGAAAATTAATGCGGCGGCTGCACCGTAAATAAAAAAATCGTACCATTCAATAGTTGTACCCACCATACTGGATACACCAGCCAAACGGTGGGAAGACTTTTTATCTTGAGCATGTGATTGTTGTTCGGGTTTCATATATATCCCTCTTGTATTTTTTAGCAGAGTCATCCATGACCCACTTCATTATTTAAAATCCGATTATTTATAACAAAGTGAATCTATAGATTGCTTATTCCACACAGGCCACAGCTTTTCCAAGGTTTTCTCAAATGTTGAATTATCTGTTTGCCACTGCGGGTTCTTGTCTTTATCAATAATTAATGCCCGCACACCCTCGATAAAATCACCCTGCTCTAACCAGATATCCTGTAAATCGCGCTCAAGCTGCATACATTTTTCAAGCGATAAATTCTGTCCTACCTGTTGTAACTTCAAACTGGTTTGTTTAGCCATTAAAGGACGTTGCTGCAAAATGGTCAGCGTTTTATCAGCCCAGGCTTGATCAGTAGAATTCGTTTCATGCGCGAGACTGTATTCAATGTCTTCCAGTTTTTGATAAGCAAAATGCTGATTAATGTGGTCTGCACGTTTTTGTAATTCACTCTCTGCAGGGTCAGTTATAAAATCGCTAATAATTTTTCTAATTTTGGGGTTATTCAAAGAGGATTCAGCGATCAAGACTGCCTGTAATTCCGCAAATTTATCGCTCGGTATATGATAATCAACCAGGTCTAAATAAAGTGCATCACTGCTGCTGATTTGCTCACCCGTAAGTGCGAGATAAACCCCAATTTCATCGAGTCGTGACAGAAAGTGGGTCGCCCCGACGTCAGGAAAAAATCCAATCGCAGTTTCTGGCATGGCAAAGCGTGATTTTTCACTGGTGACCTTAATATGACAAGCTTGGGCCAAACCAAAGCCGCCCCCCAAGACATATCCATCCAGAAAAACAATGACCGGTTTGGCAAATTTACGCAGGGTATGGAGCATCACGTATTCAGCAGCAAAGTAATCACGATGCCCTGTATTCCCGGCTTTATAACTGTCATACAGATAACGAATATCACCTCCAGCACAGAAAGCTTTAGGGCTGTTAGAATTGATTAAGATCGCTTGTACATTGCTGTCATTAAGCCATTGTTCCAATTGTGCCTGAATGCCCTGAATCATCGGCAGGGTTAAAGCATTTAAATGGCTAGTGCGGTCCAGGCTGATGATGCCCAGACCTCCTTCTACCCGAATTACTAAATTATTTTCATCGCTCATTATTGTTTTCCTATTATGGTTTTGCTATTGATGCGTAAATTTGGCTGGGCGTTTTTCCACAAAGGCACGCATCCCTTCTTTCTGATCAGAACCCGCGAAAATTGAATGGAATACTCGTCGTTCAAAACGCAGTCCTTCGGCCAGACTGACTTCAAATGCCCGGTTAATCGACTCTTTAATCATCATCACCGCAGTCAGCGATTTTTCCGCAATTTTTTCAGCCGCTTGCAAGGTGTGTTCCAGTAATTCGTCTTTGGCAAATACCCCCGCCACTAAACCACTTTGTTCAGCTTCCTGCGCACCCATGTGTCGCGCAGTCAGACACATCTCCATAGCCTTGGCTTTGCCAATCGCCAAAGTTAAACGCTGTGTTCCGCCAATCCCCGGGAGTACACCCAAGGTCACTTCGGGTAAACCAAATTTTGCATTATCAGCACAATAAATAAAGTCACACATTAACGCTAATTCACACCCGCCACCCAAAGCATATCCACTTACAGCTGCGATCAATGGCTTACGACGCTGCGCAATACGATCAGCAAGGCTGAAAAAATCATCCAGATAGATTTGTGGAAAGTTTAAGTCCGCCATTTCTTTAATATCAGCGCCGGCTGCAAAAGCTTTTTCTGAACCAGTCAGTACGATACAGCCAATATTTGGATCTTTTTCTAGCTGGTCAAGCGCTTGATTGACTTCAATAATCAGCTGGTTGTTCAGTGCATTTAAAGCTTGCGGACGATTTAAAGTAATCAGTCCCACACCGTTACGTTGTTCTAATAAAATGGTTTGCCACTGCATGAAAATATCCTTATTTAATTATAAACTGCGTGCGATCACTAGGCGTTGAATATCACTGGTGCCTTCATAAATCTGACAAATACGGGCATCACGATAAATACGCTCAATCGGAAAATCTTTGAGATAACCGTAGCCACCAAAAATTTGCAAGGCTTTAGAGCAAACGCGTTCCGCCATTTCTGAAGCAAATAGCTTGGCCATTGAGGCCTCAGTTAAACAGGCTTCACCGGCTTCTTTTTTACGTGCAGCAAAATGCACCAGTTGTCGAGCCGCTTCAATTTCAGTCGCCATACTCGCGAGCCTAAAAGCAATGGCTTGCTGTTCAAAAATAGGTTTGCCAAAAGCAACCCGTTCATGCGCATAGCGTGTCGCCTCTTCTAAAGCAGCACGGGCAAAACCCACCGCCTGTGCGGCTATACCAATTCGCCCACCTTCCAGGTTGGCAAGCGCAATTTTTAAGCCTTCTCCTTCTGCACCCAATCTTAAACTTTCATGAATCCGGACATCGGTTAAGGCAATTTGACAGGTGTCTGAAGCATGGAGGCCGAGTTTTTCCTCAACACGAATCACTTCATAACCGGGGGTATTGCGTGGCACTAAAAATGCGCTGATGCCCTTTTTACCCGCGCCTGGATCGGTCACTGCAAACACAATAATCATCCCGGCATTATGCCCCGAGGTAATAAACTGTTTGGACCCGTTAATAATGTAGTGATCACCGTCTTTGACCGCACGGGTCTTAATGGCGGCAGCATCCGACCCAGTCTGCGGTTCGGTTAAGGCAAAAGCCCCAATCATATCGCCCTGTGCTAAAGGTACTAAAAATTGCTGTTTCTGTTGTTCTGTACCAAACTTCAAAATCGGCACACAACCCACAGAGTTATGCACGCTCATAATCGCCGAGGTCGCACCATCTGCGGCTGCCACTTCTTCTAGCGCAAGTACATAAGCCAGTGTACCCGTACCCGAGCCACCCCATTCTTCAGGAATCAGCATCCCCATAAAACCCAACTGCCCCATTTGGGCCAAGGCATCTTTAGGAAAGATGCCCTTTTGATCCCACTCGCCTGCATAAGGCTTAATTTGTTCCTGGGCAAAGCTTTTTGCCATATCCTGAATCAGTTGTTGTTCTTCCGTTAATTGCATCGACTCTTCCTTTCATCTATCTGTTCAGTATTGTTTCCGTTAGGCCTGTAGAGCTGCCTGAGCTTGCTGTTTGTTTATTTCTTGATTGCGCAGTAAGAAACGCTGAATTTTGCCACTTGGTGTTTTCGGCAATTCAGTCACGAATTCAATCAGGCGAGGATAGGCGTGCGCAGACAACCGTTTTTTTACAAACTGACCCAGGTCATCTGCAAGCTGCGAAGTGGCTTTAAAATTATTCGCCAGAATCACAAAGGCTTTGATGACTTCGGTACGCTCTGGATCAGGTACGCCAATCACAGCTGCCTCAACCACGGCATCATGCTCGAGCAAGGCACTTTCCACATCAAATGGACCGACCCGATAGCCTGAGGTGGTAATCACATCATCACTGCGTCCGACAAAACTCATACTGCCATCTTCATGTATTTCA
This sequence comes from Acinetobacter sp. ANC 4862, assembly GCF_004336635.1. Classification (GTDB taxonomy): domain Bacteria; phylum Pseudomonadota; class Gammaproteobacteria; order Pseudomonadales; family Moraxellaceae; genus Acinetobacter. Next base: position 8,427 of record NZ_SJXH01000037.1, read on the forward strand.
GCCGTATCCCCCGTTAAATAATAGTGACCAAGAAATGGAGATTTACGGCTTTCTTCATAGCCAGAAAACCACATCATCGGGGATTGACTGATATCGATCGCCAAAATTCCGGGGGTATCGGCAGGGAGTTCCTTACCCTGTTCATCGACGACGGCAATTCGATAACCGGGGCTGGCAAAGCCTGCCGAACCGGCATGAACCGGATGTTCCAGTGCATGATGATTACACACCACCATGCCAACTTCAGTTTGGCCATAATGGTCATAAATCGGTGCATCAAGGACCTCTTTAAACCAGCGGATCACTTCCGGATTCAATGGTTCTCCGGCACTGCTGACCACACGCAATTTACCGCGCAACTGCGCCATCTGGGCAGGATCAGCCGCCATCATCATGCGGTAGGCAGTAGGTGCACCGGCAAGATTGGTGATGCCATATTCCTTGACAATTTCACAGACACTTTCGGCATTAAAACCGCCTTCATAAAATAAGGTCGAATGTCCTAACAATAATGGCCCGGTAATACCGTAATACAGACCGTAAGCCCAACCCGGATCGGCAATATTCCAAAAAGCATCTTCAGCGCTTAAACCCACGGCATTTTTCATATAGCCCGCAAAAGCAATCAATGCTTTTATCGGTACTTTTAAAGGTTTCGCCGGTCCAGTGGTACCCGAGGTAAACATCAATAAAAATGGGTCATCTATATTGAGCATTTCTATTTCACAACCTTCAGCTTGACGATTCAATACCGTCCAAAAACTGAGATCTTGCGGATAGGTTTCTGCTTGAGTTTCGACATTTACCGTAACGATGGTTGGACAATGGCTAATCTCGGATAATTTGTCGCGATTCGCCAAATCGGTCACCACCAGTTTGCTCTGGGCAAGCTGAATACGATGTTCAATCGCTTTGGGACCAAAGGCGGTAAACAAAGGCTGGTAAACCGCACCGATACGCCAGGTCGCCAAAATGGTAATGATCAGCTCTGGCGTACGAGGTAATAGTCCTGAAACGCGGTCACCTTTGCCAATCCCCTGAGACTTTAAAAAGTTCGCAAACTGACTGGAATATTTTTTCAGCTCGCGAAAGCTATACTGTTCTTTGCGGCCATCTTTACCGTACCAGAACAAGGCGATCGCATCGGAATTGGCATGGCGGTCACAACACTCATAACAGGCATTCACCGCCTGTGTTGATCCGGATAAAAACTGACTTGCAACCGTATTTAAATCAAAATCTTGAACCGTTTTTTGATAATTTAGCATTTTCAACCTCAGCCTGAGTTTATAGTTATTACCGACAGGGTATTTTGATGGAGCGTATCCTTGCCCCATCAGGATGATTTAAATTTTAAGCAGGTTGGGTGGTGTATTGATGCATGATGCTGGAGAAATCCAGATGGGCATCCCCTTCCTGACATAATTGCTGATACATTTTCTGCACCTGATGACCTAATACGACTGGATGCTCAACTTGTTCTGCGGCTTCAACCGCTAGTCCCAAGTCCTTAAGCATCAGTTGGGCCGCAAAGCCGTCTGTGTAGCCACGTGAAGCCGGTGCGTTATCACAAATGTGGGGCCATGGATTGTAAATTTCTGAACTCCAGCAACGTCCGGTTGAGCTATTGATCACGCCTGCTAAAGCTTGAGGATCAATACCTAACTTCACACCCAGTGCCATCCCTTCTGCCACCGCAGTCATGGAAATACCCAGAATCAGGTTATTACAGATTTTTGCAACTTGCCCCGTACCGACATCACCACAATGGACCAGATTTTTGCCCATCAGGCTGAGTACGGGTTTTACCGCATTAAAGGTTGCTTCATCAGCACCAATCATAAAGGTCAAAGTGCCATCTTTTGCACCCAGTGTGCCGCCAGAAACCGGTGCATCACAGATGCTAATCTGTTTAGCACGACCTGCTGCGGCAATATCTTTAATGGTTTGTGGATCAATCGTACTGCTGTCGATACACAAGCTTCCCGCTTTAAGTACAGCAAGTACACCCTTCTCACCAAGATAAACGTCACGGACATGCTTGGCTGCAGGCAACATGGTAATCACCACATCCGCCTGTTTTGCTGCAGCTTGTGGGCTTTCACACACGACTCCGCCCGCTTCAGCGAAGTGCTGCAAAGCAACTTCACTCAAGTCAAAGCCAAAAACGGTTTGTCCAGCTTTAAGCAGGTTTTGCGCCATGGAACCGCCCATGTTGCCTAAGCCAATAAATGCGATCTTCATGTGGATGCTCCTTAGCGTAGGCTGATCGTGGTATTGACACCGCTGCTTTCTTGACTCTCTTCAAACCAGCGACTGGTAATGGTTTTGGTTTGAGTATAAAACTGTACCGCCTGTTTACCATAAGGGCCCAAATCACCCAGTTTAGAACCACGTGAACCGGTGAAGCTAAAGAATGGTACTGGCACTGGAATTGGAATATTGATTCCCACCTGACCAATATCAATACTGTTCTGGAAAGTACGTGCTGTGGTGCCACTTTGGGTAAATAGACCGACACCATTGCCAAATGGATTGGCATTAATTAATGCCATTGCTTCTTCTAGGGTATCGACATGAATAATAGCGAGCACTGGACCGAAAATTTCTTCCTTGTAAATACGCATCTCCGTCGTGACCTGATTAAAAATCGTTGGGCCGACAAAGTTACCTTGCTCATAGCCTTTAACTTGAACGTCTCGACCGTCCAGCAGCAATTCAGCGCCTTGTTCAACACCACTGTTGATTAAATCAATCACCCGAGCTTTGGCACGTGCTGAAATCACCGGTCCAACATCGGTATTCGGCTCATGCCCGGCATTGACCTTCAAAGTTTTGGTTTTAGCAACCAATTCATCGACCCAATGTTTGGTTTCGCCGACCAGAACTGCTACAGACAGTGCCATACAACGCTGCCCTGCTGCACCAAAAGCTGCACCCACTAAAGCATTTAAAGTCTGTTCCTTATTCGCATCAGGCATGACGACCACATGATTTTTTGCACCCATCATCGACTGAACACGTTTCCCGTGTTGCCCTGCCAGGTTATAGACATGGGTACCGACTGCTGTAGAGCCTACAAAAGAAATGGCCTTGATATCGGAATGCGTACACAACATGTCTACCACTTCTTTACCGCCATGTACCACATTGAGCACACCCGCCGGTACACCCGCCTGAATTGCAAGCTCAACCAGCATCATGGTAGACAACGGATCTTGTTCAGAAGGCTTTAATACAAAGGTATTACCGCAAACAATGGCCATTGGGAACATCCACAATGGAATCATCGCAGGGAAGTTAAAAGGGGTAATGCCTGCACAAACCCCTAAAGGTTGTTGAAGCGTATAGGTATCCACACCACGTGCTACACCTTCAATATATTCACCCATTTGCAGAGTGCCTATTGAACACGCATGCTCCACAACTTCCAAACCGCGCTGGATATCTCCCTCAGCATCGGCAAGTGTTTTTCCCTGTTCAGCAGTAAGCACTTGAGCGATGCTTTTTGCATTGATTCGGATCAAGTCTTGCAGCTTAAGCATAATTCGCATACGTGCCTGAATCGGCGTATGGCGCCAGCTTGCAAACGCATTCTGTGCAGCAGCAATGGCAGCGTTGACTTCTTCACGAGTCGCGAATGGGACTTGACCCAATACTTCCTGAGTCGCAGGATTGACAATGTTATGCCACTCGCTGGTTTGTGACTCAACAAACTCACCATTGATCAGCAATTTAGCCGTGGTTAATTCGGTATTTTGATGGGGTTGATGAATAGCGTTCATGGTCACTCCGTGATCATTGTTATTGTTGGTTGTCTATGCCTGACTGGCTTTATCAAACGTATATTTTTTTTACGCTGTTTCAGCAGACTAACAAAGAAAACTTTGACCACCAATGGAAATTGCTGCACGATGGTTGTGCAAATATGCACAGGGATTTAACAGGACGTTAAAAGAACATGAAAGTAGATTGGGATCATTTACGCTTTTTTTTAGTATTGGCTCGTGCTAAAACGCTCACCAATGCCGCGCGCTTGATCGGTGTTGAACACAGTACCGTAGCGCGTCGCATTCAGGCTTTGGAGCAGACATTAGGAATCCAACTTTTTAAGCGCGAAGCGACGGGTTATGAATTAACTTCTGAAGGGGTGGCTTTAGTACCACGCGTTGAGCAAATGGAGCAGTCTTTTTTACAGATTGATAAACCGCTGAATCCTTTACAAGGTCGGGTACGCATCGGGGCACCAGAAGGATTTGGTACGGCTTTTCTGGCACGCCTATTGGCGGAGTTTTCTCAACACTATCCTGCATTAACGATCGATTTAATTCCCGTTCCGAAAGCGATTAAACTGTCACACCGTGAAGCAGATATTGTCATTTCGATTGACCGCCCCAAATCCGGCCCTTATATCATTACCCGACTGTCCAATTACTGTTTAAAGCTGTATGGCAGTAAAAATTACTTACAACAAAACCCGAAAATTAATCGTATAGAGGATTTAGCCCAGCACCGTTTTGTCGATTATATTGATGATCTGGTGTATAGCTCTGCGCTTTATTCACTGGAACGTTTGCCATTGCAAGTCACTGCATGTTTTCGCAGTAACAGTATTCTGGCCCAACAGATTGCTGTCAGTGCAGGTGCAGGATTGGCCATTTTGCCGAGATTCCTGGTCAATGATAAAACCGAACTTGAAGAAGTCCTCAGTGACCAGGTGAGCTTTACGCATACCTTCTGGATGTTAACCCTGGTAGATTTACAACACGAGCCCAAAATTAAATTGGTCTGGGACTTTTTGCGTAAGCAGGCTGATGTTCAGCAAGGCGTATTAATGGGCAATTAACATCCTCCCCCACCTATCTCAAAGTGAAAAAGGACTCCACCCGCTGCAGGGTGGAGGTGAATTTCACCGGTAGACCATACCACCATCCGTAATAATAGATTGACCGGTAATATAATCAGCATCTTCACTTGCTAAAAATGCAACCAGTGCAGCCACATCATCTGGGGTTTCAGTGCGCCCTAAAGCGATACCTTCAGCATATTTTTTAAAGGTTTCACCAATTTTTGCCCCGGTCAGCTTTGAAAAACGCTGGTCAATCTCCACCCACATATCTGTGCCAACCACGCCAGGACAATAAGAATTCACCATAATTCCTGAATGGGCATATTCTTTGGCAGCCGCCTGGGTTAAGGCACGTACTGCAAATTTGGTGGCAGAATATACACTGAGCATGGCAAAGCCCTCATGTCCGGCAATCGAGCAGGCATTAATAATTTTACCTTTTTGTTTTAAGGTCTGAAACTTTTTCGCAGCGGCCTGAATGCCCCACAAAACACCACCAAAATTAATATCGGTAATCTGGCGGAATTCATCGGGTGTTACATCGTTTAGTGCCTGTACCTGTGCAATTCCGGCATTATTAATCATCACATCAAAACTGCCTAATTTACTATAGGCGTCTTCAATGGCAGCAGTGACCTGATCGAGTTGACTGATATCAGCCACAAAAATCGAGGCCTTGACATTACATGCCTCGATCTCGGCTTGGGTGGCCTTGAGTTTATCCTCATGCAGATCGACCAAAGCGATATGCATGCCTTCTTGGGCTAAACGCAAAGCAATGCCTCGACCAATCCCTTTAGCACCACCTGTGATCAAAGCCACCTTTCCACTTAAACCTTTAGACATAGGTGTTTCCTCTTTTTATTATTGCAGACTGCCTACTTGCATATTTTGATTTCATCTATTGCATTAATCATGAACTACAGCAGGATCAATGCTGGGTTTTCTACACACTGTTTAAAACTGGCGAGAAATTTGGCACCGATGGCACCATCAATGACACGGTGATCACAAGATAAGGTCGCAGTCATGATCTGCCGCGTTACAATTTCACCCTTTTCTACCAGCACCCGTTCTTCGGCCGTACCCAGTGCCATAATCGCCGCCTGTGGCGGGTTGATGATGGCATCAAATTGTTTTATGCCCAACATCCCTAAATTAGAGATACTAAAACTTCCCCCTTCGAACTCATCTGGATGCAATTTTCCAGTCTTGGCCCGTGCTGCCAAATCATGCATATTGGCTGAAATCTCGCTCAATGATTTTTTGTTTGCCGCTTTAACAATCGGTGTAATGAGACCCTGTTCAATGGCTACGGCAACAGCGATATCGGCCTGATCGAATTGCAGGATTTGCTGATTTTTTTCATCATACTGAACATTAACTTCAGGCACTTTCATTAGCGCAGCCGCTGCAGCTTTAATCATGAGGTCATTCAGCGAAAGTTTGACTTGAAGCATTGTACTATTGACCTGTTGGCGTAAGGCTTGTAATGCCTCCACGTTTAAATCGACAGTGAGTCGGAAATGCGGTGCATTGTGTTTCGCTGTTTGAAGGCGTGTAGCAATGGCACGCCGCATCGCACTCATCGGCATCACAGTGACTTGAGCCTTTCCAGGTTGTATCGAAGTGCCGCTCGCTAAAGCTGTGCAAGGCTTTTGATGGTCACGGTCATACACTGCCTCAACATCTTCTTTACATACCCGGCCACGAGAACCCGATACGCGACAGTCATGCAGATTAATGCCCCACTGTTTTGCCAATCGGCGGGCAATCGGTGTTGCAGAGACAGCACTGTCATCTTGAGTCGATTTTATTTTTGCCGGCTTTGCTGGATGAACTAGCTGTGGCCATTGTCCGCCTGCTTTCTCGATCGTGGCCTGAAGATCCTGAATGCTGATCCGTCCACCACGTCCGCTACCGATAATCCGCGCAAGATTAATATTGAGTTTCTCGGCTAATTTTCTGGCATGTGGGGTGGTCAAAGTTTCAGTTGCTGCCTGATACCCCTGCAAATCTTCCGGAATAGAATAGCCATCTTGTTGTGAGAAGACGGCTGCAGATGATGTGTTGGTTTCTGGTGCTGTTTTCTGCTGCTCTGAATGAGCAATGGATGGATCAGTCAGTGTCTGTTCGGATGGGTGAGTTGCCACAGTATTCTCTTCAGTGGCCGTGTTATCTTCGTACGCAAGATGATCAAGAGATTGTATATAGGCTTCAATTTCCTGATCGGAAATCTGACGGTCTGCGCAGACTGCGATCAAACTCCCCACAGCTAAACTCTCGCCTTCTTTGGCTAAAATTTTGCGTAAAGTCCCTGAAAATGGGGCTTCTAATACATTGACGATTTTAGTTGTCTCAATCTCGCAAATATCCTGCCCTTTGCTGAAGCTGTCTCCTGCCTCAATCAGCCATTTCACAATGGTGCCTTCTTCCATGGATAAGCCCCATTTGGGGATTTCCAGTGTTTTAATTTCGCTCATGCTAAGCCTCCAGTATTTTACGGACAGCTTGTTCAATACGCTCCACACTCGGTAACCAGGCTTTTTCCAGCACGGGTGAGAATGGCACAGGTGTATGCGGTGGCGTGACCAACTCAATCGGTGCTTTCAAGTGGTGAAAACCTTTTTGTGCAATCAACGCGGCAACGTCATGTGCAAAACCGCAACGTGCTGCAGATTCGTCAACAATGACTACACGCCCAGTCGAGGCAACAGATTCTAGAATTCCTTCTTCATCTAAAGGGGAGATTGTGCGCGGATCGACCACTTCGACAGAAATCCCTTCTTTCGCCAGCTTGTCTGAAACTTCATTGGCGCGATGAACCATGAGACTCAGGGCAATAATGGTGACATCCGTGCCTTCACGGGTGTAATTCGCTACGCCAAAGGGAATGGTATAAGCTTCATCAGGGACGTCTCCTTCAATGTCATACAGCATTTTGTGTTCACAAAATATGACCGGATCATCATCGCGGATGGATTGAATCAGCAGGCCTTTGACATCATAAGGATTGGAGGGCACCACTACCTTTAACCCGGGAACCGAGGTAAAAACATGATAGGGAGATTGTGAATGCTGGGCTGCGGCACAAAAACCGGCACCAATCATGCCACGGACCACCATAGGTGCTTTGGCTTTACCGCCAAACATATAGCGGAATTTTGCTGCCTGGTTATAGAGCATGTCATGACACACCCCATAAAAGTCCATAAACATCAGATCAGCCATAGGACGTAAGCCTGTTGCCGCTGCACCCGCAGCCATCCCAATCGTTGCTGATTCAGTAATAGGCGTATCAATGACACGCTCTGACCCAAATTCAGTCCATAGACCTTTGGTGACACCGAGTACTCCCCCAAAGCCTTCCAATTTATTCGCATCGGTATTTTTACCACCATGACCACCACGGACATCTTCTCCCAGCACGATGACTCGAGGATCGCGACGCATCTCTAAAGTAATGGCTTCTTTTACCGCATTTCGATAGCTTTTATTTGGCATGATTGAACTATTCCTTTAGTAAGACACATATACATCGGTCAAAAGTTGCGAAACATCTGGGTAGCGTGCCGAACGGGCTTTTGCCACCGCATCATCGACTTTGGCCTGGGACTCAGCATCAATCGCGTCAAGCTTGGCTGCGTCGATTTGATCTTTTACTTTTTCACGGAAAATTTTGAGCGGATCTTTATGCGCTTTAATGTCATCTATTTCTTCTTTTGAACGGACAAGACCTGGGTCACCTTCAAAATGTCCATAGAAACGGTTGGTCAATGTTTCGATCACACTGGGTCCTTCACCACGCCGTGCACGTTCAATCGCCTGATGTGCTGCTTCATAGACTGCAAAGAAATCCGTACCATCGACTTTTTGAGCAGGCAAACCGAATCCGGCAGCACGACCCGCAATATCCTTGCTTCCTACAGCATAATCATGCCCGGTTCCTTCACCGAAACCATTATTTTCAAAAATAAATACCACCGGAAGTTTTAAAACCACAGCCATGTTGAGGGCTTCAAAGGTCATTCCCTGATTGGAACCACCATCACCCGTGAATGACAGGCCAATCCCTCCTGTTTTCAATGTTTTGGCGGTTAAGGCTGCACCGATCGCAAGAGGTGGACCACCACCGACAATGCCATTAGCACCCAGCATGCCTTTATTCAGGTCGGCAATATGCATTGAACCACCTTTACCGTGACACAAGCCTTCATCCTTGCCAAAAATTTCCAGCATCATGCTGTGGATGTCGCAGCCTTTTGCAATACAGTGGCCATGTCCTCGATGGGTGGAGGTAATATAGTCTTTTTCTGTTAGATTCTCACATACACCAACTGCAACGGCTTCTTCACCACTATAGAGATGGATAAAACCAGGAATATCACCCATCGTATTTTCCGTATGCAGTCGATCATCGAACTCACGGATCTCTCGCATGCGCCGGTAGGCTGCTAACAATTGCTCTTCTGTTAATTGCATTTTCTGATCCTTTTTACCTGTAATAGCATCTTAAAATTATTATCAACACGACCTGAAAGTGATTTTTATTCACAGGTACAGGTATAAAAGTTTTATAAAAAATAAGCTATCGAAGCCAAGTAACATACCGTTTAATTTTTATTTATAAATTAAAAAACATAAACTTAAGCTTTAATATTAAGTGTAAAAATTCTTTATTCGGTATATGCACCGTTATTCATCTTTATAGGTAGGATTACACCTCCGCTTGTTCACGTTTCAGCTATTTGATGAAGATCAAGGAAATGGCTGCACAGAAGGCCGGAATTGTGCCGGTCAACTCTCAGATGTATCAATGGAGGTATTTGGTTGAAAATTTTTTCTGTAAGTTAAAACAATTCAAAAGAATGGTGATACGAAATGATAAAACGGATTTAAGTCCAGGCTATATTTAGCAAGCTACACAAGGTAATGGCCTGCTCAGCATACCCACTCCTGAAGTCTTTGCCCTTGGTAAAAGGTGGTACTATCCATAATCAAAATTATTATTTTTCTTATATTTGAATAAATTTTTTCATTTTAAATATTTTTAGGCTTAGGCTATTTATATTCGATATGTTTCATGCATAAGCTATGTATGAATATCTTAAAATTTACGTACAGATCATTACCAAAAAGATCATCTTTTTTTGATTTATGAACGTAGTCTAATACAGGGTATTACTTTACGAAATAACCGCACCTGAGCAGAACTTAAAAGTACAACCATTAGGTAAACAATATGAAAATTCTTGTCGTTCTTACATCACATGACCAACTTGGCAATACAGGCAATAAGACGGGCTTTTGGCTTGAAGAGCTTGCAGCACCTTATTATGCCTTTATCGATGCCGGTGTAGAAGTGACATTAGCCTCTCCCAAAGGGGGGCAGCCGCCGCTCGATCCTAAAAGTAATGAACCCGATTCTCAAACTGAAACGACGCATCGTTTTGAAGCAGATCCAGCTGCTATGCAAGCACTGGCTCATACCAAAAAGCTGAACCAAGTTTCTATCATGGACTTCGATGCGGTATTTTATCCTGGCGGTCATGGTCCATTATGGGATTTAGCAGAAGATTCCGATTCAATTGCCTTGATCGAACGAGCCATTCAGATCGGCAAACCTGTTGCCGCTGTCTGCCATGCGCCTGGGGTACTTCGCCACGTTAAAACAGAACAGGGTAAACCGTTAGTCGCAGGTAAGTCAGTCACAGGTTTTAGCAACACCGAGGAAGCTGCAGTGAGTCTGACTGAAATAGTTCCGTTTCTGGTAGAAGACGTGCTTAAGGAAAATGGGGGGAACTATTCCAAAGCGGATGATTGGCAAGTGCATGTCGAAGTTGATGGCTTACTCGTCACTGGACAAAATCCGTCTTCTTCTGAGGCAACAGCCCACGCCCTACTTAAGTTGTTAAAATAATCCATACCTCATGGCTGATCACATTTAAAATATGATCAGCCATTGAAGTGAATAAATTGAGACGCTATTTATAGCAGAATGGCGATTTCTGAAAGTCTTTATCACTTATATTCCGACATAAAATTTCTCAATCAACTGCCGGGTCTTGATCAGCAGATTTGAAAATATATTATCCCGCTCAAATAGCTTCACCTTATAGTTCGGCAGGTCTTTCAGCTCTTCCTTGCGAGGTAAGCGCTTGGTGAACTCATAGTGTTCCAGCACCTGCTGCATCGCCTCAGGTTTCAGATTTTCCTCTGTGCAGAGATGATGATAGGCCTGCTCTTTCTCTGCATCCCAGAATGCCGCAAAAGCGGTTTGCACACTTTGACCATTGATCATTTTGGGCAGGTTCTCTTCAATGAACTTCTGGATCAGTTCCTGCTTGTCATACAGGCTAACTTCATTACCCAGCATGTCATAAACTTGTGCTTCATATTTTTTACGTTTGTCATCATCCCCCGCTTCAATAGCCAGTTGCAACAGATTGATAATATAACCAACATTGATCCGGTCGCTGTGCAGCAGATCCAGCTGGAAATCGACATCATCCAATACCGATACTTTTTCTCTGCTGGTGGTCTTGCGTAGATCACGGCACAAGTCTGCATATTTAGAAGCAAAGTTAGCAAAGTGCTGTTTATCGAGGCTGGTTTGATCCTGATCGTATTCGATAAAAGTCTGCAGCTGTGCGTTATAGCGCATTACTTCACGGAAAGCCTTGATAAATGCCAGTTGATCCTCTTCGGTCAATAGTGCATCGACGGCCTGATATTCAGGACTAATCGCCAAGAGCTTTTCGACTGCATTTTCATAGTATTTCTTGATCTCTTCAAAACTTGGAACCAATACGATCTGTCTGGTTTCCTTGTTCGAGAACAGCGCCAGTGCTTCATCGGTGGCCCGTTTCAAATTACGGAAGCAGATGATGTTGCCGAAAGGTTTCTTGTCGTTATATACACGATTGGTCCGTGAAAAGGCTTGAATCAGACCATGATATTTCAGGTTTTTATCGACATACAGCGTATTCAGTGGCTTGGAGTCAAATCCGGTCAGGAACATATTGACCACCATTAAAATATCTATCTGCTTTTTCTTGACCCGATCGGCAATGTCGCGGTAATAGGCATAGAACTGATCGCCAGAATTGTAGTTGGTCTTAAACTGCTGGTTGTAGTTGGCAATATAACGATCCAGCTTATCCCGACTGGACGGATTGATCTGGCTGGGGATGTCTGCCGCTTCTTCATGAATCAGCCCGTTTTGCTCATCTAGCGGTACAGCTTCATTGGCGGCATAGGAGAAAATGGTGGCAATGCTCAGCAGTTTGAATAGTCTGCCCTGCTCTTCATCCTGCTGCTGTTTTTCAGCCTGGACTTTTTCAAACAGTTCGTAGTACTGGGTTAAAGTATTCACGGAGCTGACACAGAACATGGCGGTGAATTCACGATTGTGGGTTTTGGTGTCATGAGTATCGACAATATACCGCGCAATCATTTCCAGCCGTTGCGGGTTGTCGAATAGCTCCTGAGTATCAATGCCTTCAACGTCATCTTCATACTCAAAGTTGTGCTGCATACCTTTGCTGGTGTATTTGCCCCGGTAATCAATCTGGAACTGCAACACGTTACGGTCACGGATGGCATCGACAATCACGTACTGATGCAGGCATTCATTAAACAGGTAATCCGTGGTAAGTTTTAAACCGGCCTTGGACTGGCTGTTTTCCTCAAAGATCGGTGTTCCGGTAAAGCCAAACATCTGGGCATTGCGAAAGAACTTCTTGATGTTCTGATGGGTGTCACCAAACTGGCTACGATGACATTCATCAAAAATAAACACCACTTTCTGGTCTTTCAGGTAGTCGATATATTCCAGATAGCGGTCATTGCTGATGGCACGATTCAGTTTTTGAATGGTGGTGACAATCAGCTTGTCATGGCGCTGATCCAGCTGCTTGACCAAAGTATGCGTGCTATCGGTACTGTCGACACTCTCGGCTTTAAAGGCATTAAATTCCCGAGAGGTTTGCGTGTCCAGATCATTGCGGTCCACCACAAACAGGACTTTTTCCACGTCCGGCATCTGCATAATGATCTGGCTGGCTTTAAATGAGGTCAGGGTTTTGCCTGAACCGGTGGTGTGCCAGATATAGCCATTGCGATCAGAGCTTTGCACGTGCTGAACAATTTTCTGTACCGCATAAATCTGATACGGACGCAGCACCATCAGGCTTTTGGTGGTTTCCAGCAGCACCATGTACTGGGTCAGCATTTGGGTCATATGCTGCTGATTCAGAAAAGCATCGGCAAAGTCGACAATTTCATTGATATGCTTGTTGCTGACATCGGCCCAGGGAAAGGCAAATTCAATGCCGCTGGTGCCATTAGAGTAATATCGAGTATTGGCGCCATTACTGATGACAAATAACTGGATAAAGCCAAACAAACCCTGTCCAGCCCAATAGGCTTCACGGGTATAGCGCTGGGTCTGGTTAAAGGCTTCGGCAATCTCCATACCGCGCTTTTTCAGCTCGATTTGTACCAGTGGCAGACCATTCACCAATAAGGTCACATCAAAACGGCTGGTCCGGCCATTATAGTCACGGTGATCAACCGTGATCTGATTGGTGACCTGATAGATGTTCTTGCTCGGATCATCGGACAGGAAAAAGATGTGCTTGCTGCTGCCATCATCAAATTTGACCGGGAATAAATCCCGCAGGTTCTTGGCCCGTTCAAAGACCGTTCCGGTATTGAGAAAGCTGATGACCTGCTTCCACTCGGTTTCTGACAGGGGTGCAAGTCCATTAGCACGTTCAATCTGGGTTTTCAGGTTTGACAGTAGCTGGCTTTCGTCCTTGAGCGTGACTGAGGCATAACCCAATTGCTGTAGCTGGCCAATCAGTTCGTTTTCAAGTTGGTATTCGCTTTGTACTGTCATTATCTCTCTCACAAAACTTTTACTTAAATACTTTTTAAAAAATAGATTTTATTGTAAGTTTCATTATACATTTCAACACAAACATATGACTCTATTGATGAAAATTAAACTTAATAATTCCATTATTAATCTTCCCTAAAAATAATAGAACCTAAAAGTAAGCTTTTCAAAATAAGAAAAATTTCTCTAATAAGTAAGGATCCGGTAAGGTACCTCATTATCACTGATCCAATCAGCCTTATTTAAGTCCCCAGCTTTTCACAGACAACATAAATTCATAGTTTAAAGCCAAGAGTATGCTCTGCATATTGAAGCTATTACGCTCTTCAGGCAGCTGTAACAGCAGTGGTAAACGTGTCACCCCATTTTCACCATTGGCAAAGGCATAATGGCGCATTTTAGAGTCCACTGGAATTAAATTTTTTGCTTCTAAATACACACTTACCTGAGTGGTCTGTTTTTGAAGGGCAATAATTCTGAGATAGCAACGATCTTGAACATCAATAATATTCTGTTTTAATTCATTGATCTTAAATTCATGGTTTTCAGGCTTTTTAAAGAGCCGTTTAATGAAACTGTCATTTTGTTTATTTTGCGTTTCGCGTTCTAACTGGCGTATGTGTTGCTGGATCTGACGAGTTTGCTCAATCGCATCATTGAGCAATTCTCTCATTTCCTGAGTGGGTGCTGAAACCGCTCGCACATTTTGCTGATAGTGAAACTCATCATGAAAGAGCACAAAAATTTGTGCTCGACGCTGTTCCAATAATTTTAAATAGGCAATTAAACGATATTTAAACAGGCGTGCATAGGGATTAAACCGCAGCATCGGCTCCTGCGATAAAATTTCAAGTTGATGTAGAAATTCATTGATTAATCTTAAAATATTTAAATAACAAAATTCTAATTCATCAGTATGTTGAACGCTGTTTTTTAATCCTTTTAGGAAAGGTTCGAGAATATTTAAGGATAAATCTTTCTCTAAAATTTCTAGATGTTCTTTGACCAAATGCTCAACGGAAAAACTTTGAATATTTAAGATTTCTTTCAAACTGGGGATGAGTCGTTGATGATTATAATCGTGTAGCGATTCAACTAGCTCTACAATATGTGGATTCATTTTGCTCTGAATGCCAATAATTCGGGTCATGAGCTGTTTGATATTTTCAAAATAATTTGCTTGATTAAGCTGTTGCGGATCCAGAACCAAACCACTGATATAGAACCGGTCTTCTTTACCAAAGCTTTCTTCGGTTAAAAAGCGGCGAATTGAATAAGCGGAAATTGAACTGTCATAAGAGCTGCTCAGGACAAAATAATATTGAAAGGTTTTGATGATTTCAAAATCACGCACCTGTTGTTCACGAATAAAATAATCCTGAAAAATGGTCAGTTCCTGATCGGCATATTCACTCGGTAAAATATGGGAAAACCAGCTTCCCAAAATTTCGCTTTTCATGAAGACTTCAAAGATAAATGTACGGACTTGTTCAATATCTAAATGACGGTGATTTTCAGAAACAGAAAAATTTAATTCTCGAATAATTAAGGCTGCATCATACAGAAATGCTTTTTTGATCAGTTGTTGTGCTTGAATGTCTTTTGGATTGTCCAAATCGATTTGATTGATCTCACGAACAATAGTTTCTAAGTAATCGGCAATCTGGAAGTCAGTTTGATAGCTTTGTAGATAGCTCAAGGTTGTATTAATTCTGTGCGCAAGTTGTAGTAACTCGGAATTTTGCGTGTTGAGCTGAAGTTCTTTGAGGCTGATATGGTCTTTAAACTCAAAAGTTTGGTTCAGGTAATTCCACGATATATTTTTTGATTTTAGATACTGGTCTTCTATTTTTTGATGTAGTGCTTGCGGTGTCGTAGATAGAATAGAATCCAGTTGTTGCTGCCAATGTTTATCAAGAATAGGGTCGATTTGTTTTAACTGTACCCTAAGATGATAAGGAATATATGTCTGCATGGAGATCTAAAACCATTGTAGTGAATTCAAACTTTTAATGAGAAAAAGCGATGTGATTTATATCACAAAAACAACCACAAGTTAGCTCTATTGCATGAAAATTCTCTGTATAAATTGTATATTTTGTTAGCCAGAGTGGACTGAAACCATGTTGCGGTGAAAAAATGCTTTGGACTATAAATTTGATTGAATGTCTAAGATGAATGGATAAGGCTACAACTCCTACAAAACTGTATGAGGGGTGCATTCGATTAATGCTTCAGTTTTACCAGAAAGTTTCATTGAGCAAGTGTTGCATCTTAGATCAAAGGTTTTCATAAGTGTTACATAAGGTGGAGCTACCATTTTAAGTTCCAAAACTTCGCTGTTAAGACTTTGAGCTGTCTGAGTCACTCTTCACATTCTGTTAGATCAACCCATGTACAAAAATAGCTTCTGTTCTGTCATCTCACCCTATAAAATCTTAAATTATTCACTTCAATGTCTGTTTAATTAAACTCAAGATATATTCTAAATTTTCTGTATCTGACACGATTACTTCACAATCGCCATTGCCCCAATGTCCAATATTGGTCACATCCTTGGCGAGCTGTTTCGGATCATCCAGTTGACTAAATTGCATATTTAACCAAATACGAATTTGTTTTGTCCCAATACTCATGTAGATATAGTTACGCTTACCCTTACGGAAAGCGATATACATTTTTTTGGGATGCACATCTAAATCTGTGGTCAGTGCTAGAATTGAATCCCGGAATTGCTCATATAACTCCTTTATGTCATCAGACTTATCCGCCAAGTGATAGGCTTCATCATATTGCTGGATTTCTTTGGCAATCTTTTGAATATCGTCAGACTCAACCTTTTGCACTTGCTTGATTGAAGGAGCTGATTTGGCTTTCTGTAATGGATTGACTGAAACAATTCCACCTTGATAGCGTTTGATTTCCCACAGCTCAATGCCTAAATCTTTAAAGTTGGTGGACTGCTTTTGAAAGTCGGTAAAGCTGGGCGAAACAAAGATAATCCGACTTTGTGACCAGTCGACATCCTGACGTTTAAGCTGTTTACTCTGGCTCTCGTTGTACTCAACGATAAAATCAGCTTTATAGTCCAGCATAAGGTTCAGATAAGAAACCCCTTGGTCGATCACGCTATAGTTACGCTCTCGCTTGTATTCGATAATCACAAAAGCCTGACTTTCGGGATCGAAAGCCAGTGTATCAATACGGTTGTTTTTAATGGTGAATTCAGACTTGATAAATTCCAGACCTGTAAAACTGTAAATATTGGTTTCAAACAGGCTTTGAATTTCTCTTTCCAAACGAAAAGGATCTTCTGTGAGTTCTACTAATGACTGTGCTTGGGTTTGATAAAGCTGCATTCGGTTCCCCCCTACACAAACATCTGCTGCAACAAGCCTTTTTTCCATTGCTTGGCTTGTTCAATTTGCTGTGTGACCACTTCAATTTTTTGGTCGATGGCAGATAAGAAATTGGCTATTTTGGTTTGTTCTTCTAGGCAAGGTACTTTTAATTCAATGTTTCCAATCGAAGTTGTATTTAGACTTGGGACACCTGTAGCTTCATTTAGATTTAACCAATTCACTAAAAGTAATTGTTGAAAAGCAAATTTAGGCAGAATTTTTTCACCTATTTCTGTATAGAACAATGTGTCTACTGTCCAGAACTTGCCAGATATAAATTGAGGCTTGTCAATCGTACCTTTACGCCCAATTAAAATACTTTCACCATCATACAAATATGAATCAACATATCTCATAATGCCACCAGTGCCTAAAACAGGAATATCACCATCTTCTAATTTTTTATGATCCTTTCCATATTTGATAGTAATAACATCTTTGAATTTTAGGTTCTCCCACTCCCCAAACTCACTACCATCATCCGCTTTAAAACGAATCTTCTGGCTAAACAGCTTTTGCATCATGCCTTGTTTATATTGGCTAAGCAGCTGATGTTTTTGCGTAAGTTGGCTAATCTTTTCATCCACTGTAGAAAGAAAAGTGGCGATTTTGGTTTGTTCTTCTTTTTGAGGGTAATGAATGCAAATTTCTTTAATAATGCCGGCACTTAAATTTTTTTGACCACCCTCATTACTCAAATCACGAATTTCGTCATAACGATTCATTAGATTTTGAAAGATAAATTTCGTGTCAAAATCATTTTTTAATTTGATAGCTGCACAGGCTTGATTGGTCGTTGCATTTATTCCCAGAATTGCAACCTTTCCACGTGTAATGCCTTGACCATACATGGCCATCAGAATTGTATCTTTAGGAAAAAGCTTAGCGGAGGAATTATCTAAACCTGATTGAGTAATAAATTCCTCAGCTTCGGTAATAATATTAAAATCTACAAGGCTTGTGGTAACCCATGGAATGTCACCATTCCAATATTCACCAATATTTCTACTAGGTGTTCCACCTGATGTCACATTAGAAATATCTTCTATTTTATTTGTAGACCAATCCCCATCAAACTCTTTAAATCTTAACTTTGGTGCAGTCATTACTTCACCTCCGCAAAAGGCGAAGCAATCCCAAGCTCTTTGCAGAAATTCGCAATCACGGCATCGGTCTTTTGGCTTTCTACTTCTAAAGCCTGTAGCTGCTGGACAATCGCATCCAGATCAATTTCGGCTTCCGCTTCAAAGGTATCCACATAACGTGGAATATTCAGGTTGTAATCGTTATCTTTCACTTCTTGTAAAGTTGCTACATGCGCGTATTTTTCAATGTCTTGGCGCTTTTCAAAAGCCGCAATAATATGGTCCAAATGCTCAGGCAATAACTTGTTTTGATTCTTCTGCTTTTCAAAACCGTTACTGGCATCAATAAACAGAATATTGCCAGTATGCTCACGGTTTTTCTTCAACACCAAAATACAGGTCGGAATCGAGGTGCCATAGAAAATATTGGCAGGCAGACCAATCACCGCATCAATCACGTTCAACTGTTCAATCAGGTAATGACGAATCACGCCCTCACTTGAACCACGGAATAACACACCATGCGGTAACACCACCGCCATAGTGCCGTTGTCATCCAGTTGATAAAGCATATGCTGGACAAAAGCCATATCAGCTTTAGAACTGGGCGCCAGTTTGCCATAAGCGGCAAAGCGTTCATCCTGCAAAAATAATGGATCGGCTGACCAGTTGGCAGAGAATGGCGGATTGGCTACTACCGCATCAAACTTTTTCTCTAAATGCTGCGGACGGGTTAAGGTATTTTCCTGCTTAATATCGAACTTGGCAAAATGCACATCATGCAGAATCATGTTCATCCGCGCCAGGTTGTAGGTAGTACGGTTCATCTCCTGACCGTAAATCATGTCGACATCTTTGACTTCACGTTTTACCCGCAGCAGCAATGAACCTGAACCACAAGTCGGGTCATACACGGAACGTAAACGCTCTTTGCCTTGAGTAACAATCTTGGCCAGTAAAGTCGATACGGTTTGCGGGGTATAGAACTCGCCGGCTTTCTTGCCGGCACCCGAAGCAAACTCACCAATCAGGTATTCGTAGGCATCACCCAGCACATCGGCTTCGGTATTGCTGATGTCAAAATCAATATCGTCAAGATGGCTTAATACCTTGGCGACCAGCTCATTGCGGTCACTGGCATTATTCCCAAGCTTGGTGGAGTTCAAATCCAGATCTTCAAACAGGTTGGCAAAGTCATCGGCAGAATCGGTGCCCAAGGTACTTTGTTCAATCGATTTTAAGGTCGCAGTTAAATCATCCAGAATGAATTCGCCCTGACGACCACGCTGCGCCAGCGTATGAAACAATTGCTTTGGCGTGAGCGCATAACCGACTTCGGCAATGGCATTCTTTTTGATTTCTTCGATATAAGGGACATGCTCAGGATTCTGTTCATCCAGTTCAAGAAAACTGACTTCTTCCCCATCTAGCAATTCATTGGCGAAATTAACCGACTTTTCAGACAAATATTTAAAGAAAATAAACCCCAGAATATAATCCCGAAATTCATCTGCCCCCATGGTTCCGCGTAAAGTATTGGCAATATTCCAAAGTTGTTTTTGTAGCTGTTGCAGTTGTACCTGGGTCATTCGAAGTCCATACACTTGTTTTTTAATACTGGGGGAGTTCAGCTTGCTTATTCATAGCCTCTTCCCCCATGTGACATAATTTGTCGTTTCAATTTCGCTGATTAAACAGAGAAGCTCAATTGAGTTGCATCTGTCGCTATAAAATATGTAGCAAGTTGCTACAACATTCTAAATAATTCTTTTTCAAAAAATATCATTTAAAAAATCACTATAAACATGTAGCAAGTTACTACACTTTTAAATAATCTCTTTTCCGAAAATCTCATTCAAACGCTCGCGATTTCCTTGAACAAAGGTAGGATCGTTTTTGAGCTTATATTTCATTTCTTTTTTGAAATCATTCATCGATACGCCGGCCACAGCAAAATCCATTTGAAACATAATATCGTTTACAATCAAGTTGGCTTGAGAGTCGGTTAAACAGCCTTCAGCCTTAAACCACTTGCTGAACTGTTTATAATTCGGATCATTAGCGTGAATATACCAAGAGCGAACCGTCATATCGAATTTTGCACCCAGCTCTTTCACGATGGCGTTATCGTCAAAATCCACATCCAGATAGATTTGGGTATTTTCATTGCTTTGAGGAATGACAGTCTCAATATGTCCACTGGTGATTTTAAACCGGACACCGACAATAGGCCGTCCTTTCTTAATGGTGTCATATTCCAGCTTCAGACTGGTTCTTTCATTAATTTCTTCAACAATTTTATCTAACACATAACGTCTGAAATCAACCCAACGATCATATTTCTTCTCGCCAATATCGGTTAATGCTTTGATATTTTCCAGTGACAGTTCAACTTCGTATGTATCCTGATTGGCATACTTGAACTCGTTTTTAATAAAGTAGGAATACAGACTCATACTGGTCACGGAGTCTAGAGCAAATAAATCCTTTAATTGGTAAGTGGTAAAATTCCCGCTGGCCAGACGGGTAAAATAAGGCAGCACTTCACTGGTAAAGCGAATCTGCAACGCATTTTTGGCGTCATCTTCCCAACGCAGCTCTCGAATAATAGGCACTACAGAATGGACTTTTTTTACTTTTCGTTTGCTGTCATCTAAGGGCTCTTCAATGACAAAATGGGCAACCCGAGAGGACAGCTCTTTATAGATCCGATCAATCGCGACATTAATGGAATTCTTTTTATCTAAACCCAGCAATTCGCCTAAATCATCTTTATGCAAATAAATATAGGTTTGCTCGGTAATTTCTCGATCTTGATTATTTTTCTCACCGTAATTCGCCACAGCCATCGCATAAAGTAACGCTTTGTACTCATTGGAGGACAGCTCAATCGGTCGAATCAGGCGGTTGCTGGTACTGACCACGCCATTATGGCGAATATTCCCAATACAATAAGGTAGATATTCTATTTCTTCTTTTTCGTTCAGCTTGTTCATAAGTGGAAAATAAAAGTACTTTTCTACATGTTATACACAAAAGTGGAATCCTATGCAAATTATCCACCCTTTTAACTGGACGCTATCCAGAAATGAACAACAAGCAATCAAAGCAAAGGCTAAGAGTGGAAGCCCTGTCACTTTGTTTTGTCATTTAAAACACTTTTTAAACTTAAAGTGGAAAACAAAACAAATATTGCACTTTTTAGTGACAAAGCTTCCACTTTTAATATTTCCCAATCATTTTGAAAGTGCTTGGAAAGTAAAAAAATGCGCTAAACACCCCAATAAAGTGGAAAAAAGAATTAAAAATGCACCTTAATAGTGACAAACCTTCCACTTTTAGCCCGTTCAGAAATAAAAACAGACGATATCCTTGATGGAATTACGAACAAACAGGTTATCCACAGGATAAAAATATTAAAATGACAAGTCTTCCACCTTTAAAGCTAAATAAAGCAACTTATCAACAGATTAACAGTTTGTTTTTAAAAAATATTATAGTTTAAATTCAAAGTTTATTTTAACTCAGTGACAAGTCTTCCACCCTAGTGACAAGTCTTCCACCTTTCAGTGACAGGTCTTCCACCTTTCAGTGACAGATCTTCCACCTTTCAGTGACAAATCTTCCACCTTTCAGTGACAAGTCTTCCACTTTTCAGTGACAAACCTTCCACTTTTAAAATCATAAACTATTGATTTTAAATAATAAAAACGTGCTCTAATTATAATTAACTAATTATATAAATTAATACTAATTATAATTAGCTAGCTATATTCAATAAAAAAAAGAATCTGTTTGTTTTTTATCCAAGTTCAGATTATAACTTCAACGTACCGTAAAGAAGCTGTAGCAAGTTGCTACAAAGTTCTTTATATTACAATAACTCAAGCGAGGTCTATTATGACAAGTAAGTCGACTAAAATCATTGCTGTGGCAAATCATAAAGGTGGTTGCGGAAAGACGACCACTGTAGTTCATCTGGCATCAGAACTGGCAGACTTGGGCAACA
This sequence comes from Acinetobacter sp. ANC 4862, assembly GCF_004336635.1. Classification (GTDB taxonomy): domain Bacteria; phylum Pseudomonadota; class Gammaproteobacteria; order Pseudomonadales; family Moraxellaceae; genus Acinetobacter. Next base: position 30,673 of record NZ_SJXH01000037.1, read on the forward strand.
AGGTATTGGTGATTGATTTAGATCCCCAGGCAAACGCAAGTCTACATATCGGATCCAGACATCCAAGTGAAGTTGAAACCACTTCTGCTGAATTACTGGTGGGTGATTTAAGTCTGTTATCTGAAGCTTTAGAAGAAGAAACCAATTTCAAAAATGTTTCTTTAATTTATGGTTCACTCACTTTAGGCAAAACTGAAGATCAACTTAAAGATGATGCGCCTAGACCTTCTGAAGAACTGGCGAATAAATTGGAACTGTTAAAAGGATTATATGATTTCATCCTGATTGACTGTCCTCCAAGCTTAAAACTTCTCACCAGTAATGCATTGGCTGCATCCACACATGTCATGGTGCCGATTGAATCAGGTTCACAATATGGCTTATATGGTGTAACTGACTTAATTAATCATTTAAGCAAAATAAGACGTGTCAATCCTGAATTAAAACTTTTAGGCGCTTTATTGATTAAACATGATGAACGTCAGAACGTGTGTAAACTGATTAGAGATGAAGCTTTAAGCCAAGTCGGCGAATTGTTAAAAACCACAATCCCGATGAGTACAAAAGTCAATCAAGCCGCTATTTTGCAACAACCATTATTGGGTGTAGATAAAAACGCTAAAGTTCGTAAAGCGTTTCAAGATTTAGCGAAAGAAATCATCAATCGTGTTGAATAAAAGCATGCTGAGAATATTATGGTAAGTACTAAAGAACTGTTGGCACAACGTTTACAGCAAAACACTCAAAAACATCAACAAGCTCAGAAAGAGCATGTTAATGATGTGAAAGAACTGCGTCGGAATGTACAAATCACAGATATTCAGCCTAGTCCGAATCAACCACGAAAAATCTTTAATCAACAAGATATTGAAGACTTGGCAACCTCGATTGAAGAAATTGGCTTACTACAACCGATTGCAGTACGACGAGTACAGGATAAATATGAGCTGATTGCTGGTGAACGACGTCTGAAAGCGCATCAGTTTCTCAATAAAAATACCATTGAAGTGATTGTTATAGATGCATCAGATGAAGATGTAGCACTGTTAACCTTAGCGGAAAACTTAAAAAGGGAAGACTTAACCGATTATGAAATCTATGTCGGTTTGAGTTCTTTGAATGAGAAATTAAAAAAGAACAAGCAAAAACTGGCAAAGTCCTTAGGCATGAACCGTGAGGATATGTATAAATATTTATCTTTCGAAAAATTACCTCAAGAACTGATTGATAATTTAGAACAACAACCGACATTGCTGGCCCGTACTGCAGCCACGGCAGTAAAAAAGTTTCTCTCCGATCATGAAGCGAATTACAACAATGCTAAAAAAGCATTGTTAGAAGCCTGGGCAAAATTACTGAAAAAAGAAGTTGAACAAACCAAACTGGCATTATTGGCAGAAAAAATCCTAAAGTCGAAAGAGACCAAACAGCCGATTAAAACTTCAATCGTGCATAAAATTGAATATGATGGAAAAGTCGCAGGCAATATCAAGTTTGATCACAACACCTTAAAAGTGTCATTAAAAATGAGCGAATTTGATAATCAAAACTTACAAGAGCTGGAAAGTCTGCTGAAAAAAATGCTGATCAAATAAAATAAAGGAAGTGTAGCAAATTGCTACACTTCCTTTTTTAAGATCAAGAGTGTGTTAAAGATTCATCATTTAAGTGGTATTGGTTCAGATTTGATCGCAATTTAAATAGCCTAAGAAATAATCATATTTAACCTGCAAGAACAATACCTTTTGTTTAAAAATAATAAGAACTATGGTTTTTTATTTTACAGTGAGAATGTGGTGTTTTTGTAACTATTCATGATCTTGCAAACTCAATATTTGATAGTTTTGGCTAATAAGATATTACTTCATATTTTTTAATAATAATTATAGCGACATGGTACTCCATTTATTTTTTCATGAATGAGAAAAGTGCAATGACAACAAAAATCCTCAAAAAATTCTTTGCACATATTTGGTGGCTACATGGTTTTGCCCGACATTTCCGTCGTATAGCTTTGTTTGAGGGGGGATTGGGTAGTACGGTTAATCGTGAAATACCGATCGAGTTATCGAAAGAACTTGTTGTTGCTTCAGAGAATACAGTGGATGCTTTACTGGCAGACTTAAATTCAAATCAAAACGGTCTGTCGAAATCCCAAGCCGAAAAAATCCGTGAACGCATTGGCTTGAATGAAATTGCCCAGGAAAAACCGTTAACCTGGTGGCATCATTTATGGCTTTGTTATAAAACCCCCTTCAACATTCTGTTGACTGTGCTTGCGATGATTTCTTATTTCACGGAAGACATGAAAGCCACCATTGTCATTTCTTTCATGATTGTTTTATCAACGTTCATCCGCTTTTTGCAGGAACGAAAATCCAATCTTGCTGCAGACCAGCTCAAAGCCATGGTGACCAATACCGTGACCGTTCTGCGTCGTGATTCTGCCGAAGATGTCATAGAAGAAGCATTAACCTATTTTCAGGTTTATCTGCATCCGAAAGAATCTCAAAAAGTTGAAGTTCCTATCAAGTTCATTGTACCTGGGGATATTATTATTCTTTCTGCAGGTGACATGATACCTGCAGATTGCAGGATATTGACCGCCACAGATTTATTCGTAAGCCAATCGGCCATGACTGGTGAATCATTACCTGTTGAAAAGTTTGCCCAGCATAACCCTACAGAGGCCAGCAACCCGCTTGAACTGGACAATCTGTTATTCATGGGAAGCAATGTGGTCTCCGGTTCGGCAACAGCAGTGGTAGTCAAAACAGGCCAGCACACCTATTTTGGTGCAATTGCACAGCGAGTCACCACGACAGCTCCTGTAACGACACAGTTCCAGGTAGGTGTGAACAAGGTGGCCTGGTTATTAATCCGTTTTATCCTGCTCATGACGCCACTGGTTTTACTGATTAATGGTTTTACTAAGCATGACTGGGTGCAAGCCAGTTTGTTTGCCATGTCCATTGCGGTTGGTCTGACGCCAGAACTGTTACCGATGATTGTGACTTCAACACTGGCTAAAGGGGCGGTCATGCTTTCCCGACGTAAGGTTGTTGTTAAACACCTGGATGCCATTCAGAATTTTGGTGCCATGGATATATTGTGTGCTGATAAAACAGGAACCTTGACCCAGGATAAAATTGTTCTGGCCCGACATGTAAATGTTTGGGGGGAAGAATCCAACTCGGTTCTGTCTTATGCCTATCTGAATAGCTACTACCAAACCGGACTCAAAAACCTGCTCGATGTTGCCGTGCTGCAGCATGGAGACGTGCATCGGGAACTTAATCCGGTCGCTAATTACAGCAAAGTTGATGAGATTCCATTTGATTTTCAACGTCGACGTATGTCGGTAATTGTTGAGAATCCCGATGATCAGCACATCCTGATTAGCAAGGGTGCTGTAGAAGAAATTCTCACGGCTTGTAGCAAAGTTCGTCGTGGTGAATCTGAGGTATTGCTCAACCAGGAGTTACTGGAAAATATTCGAGCAGTGACTGCCGCACTAAATAAAGAAGGCCTGCGTGTGGTTGCTGTTGCCGCGAAAAAGTTGCCACCGCATAAAGACACTTATAGCGTCGCCGATGAATCTGAACTGACGTTGATCGGCTATGTTGCTTTCCTTGATCCGCCGAAGGAGAGTACCGCGCTTGCGTTAGAGGCTTTAGCCCAATATGGCGTGAATGTCAAAGTTTTAACTGGCGACAATGATCTGGTCACAGCGACAATATGCCGTCAAGTTGGTTTGTCTTTTGACAAGATCTTGATCGGAAATGACATTGAACGCATGAATGATGAAGAACTGGCTCAACAGGTTGAACAACATCATGTTTTTGCACGGTTGACGCCTGCACATAAGGAACGGATTGTCAGACTGCTCAAACAAAATAGCCATGTCGTTGGTTTTATGGGGGATGGCATTAATGATGCTGCAGCATTGCGTACAGCAGATATTGGTATTTCCGTGGATACTGCAGTCGATATTGCGAAAGAGGCGGCAGATATTATTCTGCTGGAAAAAAGCCTGATGGTATTGAAAGATGGTGTGATTGAAGGGCGTAAAACGTTTGCCAATATGCTCAAATACATCAAAATGACAGTCAGTTCCAATTTTGGTAATGTGTTGTCTGTACTGGTTGCAAGTGCTTTTCTTCCTTTTCTGCCCATGCTCCCGATGCACTTACTGCTGCAGAACCTGCTGTATGATTTTTCGCAAACATCCATTCCATTTGACAATATTGATGAAGAAGCAGTCAAACAACCTCAGCGCTGGAATCCGGAGGATATCGGTCGTTTTATGCTGTTTTTTGGGCCGATCAGTTCGATATTCGATATCTTCACCTTTGGTGTCATGTAGTTTGATATGTGCTGAATTAGCAGGAGACTTTCACTTGGGATATGCTAGGCAGCTAACCGATAAAAGTTCTCTGCTATTTGATTTGGCGTTTTAAAATCCAAACTCTTTTGAATTCTTCGCTGATTATAAAATAACACAATGTATTTTGTAATATCTGCTTTAGCTTCATCTCTGGTTTTATAGTTGCAATGATGCACTAATTCATTCTTGAGTATGCCCCAGAAACTTTCAATCGGTGCATTATCGTAACAGTCCCCACGTTTGCTCATTGAACCTTGAAAATCACATTTTTCCAGTATCTTTCGATATTCATGGCTGCAATATTGGCTGCCTCTGTCCGAATGAATAATTAAGCCTTTCGTTGGTTTT
>NZ_SJXH01000038.1 GCF_004336635.1 Acinetobacter sp. ANC 4862
TTTGAAGGTTTGAAGGTTTGAAGGTTTGAAGGTTTGAAGGTTTGAAGGTTTGAAGGTTTGAAGGTTTGAAGGTTTGAAGGTTTGAAGGTTTGAAGGTTTGAAGGTTTGAAGGTTTGAAGGTTTGAAGGTTTGAAGGTTTGAAGGTTTGAAGGTTTGAAGGTTTAGAATATTTTTATTTTGATAAAATTTAAAGCAAAAAAAAGAAGATAGAGCTTAAGCCTGATCTTCTTTTTGACCGTAAAACCATGTCGCTGCGATATATAAAGAGAAACCAACGACTGAAATGATTGAAGTAATCATACACTTATGACACTCTAGATTCGATGAGCTCATTATGTAAAAGTTTTATGACAAATTTATGACAATACTGTCATATTTAATACAACTTTAAATAATAAAATTAATTCATAATTTTCAATAAGTTAAAACACAAAATAGATTAGAATTATTTTAATTGCTGCTTTAAATGACATATTGCCACTGAAATATGACAGCCTTTTGTCATATTTATGACAGATATCCCCCACAAAAATGACAGTTAAATTGAGTTGAAATTCGCTATTAAACTTTCGGCCAAAAATCATTCAAAACGCCCACAAAACTTGCTTTTTATCTTATAATTTAGCCCGCTAGCTAACAGCCCGCTCAAGAGATATTTGATATGACAACTATTATCAAGCAAGATGACTTGATCACATCGGTAAAAGATGCGCTTCAGTTCATTTCTTACTATCATCCACAAGACTTTATCCAAGCGATGAGCCGTGCTTATGATCGTGAAGAGAACAAAGCCGCAAAAGATGCTATTGCACAAATCTTAATTAACTCTCGTATGTGTGCAGAAGGCCATCGCCCGATCTGCCAGGATACCGGGATTGTTAACGTATTTCTTGAAGTGGGTTTAGACGTTAAATTTGATTTAACGATGAGCTTAGACGATGCAATTAACGAAGGTGTACGTCAGGGTTATTTAGAAAACTCGAACATTCTTCGCGCATCAGTTTTAGCTGATCCTGCTTTTGGTCGTAAAAATACCAAAGACAATACACCTGCGGTGATCCACTACAAACTCGTACCAGGTAACAAAGTAGACATTACTGTTGCTGCTAAGGGTGGCGGTTCAGAAAACAAATCTAAACTTGCGATGTTGAATCCATCTGATTCAATCGTGGATTGGGTACTTAAAACTGTTCCAACCATGGGTGCAGGCTGGTGTCCTCCTGGCATGCTCGGTATCGGTATTGGTGGTACTGCTGAAAAAGCCATGATGCTTGCCAAAGAAGCATTGATGGAAGAAATCAACATGGACGAATTGCTTCGCCGTGGTCCACAAAGCAAAATGGAAGAACTCCGTATCGAGATCTTCGAAAAAGTAAATGCTTTGGGTATTGGTGCGCAAGGTTTGGGTGGTTTAACCACAGTTCTTGATATTAAAATCAAAGACTACCCATGTCACGCTGCGGGTAAACCAGTCGGTATGATTCCGAACTGTGCTGCAACCCGTCATGCACACTTCCAGTTAGACGGTACTGGTGTTGCTCACATTCAAGCACCTAAACTTTCTGACTACCCTGCTGTAACTTGGGATTCTTCTACTTCTAAACGTGTTGACCTAGACAACATCACTCAAGAAGAAATGAACTCTTGGCAACCAGGTGACACATTACTTCTTAACGGTACAATCTATACCGGTCGTGATGCTGCGCACAAACGTATGGTTGACATGATCAACAATGGTGAAGAATTACCTGTCGATCTTAAAGGTAAATTCATTTACTACGTTGGCCCTGTTGATCCAGTGGGTGATGAAGTGGTTGGTCCTGCAGGTCCAACAACAGCTACACGTATGGACAAATTCACACGCCAAGTTTTAGAACATACTGGTTTGTTCGGTATGATTGGTAAAGCGGATCGTGGTCCTACTGCTATTGAAGCAATTAAAGACAATAAAGCGACTTACTTGATGGCTGTAGGTGGTGCTGCTTACCTGGTATCTAAAGCAGTTCGTCAAGCTGAAGTGGTTGCTTTTGCTGACTTAGGTATGGAAGCGATCTATAAATTTGTAGTAGAAGATATGCCTGTATCTGTTGCAGTAGATGTGAATGGTACCTCTATTCATGCAATTGCACCAAAAATCTGGCAAGCGAAAATTGGTAAAATTCCAGTGGTTGATGCTGCTGCGGTTTAATTTGCCAAGTTAAAAAAGCACCCGAATGGGCACTGCTGTCCCATAGTTTGATTTAAATAAAAAAACCTGAGTCCGAACAGTTAAAATATGAGTGCAAACAAACACTTTAACGACCAGGATTCAGGTTTTGTCACATCAGAATACCGTATTTCATCAGTTAATTAAACCAGTCTTACGACAAGATTTTGAACGGCTTGCTAAACAACATCATGTTGGGCAGAAATTCAGATCTGCTTCTCGATGGGATCAGTTTATTGCCCTGTTAATGTCCCAACTTTCCTGCCGACAAAGCCTACGGGATATTCAATCCAATCTTGAGTCCCAGCAGGAAAAGCTTAATCATCTCGGAGCAAAGTCTATTCCCCGAAGCACGCTGGCACGAATCAACGAGGAGCAACCTGCTGCCTTGTATAAACAGATGTTTCATCAATTACTGCAATACTGTGAAAAATCAAAAGTAGCCCATAAATTTCGCTTCAAGAATCCTCTGTATTCCCTGGATGCCAGTCACATTGATCTGTCGCTTTCCTTGTGCGCATGGGCCAAAGTTCATGATTCAAAAGCCAGCATGAAACTGAGCATAGGATTGAATCACAGCAATCATATTCCTGAGTTTGTTGCAGTTGAAAATGGTAAAGAAAATGACATGGTACAAGGCCGAAAATTCCAGTTTCCCTCTGGCAGTATTGTGGTCTTTGACAAAGGCTATGTAGATTATCAATGGTATGCGAATCTGACCGCTCAAAATATTGGCTTTGTGACACGTCTCAGACCCAAGGCAGTTTATCGGGTTATTCAGCAACATCCAGTCATTGTAGCCAAAGGGATTTTAAAAGATGAAACGATCCAGCTGAATAGTGCACATGCTGTGAAAAGACAGACTCCACCATTAAGAAAAATTGAATATATTGATCGGCAGAGTGGCAAGCATTTTATGTTTCTCAGCAATAACTTCCGTTTATCTGCCTCAACGATTGCAGCGATTTATAAAGACCGCTGGAAAGTGGAACTGTTCTTTAAGGCGATTAAACAGAATTTGAAATTAAAAGCCTTTATAGGCCGAAGCAGGAACGCAATTCAGACGCAAATTTGGATTGCCCTGATTGCCTATTTACTGGTGAGTTTTGCCCGGCATTTAGGACAAGAAGGCTGGACGGTTCAACGGTTACTAAGAATGATCCAAGTAAATCTGTTTGAGAGAAAAACCTTAAAAGCTTTATTCATGCCCGATAAAATACCGATAAAACAAAAGGAAGCTCAATTGAGCCTCCTTTTATGAAAAATTGTGGGACAGCAGTGCCATTGATGGTGCTTTTTTTTAGCGCATTTTAGGCTTACTTTTTAGCAGGAACAGATGCTTCAGTGGTGATGTTTACAGTAACCTTATCGCCCACATTTGGAACATAACCGCCAACACCAAAGGCAGAACGGTTAAATGAAGTGGTTGCATTGAAACCAACAGTTTGCAGTTTCGTCATTGGATGCACGGCTTGTTTATTTAAGACTGCATCAAGTACCACAGGTTTAGTCACATCTTTCACGGTTAAATTACCAGTGATTTTGTATTTGTTTTTGCCTAAAGCCTGAACTTTGGTACTTTTAAAAGTGATGTTCGGATATTTGGCAACATCAAAGAATTCTGCAGTTTGAATATGCTCATCCAATGCTTTTACATTGGTATTGATGCTTGATACTGGAATGTTAACATTTACCGATGAATTGGCAGGTTTTTCATTATCGACGTTAATGATACCTTGAATGTCAGAAAAGTTTGCAGATGGTGTAGAGAAACCAAAGTGGCTCCACGAGAAAACTGTTGCTGAATGAGTTGGATCAATTTGGTAAGCAACGGGTTTTGCCAATGACAAAGTTGCAACTGATGCAACCGCTAAACCTAAAGTTATGGCTTTAAAATTCATGTGTTCTTATCTCGCTCTGGAATGGTTGTTAGTCTATAGGTTTCTTATCTTAATTCACTGGTATAGATAAAACGATATGTTGCAAGAATAGAACAATCCCTAAGTTTTGCAGATCAATCTGGCAGCAATATAAATATTTTTATGCTAAATATTTGATAGATCTACTCAATTATTTTTTAATCAACTTTTATTCTTCTATCTCAGTGCATGGTTTGCATTATTTTTTTAATAATTTTCGAATCATTTAATACAAAAAACACACAGTCAATCGGCTTTATATGGAAAGTGGATCATGCTGCCCTGCTTACAATTGACTGACTTGATCTATTTCAATTTAAACTGATGAACGATTTAAAAATGATCAAAGAGTTTCACTACATCGCTAAAACAATTAAAGCCCCATGTGGGGCTTTTAAAGATGTTTCATCTTTTATAACTTCTCAACCAAGACACGATCGATTTGTTTTAAACCGGTGTGCTTTTCACGATTTTGACGGCGAACTTTAATGACTTTCTCTTCGTCCAACTCTTTCAACATTAATACCACAGCCATCATACTTTCTAAAGGCAGATCCTGACCGATCCACTTTTGCTCGCCCGGTTCCATTAAAGTGATTTCATCACTGATCTGATTATAAAGGCTCATATTTTCCTCACTTATGCTGAATAAATGCCATCTCAAAATGAATACTTAATGAATGGCATCACTATATACTTATTCCTAAAAACTGCTAGAACAATATCGTTAAAATTTATCAAAATAAAAACGCCCCCTATGGGGCGTTTTTAACTGAATTAATATTTAAAATTAAGCAGTAATTTCTTTTACAGCAGCAACCACAGCATCAGTTGTAATACCGAAGTATTGGTATAAGTCTTTTGCAGGTGCAGACTCACCATAAGTCGTCATACCGATCACACGACCATCAAGACCTACAAATTTCCACCAGTAATCTACATGCGCAGCTTCAACAGCTACACGCGCACGGATATGAGATGGAAGCACTGCTTCACGATAAGCCGCATCTTGTTTAACGAATTCTTCAGCACATGGCATAGAAACAACACGCACACCTTCAAGTTGTGCATACGCTTCCATCGCAAGAGATACTTCAGAACCTGTTGCAATGATAATTGCTTTTAATTCGCCTTTTTCTTCAGCCAATACATAAGCACCTTTGGCAACATCAGCAATTTGAGCATCAGTACGTGCTTGGAATGGCAAGTTTTGACGAGAGAAGATCAATGCTGTTGGACCTTCAGAACGTAAAAGTGCAGATTTCCAAGAAATTGCTGCTTCTACGGTGTCACATGGACGCCAAGTGTTTAAGTTTGGCGTGCCACGTAAAGATGCAATTTGTTCTACAGGTTGATGCGTAGGACCATCTTCACCCAGACCAATTGAGTCATGCGTATAAACATGGATCACACGTTGTTTCATCAGTGCAGACATACGTACTGCATTACGTGCATATTCCATAAACATCAAGAATGTTGCTACGTAAGGGATTAAACCACCGTGAAGTGCAACACCATTGGCAATTGCAGTCATACCGAACTCACGTACGCCATAGTGAACGTAGTTACCCGCTGGATTGTCCTGAACGCCTTCACAACCTTTCCAAAGTGTCAGGTTAGAACCTGCAAGGTCAGCAGAACCACCTAAAATTTCAGGAAGTAACGGACCAAATGCTTGAAGTGCATTTTGGCTTGCTTTACGTGTTGCCACAGTTTCAGCTTTTGCATTCACTTCAGCAATATATGCATCTGCATTTGCAACGAAGTCAGCAGGTAAATCACCTGAGATACGACGTTTAAGCTCAGCAGCTTCAGTTGGGTATTTAGCAGCATAAGCAGCAAATACTTCATTCCAAGCAGCTTCAGATTTAGCACCTTTGTCTTTGGCATCCCAAGCAGCATATACATCTGCAGGAATAACAAATGCTTCTTCTTTCCAGCCTAAAGCTTCACGCGTCAATGCGATTTCGTCATTACCTAACGGTGAACCGTGGCAATCCTCTTTACCCTGTTTGTTTGGTGAACCTAAACCAATCACTGTTTTACAAATGATTAACGTTGGTTTAGCCGTTTCAGCTTTTGCATCTAAAGTGGCTTGACGGATTGCATCAGCATCATGCCCATCAACTTTAATCACTTGCCAGCCGTAAGCGTGGAAACGTTGTTCTGTATCGTCAGAGAACCAGCCTTCAACTTCACCATCAATTGAAATGCCGTTGTCGTCATAATAAGCAATCAACTTACCCAGACCTAAAGTACCCGCCAATGAACATGCTTCATGTGAAACACCTTCCATTAAGCAACCATCACCGAGGAAACAGTAAGTGAAATGGTCAACAACTTTAATGTCGTCTTTGTTGAATTGAGCTGCTAAAGTTTTTTCTGCCAAAGCAAAACCAACTGCATTGGCAATACCCTGACCTAATGGACCAGTTGTGGTTTCAATACCTGGTGCATAACCCAATTCCGGGTGACCTGGCGTTTTAGAATGTAATTGACGGAATGATTTCAAATCGTCGATTGAAAGTGCATAACCAGTCAAATGTAATAATGCATATTGAAGCATTGAGCCATGGCCGTTCGACAATACGAAACGGTCACGGTTGGCCCATTGTGGATTTGTTGGGTTATGATTTAAAAATTCGCGCCATACTACATCAGCGATATCTGCCATCCCCATTGGAGCACCTGGATGTCCTGAATTTGCTTTTTGCACAGCATCCATTGCCAATACACGAATTGCGTTTGCAATACGACGTTCGTTAAGCGGGGTTGTCATAGGTCAGAGTCCAACTAAATCGTTTAAAGAAGATGATGAATAGGAAAATTCAAAGCTGTCTATATTGTCTTAAAAAAACAGCAAGGGGTAAAGCCTAATAGTCAACATTTCAACATTTATTCGTGACTAGACATATTTAAATGCAGGCAGAGTTCAATTTCACATCGGTTTTAAGCATTTAACAGCTAAGTAAAAGCAGTAATTTATTTAATTTAAAACCAATAAATAATCTTTTAACGATAACTCAGCTGCATTTATTGAATCAGAACATTATTCAAACATTTCACTTATCAAAGGAATCATTTTTTTCATTTACCTATTTATGGATGAATTTTCATCACATGATGGTGTCAGTAATTTTTTATTAAATGAAATTGATTAATTAACAACCAATAGACACAAAAGTTGAATAAAATTCATCTTTGAAAATATTTAATGAAAAATATAATTATTTTAAACTGATATCTTATGACTGTTATTATTGCTTACATACGATTGATAGACTAAATCTAAAAACAATCATGCAATACAATTTATTTCAATTAATTTATTGATAATTAACATTATTTTTATATATAAATTTTAACAGGCAGTCTTGGCAATAATATTTAAAGCCCTAGCAAATACGCTTTGACTGGCTGATTAAATATGTGCTCACTCAAAATTTTCATATCGGAAATTCACACTTTAAAGCCGAATTTCTTCTGCTTATCAGTTTTTTAGATGCATATATCAATTAAAAAGTCGTGAAATTGAAATAATTTCAGTCATTTTGGTCGTGTAGAACTAGTCCAAAAGTCTAACTCGATGTAACATATCGGGTCTTTAAAATTAACTGTGATAGGACTTATGCGCGAGTACGCTGTATTTACCTCGGAATCTGTAAGCGAAGGCCATCCGGATAAAATGGCTGACCAAATCAGTGACGCTATTTTGGATGCAATCTTAACAGAAGACCCATATGCACGGGTTGCTTGTGAAACGCTTGTAAAAACGGGTGCGGTAGTACTTGCCGGTGAAATCACAACAACTGCAAATGTTGACTTCGAAGCAATTGTACGTCAAACCGTAAATGGAATTGGTTATCACCATTCTGATCTGGGTTTTGATGGTTCAACCTGTGCTGTCATCAACATGATTGGTAAACAGTCTCCTGAGATTGCTCAAGGTGTTGACCGTCAAAAACCTGAAGATCAGGGTGCTGGCGACCAAGGCTTGATGTTTGGTTATGCAAGCCGTGAAACTGACGTTTTAATGCCTGCTCCTATTTCTTATGCACATCGCTTAATGGAAAAACAGGCTGAACTACGCCGTAATGGCCGTTTACCTTGGTTACGTCCAGATGCGAAAAGTCAGGTGACTTTTGCTTATGAAAATGGCATGCCTGTTCGTTTAGACGCAGTAGTATTGTCTACCCAACACGATCCTGACATTTCACAAGCAAATCTTAAAGAAGCTGTGATTGAAGAAATCGTGAAGAAAGTGATTCCTGCTGAAATGTTCCATGCAGACACCAAATTCCACATCAACCCAACCGGGATGTTTGTGATTGGCGGTCCTGTGGGTGACTGTGGTTTAACCGGCCGTAAAATCATTGTAGATACTTACGGTGGTATGGCACGTCACGGTGGTGGTGCTTTCTCTGGTAAAGACCCATCTAAAGTTGACCGTTCTGCTGCTTATGCAGGTCGTTATGTCGCGAAAAACATTGTTGCTGCTGGTCTTGCGGATAAATGTGAAATTCAGGTGTCTTATGCCATTGGTGTGGCTGAGCCAACTTCAATTTCAATCAATACCTTCAATACAGCAAAAGTGCCTGAAGAATTGATCATTCAATTGGTTCGTGAACACTTCGACTTACGTCCGTACGGTATTACCCGCATGCTTGATCTGATTCAACCGATGTACAAGCAAACTGCGGCTTATGGTCACTTTGGTCGTGAAGGTTCAGATACTGCATTTACTTGGGAAAAAACAGACAAAGTGGAAGCGCTTAAAGCCTCTGCCGGACTGTAATTTTTTTTATAAAAAAGCCCACATCTGTGGGCTTTTTTTACGTAAAAAATCATTATTTCGTTTTGTCCGCCTTTTGTAGGACTTCTAATAATGAAATTTGCACAGGCGTTTCTTGATGATCCTGTAAATAGACATGAACAATTTTAAAGATAATCACTGCTGCAAGGCAGGTTAAAACACAAAAAATCCAGAATCCATACGGACTTCTAATATTATGTGAACCGCAATTTGTGCATTCTTTATGATGGGTTGATTCAACGACCTGATCACAACAGGCACAATGATATTGATATAGCATAGCTATGCTCCTACATTACGCACATTCTTGTTTTTATATTTCCACCCTATTTTTTTGGTGGAAGGTAATATCAATAAAATCTTATGTGAGTCTTTAACGTAATACAAGACTATTTTCAACAAGCAATATAGACCAAAACATAATTTATAAAATTACTCATATAAAACAGTTATTTATATTAAAACCAACACATTCAATCCAATTACAAAGACATTCTTTGTAACAAAGATGGAATTAGTCAAAAATTAAATCGGTGCGTTTAAGATCCACATCTTGCTCATGTTTTTAGTTAAAATAGCAGGCAATGATCTGGAGTGTATGATGGTTCAACTGATTAAAAAAGGTGGCTTACGCGAACGAGCCAACCGTAGCCGCAGCTATAAAGGTTCAGAAAATACTGAAGCAACCTTAAAACCCAATCGCTATTCTCAAGGCGAAAAAAATGAGGACGTACGTACTGCTACTCCCCCATCTACCCCACTCACTGATGATTCAGTTAAAAAAGACTAAAGCATCGCTAATGCATCAACCCCTAACCAGATTGCAAAAATTAGGAATAATCCCCCGGAAATAATATCGATATAACTCCCTGAATGCTGATAAGCTGCTTTGATTTTTGGCATCGACATAATCAGCATGAACAAAGCAAAGACCAAAAAGGTTTGGAGGGGAATAATCACTGCAAGCTGGGTTTTTAAATGGGTCGATGCGGATGAACTTAAGGCTAAAGAAAATACACTGCTAAAATAAATCAGGGTTTTAGGATTGGATAAATTGGTAAACAGGCCCAATAAAAAATGGTTTTTAGAATCTGGTACAGTGGGTTGTTGACCATCATCCAGGTTTGTTTCTTGCTTCAGGTTTTTTAAACCACCATTGAGCATTGCCCATCCCATACGAGCCAAAAACAGTCCACCAATCAACATTAAAACTTGTTGTATCCATGGAAATTGCTCAATCAGCACAGTAAATCCAAGTAAGGTCAGTACCACCCAAACCACAATACCGACTGAAATACCGAAAATAATTTTTAAAGTGTTGGCCCTTGAAGTCGATGCCGAACTTTTAGCAATCAGTAAAACATCCGGCCCGGGGCTAAGCTGTGCAACAAAATGCAGTGCACAAATGGTCAAAAGCAATGACATAGGAATAGAGGAGATTTTTAAAAAAATGTATTATATCGTTTGCTCAATTTTTTGCATGTCTTGCCATCTCATTTCAATACAAATTTAGAAACCATAAAAAAGCCGAATCCTGATGATTCGGCTTTAAAAATACAGATCAATAAACTTATTTATTCAGATCTTTCATTTCAATTTTTTTCGCATCTGGCGTTACTTCACGTGCTTCGCCATCAATCACACTCGAGTCATGACGCCCACCTTGCTGCTGTTGCATGTCCTGCATTTGACGCATGATATCTGCAAATGGGTTTTGACCTTGAGCACCACCGCCCATGCCATTCATATCGCCCATCATTTTTTCCATCATGGCTTGCTGACGTTTTGCCATGGTTTTCATCATGGCATTTTTAAACACATTCTGAACAGCTGGAATCAAAATCAGTACGGCCAATACATCCGTGATCAAACCTGGAATCAGCAAGAAAAAACCTGCCAAAATTTTTGGCAGATTCCCTGTTAAGGCAGGATCACCACTCATTTGTCCCATTTGCATTTGCTGCATTTGCGGCATCAAACCTGCTGAATATTTACGAATCAGATTCATACCCATAAGGAAGGCAGCAACAAACCAGAAAAATACGTACCACATACTGCCGACGAGGTCACCCACGCCAATCCAGACAAAGACTTCAAGGATTAAGCCAGCTAAAACAATAAGAAATAATTTCATAAAAATTAATCAAATCTCAACAAAATAAATAGGGTGCAATATTCAAGTGCTTAATCACGATCAAGCTTTTTTGATACGCTTATGTAACAATATGGGCATTATTCTATTTTTAAAGTCTTTATATGTCATTAATTATTGGTATCGATCCGGGTTCACGTATGACGGGCTACGGTATTATTCAAAAAGATGGGCAAAAATTGACTTTTGTAGATGCAGGAACCATTCGTACCGAAACCCCGGAAATGCCAGAACGCTTAAAACGCATTTTTGCAGGGGTGGAACGCATTGTAAAATTTCATGGGCCAACCGAAGCGGCAGTCGAACAAGTCTTTATGGCACAAAACCCCGACTCTGCGCTAAAACTGGGTCAAGCTCGTGGCGCTGCCATTGCAGCATTAGTGAATCTGGATTTACAAGTGGCCGAATATACAGCACGACAAATTAAACAGTCTGTAGTCGGTTATGGTGCGGCTGATAAAGAACAAGTTCAGATGATGGTGATGCGTATTTTAAATTTAAGCATTAAACCGCAACAGGATGCTGCCGATGCTTTAGCCGCTGCAATTTGCCATGCACACGCATCAGGCAGTATGAGTAAAATGGCAGTACTCAATGCACTTGGCGGTATGGCACGCGGTCGTAGTCGTACTAGTAGTAGAAGAAGATAAGTAGAATATTAAAGATAGGGCGCGAAATCTTTACGCATTTCTCCAATCGAGGGTTGCTTGGGATAAGTAAAAGTGACTCTCCGGCCAAAGTTTCTTATATTCTTTTTCTGATTGGGATCAATCCGGATAAAAACCAGTTCATCAGGTTCATTACGATGATTCATTTCGCAAATCATAAGGATTTGATTTTTTCAATCACTTTATATTTCATGAATTCTTTTTGCACGATGTCCTTAAATGAGGTATTGCCTGAGCGACTTGAACCACCACCACGTTGTGTGTAAATTACCATAACAATACAAATTGCAATCACAATCGCCACAACCAGATATTTGTCCATCATTTCCCCTTATATTTTTTATTTTTATCCAAGTCATATTTATCGCAACATTTTAAATTCAATAAAATCCTGCGCTTGATCAAATTCGATTTGAATAATTTTTGAAACCTCGGCACGTGATGGGCCAATATAACTTCGTTCAATGATTGTATGGAGCTGATTTTCCGTACCCACAATGACTGCCTCAACTTCACCGCTATCCAGATTTTTTACATAGCCTTTAAGTTCCAATGCTAAAGCATGCTGTTCAAACCAGCGGCGGTAGCCCACACCTTGGACTTTGCCATGAATGATTAATTTGATAGATTTATTCATCATGACTCCCATTGACCACATGATAAATCGCTTCACTCATATGATGAGCCTGCAAACCACGTATCCCTTTTGTCGCCAGCCAATCTCCTGCCAAAGCATGTAAAGTAACAATTTCATGCAGATGGATTTGCTCGGAAAATTGTGCTTTTAAACTGGCCACCATGCCTGCAAGCACATCCCCCATGCCGCCCGTTCCCATCCCGGCATTACCTCTCGTGCAAATCCAGAGCTGATCTTCCAAAATTAAACTACCTGCACCTTTAAGCACCCACTGTCCTGCATATTTTTCTTGCAGTTGATGAATCGCTGCAAGTCGATCATTCTCAATATCTTTCACAGAACAATTTAGAAGTTTTGCCGCTTCACCCGGATGTGGTGTCGCATAACTATCGGGTTTTAATAATTCAGGATGTCCAGCTAAAAACCATAAAGCGTCGGCATCGAGCACCACATGTAAATGTTCAGTGGTGTTGAGCTTCGGGAACCATTTGAAAAATTGTTGTTCTGACCACGTATCACGTCCTAAACCCATACCAAAACTGACCGCATCAATATGATCTAATAATTGCTCAATCTCGGCTTCGGTCAAAGCATTGATATCACGCAGCATAATATTCGGTGAGCGTGCCAAAATCGCGGTGTGATGTTTTTCATGACAGACAATAGTGACTTTACCCGCACCCGCACTAAAGGCAGATTCAGCAGCCATCATGACCGCACCGCCCATATCCGCATGTCCACCGATGATGAGTACATGACCATAACTGCCCTTATTCCCAAAAGCTTCGCGTTGCGGAAGTGAAATCGTGGTTGCTGAAAGTTTGGCAATCGGTTCTAACTCTGTGTCGGTAGGAATCAGCGAAATGACATCAACCTGTCCTGCAAATTCTTTGCCTTGTCCGGTAAATAATCCAGCTTTTAAACCTAAAGCCGAATAGGTGTAATCAGCTTTGATCGCACAAGGTAAAGGCTGACCGCTATTGGCCTGTAAACCACTTGGAACATCAATGGCAATTTTCAAAGCAGATTGAACATTGATACTTTGAATAACCTGCTGCCAATCCGCACTGAGTTCACGATTTAAACCGATACCAAACAAAGCATCGATATAACAGTCATATGTTTTTTGAAATTCAAAACCTGAATGGATTTTTATTTCTGCAGCTACCGCTTCTTGACAGGCACTATATAAATCTTTTGAAGCACCTAATTCGGCTGCATAAATCTCGACATTAAAACCGGCTTGTTTTAAATATTTAGCGGTTAAATATCCATCACCGGCATTATTGCCTTGCCCACAACACACCGCGATTTTTTTTATTTGCTTTTGCTGGAAAATGGGAACTAAGCGCTGCGTAATCATCCAAGCGACTTGTTGCATTAAGGCATAAGAACTGTTTTGCTTGGCAAACCAGCGTTGCTCCCATGCTTGAATACTTTGGCTATGATAAACTGGGCTATGATAAACTTGCTGACGCATTGTTCTTCCCTTCTTGTTAAATTATGGCAACATCCACACCATCACAGAAAATACCTTTAGATCAAACTGATCCTGAAGCGCTAAAAGCGTGGATTAAAGCTCAAGCTTTGCAATTAGGCTTCAGTGATTGTGTCATTGCCAAACCGGATGCTCAAGAAGAATTGCCACGTTTTCAAGAATATTTAAAGCGCGGTTATCATGGCGACATGAAGTTTCTGGAAGAAAATTTAGAAAAACGTGCTGATCCCACTTTGCTAGTTCCCGGCACCAAAAGCATTATTTGCGTACGAATGAACTATCTGGTGGAAACGCCTAAACCGCGTTATGTCCCAGATGAACCCAATGCAGCCATTATTGCGCGCTATGCCCGTGGTCGTGATTACCATAAAACCATGCGCGGTCGTTTAAAAACTTTAGCCAGCATCATTCGTGAAAAAGTCGGTGATTTTGAATCGCGTCCTTTTGCTGACTCTGCACCGGTATTTGAAAAATCTCTAGCAGAAAATGCCGGTATGGGCTGGACAGGTAAACACACCTTACTAATTCAGAAAAAATCAGGTTCCTTTTTTGTTTTGGGTGAACTGTTTACTTCACTTGATTTACCCTTCGACTCACCTGCAACCAAGCATTGCGGATCTTGCACAGCCTGTATCGACATTTGCCCAACCCAAGCCATTGTTGAACCTTATATGCTCGATGCACGTAAGTGTATTGCATATTTGACCATTGAATATAAGGGTATCATTGCTGAAGAATTACGTCGGGGCATTGGTAATCGTGTTTTTGGCTGTGATGATTGTCAGCTGATTTGTCCATGGAATAGTTTTGCCAAAAAAGCCACGATTGAAGATTTTAATCCACGACATGGTTTGGATCAGATCAACTTACTGGATTTATGGCACTGGGATGAACCGACCTTTTTAGCCAATACCGAAGGTAGTCCAATACGGCGCACCGGTTATCAAAGTTTTATGCGAAATATCGCGATTGGTTTGGGAAATGCACCATTTTCCCATGAAATAATTGAAACTTTAAAGCAAACGCGTGATTCGCATGATGAGATTGTGCAAGTCCATATTGATTGGGCAATTCAGGAACAAGTGACTAAATCTAATCAAGGACTTAACTTATTGTAAGATATTTTCTTAAATTCCACTTTTCTAGATATGCGCAAAGTTTCAGCCTTATAAAAAAATTAGCGTCCAGTTCAGCGCAAAATAAAAATACCATAAAAAACTTTGCAACTATATTTACAGCAATTCAAGTTACTTTGTAACTAAATATACAATCTTATAATTATCAAATTGATTTCAAATTAATCGATAGATACCATCAAATTTGGCTTTTTATGCCTTTTGATTTCACATAAATTAGGTATGATAAAAAATAATAAATAATGATGATTATGGATTTTCACCAATGAATGTACGTAATGACTGGACACGTGACGAAATTCAGGCTTTATATAATCAGTCTTTTTTGGATTTAGTTTTTGAAGCACAGCGTATTCATCGTGAACACTTCGATCCAAATACGATTCAAGTCAGCACTTTGCTTTCGATTAAAACCGGTAAATGCCCTGAAGATTGCAAGTATTGCTCACAGTCAGCGCGTTATGACTCAAAACTTGAAGCTGAAAAACGTATTGCTGTCGATAAAGTGATTCAAGAAGCCAAAGAAGCGCTTGCTTCAGGTTCTTCACGTTTCTGTATGGGGGCTGCTTGGCGTAATCCGCATGAACGCGATATGCCTTATGTGTTAGAAATGGTCAGCGAAGTGAAAGCACTGGGCTTAGAAACCTGTATGACTTTGGGTATGCTCAATCAATCTCAAGCCGAACGCCTGAGTGAAGCGGGTTTAGACTATTACAACCATAACCTCGATACCTCTCGTGAATATTATCCTAATGTGATTACCACACGCTCTTATGATGATCGTTTAAATACTTTGGATCATGTCCGTCAAGCAGGTATGAAAGTCTGTAGTGGTGGGATCGTTGGCTTAGGTGAAAACAGTAAAGATCGGATTGGTCTTTTGTACGAACTTGCAACGTTACCCATTCATCCTGAATCTGTACCCATCAACATGCTCGTCCCGATTGAAGGTACTCCGCTTGCAGATGTAGAAAAACTTGATATAACGGAATGGATTCGTACCATTGCTGTGGCACGTATTATTATGCCAAAGAGCTATATCCGCCTTTCTGCCGGACGTGAGTCTCTATCCGATTCGGATCAAGCCTTGGCTTTCATGGCGGGTGCAAACTCATTGTTCTCGGGTGAAAAACTGTTGACTACCCCAAATGCGGGCGAAGGTAAAGACAGACAATTATTTGATAAGTTGGGCTTGGTTGCAGAAAAGGCCAAACCGACGGTTAAAGAATTATCTGTAGATGCAATGGTAAGTTAAGCTATTAATTTGAAATGTCCATAAAAAAAGCCCACTTTGGGCTTTTTTTATGAAAAATTATTCTGCGACATTACTCTGCAAAGTTATGTGCGGTAATTAAAATACCATAACTCGCATTCAGATAATCCCCCACCCGAATGATGTCCATACCATTGGCATGATGTACCACCAATTCTTGAGCAATCGCATCATACGTGAATGAATCAAAACTGTCTTGATGATGACAGAACCACCTTAATGTATCTTCCAGATGCTCATCTACAATATAAGTTTGTGCTTTAAAATCTTTATTCATTGGCCTTAGCCTTGCCTAAGTAAAAAGTTTTACTTATCAATTATTACTAATTTTGATCTAAAAACAAAGAAGTGAGCTTTATGCTCACTTCTTTGTTATAAAGAGAATTCAATTAAAGCGGCTTACTAACGCCACACTTTCTGCATTCCTTATGATTTTCCCCAATTTCTTCCATGTGCTCATATTCATAAACATGTAAACAGAATAATTTCATAAGCAATTGAAGCATTTTCTAAACTCCTTTTTGATTGTTTTTTAAAATACATTTCATCCTGAAACCACAATGTGACTAAAAAAACATCACTCTTATTTATTACCACATTTTCGGGATAATTAAAATAATGTAGCAACAATTTTTAGATCAAATGACAAAAATAAAGCTAGAACTAATACTCTTTTTAAATAATGACTTACTTTTAATACTCGGTTAAATAAGGTCATTAAAAAATCCGATAAACAAAAACGCTGATGAGGTTTAATATCTGGCTGACCAACACAGGCAAGAAGTATTTTTTACCTCATTGAATTTAAAAAAATTATATGAATAAATACAAAAAATAAGCCGAATGATTTGAGTCATTCGGCTTATTGCTTATATGTAAATGCTTAGAATAGAAAATAGCACTTTTTAAATGCATTTTATATCAACAATATAGAAGCAACTCGGTCATATTCGTCATTGCTCCCACCTGCATAATTTCTATTCTGATACAGCTACAAACTTCTTGCGTGCTGCATGGAGCTTTTTATAACTGTCGATCAGACGTAAATGACGGTCTAAGCCTTCCAGTTTGATACTGGTTTCAGTTAAACCATGGAAGCGGATACTGCCATCCATAGAACCAATCACGGCATCCATCCGTTCATCACCAAACATACGACGGAAATTAGTTTCATAATCATCTAAATCCATGTCGTCATCGAGTTCAACTTCCAGAACGACATTTAAGCATTGGTAGAATAAACCGCGTTCAACCGTATTGGTGTTGTATTGCAGGAATTGTTCAACTAAATCTTTCGCTTCTTCAAATTGCTGTAAGGCAATATAAATAAGGAGCTTAAGTTCCAGAATAGTGAGCTGACCCCAAACGGTATTGTCATCAAATTCAATCCCAATTAAGGTCACGATATCGGTGTAATCATCAGATTCACACTCTTCTAAACGCTCAACCAAGGCTTCAAGTTGTTCATCATCCAAACGATGGATATTTAAAATGTCTTCGCGGAACTGAAGGGCTTTATTGGTATTGTCCCAAATCAGATCTTCAACCAAATAAATTTCCGAATAACCCGGCACCAAGATACGGCAAGCAGTTGCATCTAAATGCTGATACACCGCCATATACACTTCTTTGCCCATCTCTTCAAGAATGCCGAACATGGTTGCCGCTTCTTCCGCATTGGCATTTTCACCCTCAGAAGTGAAATCCCATTCAACAAATTCATAATCAGATTTTGAACTAAAGAAACGCCAAGACACCAGACCGCTTGAATCGATAAAGTGCTCTACGAAGTTATTCGGTTCAGTGACGGCATTGCTGCTAAAGGTGGGTTTTGGTAGATCATTCAGACCTTCAAAACTACGGCCTTGCAATAGCTCAGTCAAACTACGTTCTAAAGCCACTTCTAATTTTGGATGTGCACCGAAAGAAGCAAAGACACCGCCAGTACGTGGGTTCATCAAGGTCACGCACATCACCGGGAATTGACCGCCCAATGAGGCATCTTTGACAAGTACAGGGAAACCTTGCTCTTCCAAACCTTTAATGCCCGCCACAATGCCGGGATATTTCGCCAATACATCTTCCGGCACATCGGGAAGTGCAATCTCGCCTTCTAAAATTTCACGTTTCACTGCACGTTCAAAAATTTCAGACAAACACTGTACTTGTGCTTCGGCCAAAGTATTACCGGCACTCATACCGTTACTTAAGTACAAGTTTTCAATCAAGTTTGATGGGAAATAAACCACTTCTTCATCGGACTGACGCACGAATGGCAATGAACAGATTCCGCGCTCAGTATTGCCTGAGTTGGTGTCGTACAAATGCGTACCGAGGAGCTCATCTTCAGGATTGTAAATCTCTAAAGTATATTCATCCAAAATTTCTTTTGGTAATTCACCTTGTGAACCCGGCTTAAACCATTTTTCGTCTGGGTAATGTACAAACTCAGCATTGGCAATGTCTTCACCCCAAAACTGATCGTTGTAGAAGAAATTACAGTTAAGACGTTCAATGAACTCCCCCAATGCCGAGGCCAAAGCACTTTCTTTGGTTGAACCTTTACCGTTGGTAAAACACATTGGTGATTGCGCATCACGAACATGTAAAGACCACACGTTCGGCACGATGTTACGCCATGAAGCGATTTCAATCTTCATGCCGAGACCAGCCAAAATGCCTGACATATTGGCAATGGTTTCTTCTAATGGCAGATCTTTACCGGGAATAAAGGTACTGCTTTCAGAGGCTAAACTTGGCATCAATAAAGCTTGCGCATCAGCATCAATGCTTTCCACTTCTTCGATGATAAATTCAGGACCCGTTTGGATCACTTTTTTAACCGTACAACGGTCGATCGAACGCAAAATACCTTGGCGGTCTTTTTCTGAAATGTCCGCAGGTAATTCCACCTGAATTTTAAAAATTTGTTTGTAGCGGTTTTCTGGATCTACGATGTTGTTTTGCGACAGACGAATATTATCAGTCGGGATATCACGCGCTGCACAATACACCTTTACAAAGTAGGCGGCACATAAGGCAGAAGATGCAAGAAAATAATCGAATGGTCCTGGTGCTGAACCATCACCTTTATAACGAATTGGTTGGTCGGCAATTACTGTAAAATCATCGAACTTGGCTTCTTGTCGAAGGTTGTCGAGATAATTGACCTTGATTTCCATGCTGGCACCTAACTATTCTTATGTATCCCTATGGACCCATAAGATTCTAAATATTGAAACATAAGCCGAATCACGGAAAAGGAATTGACTTAAAAAAGAGTGTTACTCGCATCATCCGTTTGATGACGACATCGAACGACTAACACTTGTAATGATGGGCGATATTATAGAGTGATTTGATCAGATTGATAACTTTTGTCTGTCTTTACAGACTATTTATAAAAAATGCTCAAAACAAGAACAACTTAGACAAAGATTTCGATTAGCTGCTAACCCTGTTAACTTAGCAGGATTATTTTTAAATCCATATTGCCAAGACTTACCATCTTTTGGAGTGATTCGCATATAAAGACTTGTACATCAGATTCAGGGTATTCTTTATCTTTTGGTTTTAATGCCGTATATACGGCATCAGTCATTAATTTTTTAAATCATTGAGATACATAAACTGGATTTATGTACATACATACATGGTTATATTTATAAATGAGGATATAAGAAGCAGTTTATGTATAAATTCACATGAGGCAAAAAACCCTAATTTTTTTAGAATCAGTGGTTTGAATTTCATATGGGTGCATATGTTTTTAAAATTTGGTGGGCCCAGACAGACGAAAACATCTCCCTACCCTATTGTTTTTAATAGATTAATTAGTTCTCAGAAAATCTAGGATACACATCGGGATACAAGGTTTAAGTGTTGTTTTTTTGATCATTTAAATCATTTTCCTCCACTTAACTCCCCCACTACTCTCACTGAACTTTAATGATACATAGTTTTTTAGTAAAGAATGAGCCTACATCAATGTAGTGACAATTGTCGATTTGTGTCTGCTCTTTTACAATTGTATGACCTAAATAAATTTCGTCAATATTTTTGACAATGTCATATTGGTCTGAATGGTTACGTATTCTCCCCCTGCCCCATAAAACATTTGAATATGCTGATGTAATACCAGAAATCTTATAGTCACCTTTTAAGATATCAGCTTTAAAGGCCTCCCAATCGTGAATATCGATGTCGGCATGAACAATACCTACCTTTTTATTTTTCAGCTCAACTTCAATCACCAATGGTAACTTTGCTAACCGATCAATAATTCGCTGTCGTGTCTTTTGAAATTGTCTATAAAACCATGCTCCCCCATTCCTTGCATGCATGTCTTTCATTTTAGGATCATGCTGCCCTCGAATACACATTTCTTCATGATTACCGCGCACAGTCAAAAACCATGTTTGATCAAGTAATGAAATACATTCTAAATTTTCATCACCTCTATCGATGAGATCTCCTGTACATATCAGTAGATCATTTTCAAAATCAAAATTCTTTAGATGAAGCTCTTGCATTAGAAGACTATAAGATCCGTGAAGATCTCCAACGATATAAACTGAATTATAATTTTGGTTTACAAGTATCTTTATTATATCGTTCATGCTATGAATAAAACCTTCTACGAATTTTAAATCCCATTATAGAACATGCCCCATATAACCTCCGATACACCACAAATTGTTGCTATTTATACAAATAAAGAGATTTCAATTGATTTTTACCAGTTATTTGAAGATGGACTAAACCCTATATTATTTACAATTAAAACTTTAGAACAGATTCCTAGCATGGAGCAAAATAAAATCAATATTATCATTCTAGAATCTTGGGATGAACTCAACAACCTTCAACTAAATTGCAGTAAACTTCACCTTATCATACCCACACATTCAAACAATAGACTGGAAAACAATCTAAATGCCCTAGTATTCGAGCATGATCAATCTATGACATCCCAACAAGCTTTAGAAAATCTTCACCATAGTTTTATTAAATTTTATTTCTCAGCTGAATGTTATCTTGATCCTCAGGATTTTTTTAATTCTGACTCATATAAAAACGGACATCGATATCTCAAGATACATGATATTTTACAAAACAATGCTGGTTATGAAAAACAACTCAATACCTATCTTAAAACGATATCAGATACTGAAACAGTATGCTTCAATTTTTCAATAAGCTATGATTTTCCTTCAGAATCCGGATATTTACCTCTGCTAGAAGATACTGTTGATCACTTAACGTATGCTAGAAATAGAGATGTATTCTTTAGTACCGTGCTTTCAAAGCATCCAATCTCAGATAATAAATTGTCTATCGTACATTTAAGTCAAGAGTCTCCAATGTCTTGATTCATTATCATATCAAAACCGATTAATTTATCCTTATCTAGATCGAAAGGGAGAACCCATATATTTGGATTTTTTCCTTGATCTCTTTCATGCTTATTTAACTGAAACTCTGGTAAAGCTTTATTAAATTTGGAACTTTTTGGATAAATCAAAACTATTGGACCATCGTGTTCAAGGTACATATAACTATAAGCAAACATTTGCTGCATATCACCATCGCTGATTCCATAACGCTGGTCTTCATTATTCTGATCCAATAATTTCCATTTTGTATCTAAAATCATATTCCTATGAATAGTTTTATTTTTCGCTTCAAAGTAAATATCTGGTCGAAGATTAAATCTATCTTTTCCATTATGACGACACAAATATTTATTGCTCTTCTGCCTTTGGATTCGATAATGATCCGAATATTTTTTCTCCACCTCACTCAGTACATAAGCTTCAAATAACTTTTCCATAGGAAAGAGTAAACTCATTCCATACCATTGGCCCTGCAATGCTGATGGTGTCTGTTCACCTAGGACTATTTCACACCATACTTTGATTGGTTCATATTGAGCATATAAACGGCCTGATTTCCATTGGGGAAAGTCTAGGCGTGGCAATGTACTTTTAGGTACTTCACTGAGTTTTTGACGGATTTCATTTGCCAATCGCCAATTATCATTATCTTGTGTGAATTTACAGATTTTTTCTAATGCAGTTTTAATAAGACGATTTGGGGCTGTATTTAAAGAAAAAATATTATGTTCAATAGGAAAACGATGTTGCTCTATCACTGATTGAGTCAGATATCTTTGGATATTCAATTTACCTTTTAAATAGGCATTATGCTCTGTAACACGTTGATATTCAGACCGTAAACCTCGCTGAAGCAATAAGTTGCATGCCTCCAAAAAGCGACTCATGACCCATTCACTTAAGGGTAGATTCAATTTATCTAATGCGGCAGACCCTGCTTCTCGAGGAGATGGAAGCTTCCACAAGGCTCTCATCATTTTTATGAGTAATGCACGTTCTTTTTTAAGTATGTCTTCTGTTTCTTTTTTGTGATCCTGATTCTTACCTCCTTCCTGCTGAGCTGGTAACTCTATATGCTTAGGTAAAATCTCAATGGTGTGACCACATGGTGTTTGAATAATGCCGACATAGTTATCGACTTTTATTTTACGTCTGCCTTCTAACTCAAAAATGGCAGCACCATTTTTTTTTGCTTGGCTAGAAAGCTCACATAAACAATCAAACACCGAAGTAGGGACGCAGATATGATCTAGTCCCATTGCATAAGGTTGGTTAGTGCCATTGTCTTCAATGACACCGTATTCACGCAGACTCAGCACTTTCTACAACCTTGATATTATTTTTAGCTTCTATTCCAATAATTTTATTAATCGCATTGATTTTATCTTCTTCAGAATTTCCTTTAAAAAGCTTTATATTGACTTCCCAATTTCGACTTTCAAAGTTTCCAATTAACTGATCATCCATACTGGGAAATAATGACTTTTCCAATTTTTCAGTTTTAACCATTCCATTATTTCCAAGTACCAGATTGATCTTACTCCAATCATCAAAAAAGTATTCTTGTAACAAAGGTATAATCCTTTTTTCAAAAACTTGCATAAGCTCTTGGACAGTAGCTGTTGCTTTTTCAGAAGTAGGTTTTAATTCAGTAAAATACGCATGACCAATACAATGATCTCTGTCTAATAGCACCTTAATACGTTTATTCATTACATCTAATACTTTATCTACATCAATAGCCTCCACCACTTCATTCTCTTTTGTAATTTTAATATCCTTTAGAATTTCTGATTTTGGCATCATTTCAATAAATTCAAAGCGCCTTCTTAAAGCGATATCTACTGATGTTAATGAACGGTCAGAACTATTCATTGTTCCAATAATATAAAGATTTTTTGGGACGCCAAATTTTACATTTGGAGAGTTGGGTAAAATAATTTCTAAAGCTTCAGCATTACCCACTCTTTTTGATTCTTCAATTAAAGTAATCAGCTCACCAAAAATTTTAGAAATATTCCCTCGGTTAATTTCATCAATAATAAGGACGAATTTATCATCTATATCACTTTTCTCTGTTTTTTCTAGAGTCAATAGTCTTTGAATTTTTTCTTTATCTACCGCATTCTCCAAGTTATATACTGTTGATTGTGAGAATATTTTTTTAAAATAATCCTCATTATTTAGACTTGGTGAAAAACTTTTCAGCCATTTCACTTTTCTCACTTGGTAATAACTGAACTCTTGCTCACTATCATATTCATATTCCCCAATTACCTCGGCTATTGCTCTAAACTTTAGGTTTCCATCCGTAATGACAACTAAATCACCATTTTTTATTTTATTTTTAAAAGTATTCACATAACTAGAAGCTGTATCCAGTTGATTTATAGGATAGTCAAATTCCGCTAATTTATGGTTTATCGATTGAAGATCATTACAGCCTGTGAAATCAATAGAATCTCCCCAACCCAATAGGACCACATCATTATCTAAGCAAGATCGGTATAGATCATCTTCAATACCAGCTCTACCTAATGACATTTTCCATATAGCTCTATTTCCTAAATCAAATTTTTCACTGATATTAGATTTAACATTTGCACTAGCTAACTGACAAATTTTTTTGAAAATGCCAGGTATAACAGGGTAAGTTAGCTGATTATTCTCTGGTACAACTTTGATACCCTCAACAAAATCCTCATAGCCATAACTTTGATGGAAAGTCACAAAACTGATGCGACCTTCAGCCATATATTTTTTGAATTTGTCTCTATCATCTTTGGTTTGTTGTTTTTCAGGGTCTCTCCCATCTAGAATAGACAATGCATAGTTTATGGTATTGTAAGTTTTACCCGTTCCTGCTGGACCATAAAGAATTTGATTTAGAGGAAACTTTTTGGAAAGATTTCTATTTTTGTCTTGATCTACATTTAAAGATTCATCTTTTTCAATCTGGTTCTCATAGTTTTCCATCTTATCTAAATCTTGCACAGCTTGATAATACAACTCATAGTAATTTTGATTTTCAAAGTTATTTTGTATTTCATTAAGTGTGTTGCAATAGTTTTCCCATACTCTCAAAGCCTTATCGGTATTTTCAACTGAAACATCCGTATATTGAATTTTGTTTTTAGCAAGAAATTTTGTACCTATCGAATTCAAAGGAAAAAAAATATCTGGACGACAACGATATAAACCTGTGGTTAATTTATTAATTCCCAAAGCTTCCGTTGGTAAGATATCAACTATTAACTCTTTTATCTGGTTTAAATTATTATTTTCGATTGCTATTACTTGCTTAAATAATTTCCATAATTTTGAAACAGTATCTTTTGGTCTTTCCACAAATCCATCACTAGTTTTTTTTACCTTATATGGATAAAACCAAACACTTTGGGCATCAGACTCTGCAACGCCAACTAAATCAATATCAATTGGCTTACTTAATAAAAGACTATGTAACTTTTTCCTATTCTCATTAGTTCCTACATTGATTAAAGCTAACACTGTAAAAGGGTCTATTTCGGTATGATGATTCGGATCATCAATTATTAAACCATTTTCACCTAAGATTTTATCAGGTCGAAAATTATGACCTACTTCCTTCTTAAAACTTTTTAAATCATGTGCAAGTTCGGTTTGTTTTTCTTCATAACTAAGAATATGAGGAAATACTGTTTGCCTATAAAAGTCAACCCACTCATATTTTTTATCCAGAACTTCAGTAGCCACTTATATATCCTTTAACTCTTAAATTAATTTATTAATATATTTCGCTATTCATTTTGCATATGCCATTAACTGACAAAACACATTCACTAACTTCTGCTGTTTAATATTGCTTGTATTACTATTCATTAAGTTTGGATTCCCCACCACGATTGCTAAAGACTGTGCTCTCGAATTCGCTACATTTAAACGGTTTTTATCAAACAAAAAATCCATTCCACGGGGTGAATCATTCGCATCACTCGCACATAAGCTGAAAAATACAATAGGTGCTTCCTGACCTTGAAACTTATCTACACTTCCCAGCTTTGCATTTTCACCTAAAGCAGATTTAAGTTTAGTCACTTGAAAATTATATGGTGCTACAAATAACATATCATCCAAAGTAATGGACTTTTTATTACCTTCCTTGTCAGTATAAATTCGCCCAATAAGCTCATTTACAGCATGTTGAATCGCTTGAACCTCTTCATCACTCGCTTGAGTATTTCCTTCATGTTCAACGGGTATAAATACAACACCTGCCTCCTTATTTAATGCTCCCTTATAAGTATCCGGCACTTGTATAATTTGCCGATCGTTAGACTGATGTGAATTTAACTTACCCTCATAAATTGCCTGACTGATAAACTCATTTACTTTTGAATGCATTCTGTAAGTCGTATCGAGAAAAATACCCCGATTGGGCTCAATTGTTGGAGCATCTTTTAATAAATAATCTAAAATAGACAAACCACTATCACCGGGGTGAGTCCCTTGTGTTGGTTGTCCTAGTTGCATTTGGTCACCCATTAAAACCAGATTATGAGCGGATTGACTCATTGCAATTAAGTTCGCAACTGACACTTGCCCCGCTTCATCAATAAATAAATAATCAAATTGCTTATTTAATTCCTCACGAGAAAACCCCCAAGCTGTGGTGCCAATGACACATGCACCATCAAGATATTCAACTATTTTGTCATTCTTGATTTCTGAAATTCCCAAATTTTCAATCTCAGCATCTGTATTTTTTGTACAACAGAAATGGGCTGGTATATTTTCATTTTGGCAATACTCTGCCACGCCAATCAAAAGATTATTAATTGCCTTGTGGGAATTTGAGCTAATGCCTACTTTCTTTCCTTGCTTAAGCAGTTCTGCAATAACATGCTTACCTGTAAAGGTTTTCCCAGCACCAGGAGGTCCTTGAATCACAATATATGAGTTATCCATATTGCAAATTGCTGATTTTATTTGAGCCAATTTTTCTAAGTTTTTATGGCTCGAAACAATTTTTTCTCCCTTTTTTATGCCTTTGATACACGGATAATCCCTTCTTAAAAAATCGAGAATAGCATCATCCTTGAGCTGGTTTTCATAATAACGTCGAACTACCCCTTCTATCGCTTTTGGAATAGGCTTTGGATTGACATAATCATCTGGGATCAGATGTACAATAGAAATTGGCTCTTTAAGTTGTAAGCAAATTCTTCCCTTTGAAACTGATGAATGCTCTTTTAATAATGTCGCTTTAAGATTGTTCCCCTTTTCATCTTTCTCCCCAAGAATATAAAAGCTAGTTGTATTTGCCATTTTAAATTCTTGATGAGGATCAAATGAATACTCATATGCTAAGCTTCTTGCTTTAGGGGTCGGTTTAAATGGCTCTTTGTCTGTACGAATACAATTTACTAGACAATCAAGATCATCATATAGCTCTTCTACTGTTAAACCCATTCTTTCAAAAAGTCGCCAAAAAACTGGCTTAGATTCTCTACGATGAAATTCTAGGGCCCAAGCCATGTTTTCACATATTTGTGATTCAATTATATCGTGAGACTTGAGAGATTCTGCTTTACTCAACAATTGATCTCTTAATTGAGTTAGTGCTGTTGTTTCCTCACTTAACTCTTTTTCTTCAATCTCTGTTTTACCTAAATACTGTATTCCAAATTCTTGCTGTCTTTGATGCAACCATGCAACCAACTCTTGTGTACTATTACAGTCATCAATATTGTAGTCTCGGATATTTTTCAGGACTTGAGATGTTTGCCAGGTTAAACCATCGGGATTAACTCGCCAATTTTCATACACGACAACCGAGTCCCCACCCGAACCCACTTCTGTCTCACGCTTACCCCGATATAAGTGTTCTACATTTTTAATAGAATATTTAGGTTCACCGATCAGTAAACCATTTTTAACGATCTTGTATAAATCCACAAAAACTTCATTTCTAAGCAATTGATCTACTTCAAATTCGCAAACACCATAGCGACACATGAGCTTCTTACAAGCAGCAATTTCATAGTTTGCGTAATGGTAAATATGCATAGTTGGATCTTGTTGCCATCGTGCATAGACCCACTCGATAAAGGATTTAAATGCTATCTTTTCTTCATCTTCATTGTGAGCCCAAAAGTCTAAAAATTGACGGTCACCTTTTTCATCGAAATATGTACATCCCCACAAATACTCAAGCCCACCCTCAATTAAAGGAAACCCTTCAATATCAAAGTACACATCATTTTCAGAGTACTGAGGTAATAGTGCCAAGCCTAGTTTTTCATTGGTGTTAATGATTTCAAATAAAGGCGTTGCAAGCCCTTCACTTTTTCGCTGAATTTGAGCCTGTGCTTTTAATCTTTTATATACATCGGTATTCAAGCTCTTAATACTTGGGTTATCACTATCAATCAAGTCTTGCATCGTTTGAATACCATCAGCATTTAGCTTCTGGATTTGCGAACGTGTAATGGTGGCGATTTGAGAAAGGTGATCTACCTCTTTGAGCAATTGTTTTGCATAGTTATTCCAACACCCCCATGACTTAGAATTAGAGGGATTAGGTTGCTTTTCTAAGTCAAATTTTTCATGCAATTGCAAAAAGGCATTTTTTACTGATTGGTAGTAATAGTAAAATTCTTGTGTTCTCAATCGCTGTTGAGTTTGATCACCTAAAATAATTACAAAATCATCGGAATAACGACCTTGTATATCTGCAATCATTTCCTGATAGCAACACAATTGGATCGTGTAATACGGTTTTAGTGATTTTGAGAGCTTAGTATCCCAAATTTCATAATGATAGTCCCCAAGTTGACTAGAACCTGGAACCTTAACTAAAAAATCAGCAAAGCCAGTAAATTTACCTTTACTCAAACAAGCCTGAAAAATGACATCTGCACCTTCTTTCATGGCTTGTATCGTTGCTGTCTTTTTATCTAAGCTTAATCCTATATCTGCAATTGTTAAGCCTTGTCGTTTCAATTCCTCCAACACAGATGATTCATACTCTGCACCTTTATCTTGGAGCATGACCATCATTGCATCATCTTGATCCTTAAAATCTAAAGCTTCAGGAGAAATAAGACTGAAATGTTCCATCCAAGAAGCAAAAGGACTTTCTAAAAACAAAATTAAATCTGAGGGAGAAAAAATTAAATTATCATTGTGCAGTTTCATATTTACCCCAAATATTTTTATAAAGTACTAAAAAACTGATGCTACTATAAACATATGATAATTATTACTATTATTTAGTCTTATGAATTAGTTCTAGGGCGTGTCCTCATTTGGCTTTACACCAAATAAACATGCAAGCAATGTAAATCATAGACTGATAATTTCGTGCAAGCTTATCAAATCGGGTTGCAATCGCTCGGAAATGTTTCAATCTCGCAAACACATTTTCAACTAAATGTCTTAATTTATATAGATATTTATCAAACTCCTTATTCGATCTTTTACTATTTGATCTCATTGGAATAATGGGAATCATATCCTTGTTCTGGGCATATATTCTAATGTGCTCAGCATCATACCCCTTATCAGCAATGAGATAAGTTGCCTCACCTACAGTATCAATCAGTTGTTTTGCAACTTGACTGTCGTGGACGCCACCCCCAGTGATTTTAAAATCAATCGGTAATCCATTCGCGTCGGTTGCAAGATGTATTTTTGTTGTTCGTCCACCACGTGATTGTCCAATTGCTCTTTCGAAACCATTCCGAGCTCCACTTGCATGTTGATGCACGCGTATGTAGCTTCCGTCAATGAATACCCATTCTTGATCCAAGACGCCTCGTAATCTAAAAAAAATTTATTCCACAATCCCTTGCTTGCCCAACGATTAAAACGATTATAAGCAGTTTGCCAAGGACAAAATTCTTGAGGAATATCACGCCATGTGGCGCCTGTACGCAGTTTCCATAAGATCGCTTCCATGATATTTCTACTATTCTTTGAACGGTAGCAACCATGTAATCGCATAGTATCTTGAATTTGCTGCCAGATATCATCGGTAAGAAGAGTACGTGCCATTGAAAAAATATAGAAATGAAAAGAGCTTAAAGGAGGATTTTAAGTATTTAAAACCAATTCTTCAAATGAGGACACGCCCTAGTGTTTTTGTATTTTTTCTAACTTTTTCTATTATTAGACTTCTTTCATAAATCATTTTTTACTCAGCTCCAAGTTATAGATTCCAGCAATTAAATTGAATCTCAAACCGAGTCTTTTCCCTCTATTTCGATAACGTTCGGCAAGGATCTTGAAGGTTTTCAGGTTGCCAAATACATGCTCAATACCTATTCTTCTTCTATTGATTTCCTGATTATAGATTTTTAGTTCAGGATCCAATTTACAGCGTCTTTTTGCTTTTAATGGCAACAGGCTATTGGGATACAAAGTATAAATCCCCTGATAGCCCTTATCTGCAAGGATAAAAGCCCCTAAAGGAATCTGCTTTAAATTGCGTTTGAACAACTCGAAATCATGCACTGCACCGTGACTGCTACATAAACTCAGAATTTGCTGAGTTTTATGGTGAATCATGGCCTGTACTTTAAAGGTATGGGTCTTTTTCTTGCCGCTATAGCTTTTCTTCTGTTTTTTTAGGCCGTTAAATTGGAATTTCTGTGGCATCCACGATCACAACATTCCAGTCTATCCCTTCACTTTCGGGCAAATTCTTCGGTAAATTAAACAGATTGGACTGAATCAGACAGTCTTCAACATAGCGTACAATTCTTGAGGCTGTCGGCTCTGAAACCCCATAACTCGTCGCAACGTGAAATAAGGTTCGGTATTCCCGCCAATAGTTCAGACAAAGAAGAACCTGGTCTTCCCGGCTTAACTTGGCCGGTCTGCCTTTAGCTGGAACATGCTTCTGCAATTGTTCAACCATTCAATAGAAAGTTGACCATGAGATGCCAGTGTAGCGCTTGAACTGAGGATCAGAAAGCTTGTTTGAATCGATGTATTTCATCCGCAGATATGCACGAATGCTAAGAAATCCGGAGTGCAAATATCAACCAAAAGGAGATCATTTTTTGATTTATGAAAGATATCTATTATAGAAGTATAAATAAAATTTTACCCTAAACTGCTCTTGGTAACTTAGACACAAGAAAGGATCATTAAATTTATTTGAAAAATAGTATCTTAACTGATGTTACGCAGTAAGTGTATTTTTGAGCACTTTACCACAATATGTTGTGGTTGCTTTTTTCAAAATTTACAACATATAGGTGCGTAACATCAATTATTAAAAATACTATTCATGAAAAAATTTGGAGCATCATGATGTTAATTCTGCATAGCTAAACCTAATGGACAGTAAAAAAATTGCACCCCTGAAATTTTTGGACTCCCATCTCGATTTTCCAAATGTTTTTCTAGTTTAATATATAAAGGATCATTTTTATCAAAACTGACATCTAAAAA
Source organism: Acinetobacter sp. ANC 4862 (assembly GCF_004336635.1). Lineage (GTDB taxonomy): Bacteria > Pseudomonadota > Gammaproteobacteria > Pseudomonadales > Moraxellaceae > Acinetobacter. The sequence continues at coordinate 31,140 of NZ_SJXH01000038.1, forward strand.
TAAATCACCCAAATATGGTTGCTGTATAACAGCCTCACTAGCCATCCCATAACAAAATTCAAATTGAATATTATTCTCATTTAGCCAATTTATTAATTCAATTCGCTCAGGCAGTTCTTTATAATTATGATTTTCAATTGTCATTTCACTAAACCTAACAAAAAGTACATCGCATTCTTTTGCTCTAGCAATTGCATCTATATGTTGGATTATCACTGGCATTTTATTTGCCCCTTAGTTATATAATTTGTACTTCATAAACATGGTCGAAATGCCAACACATGATGTCATTTTCATCTGTCCAAGCTTTTTCTTGAATGATATCGTCAAAGATCTGGACAGCCTCATCCTGTTTAATTTTACGAACAGTTAATTTAACTTCCATCCATAAATCTTTAGAAGTGTGTATCCTCATTCTGATAAAAATTAAGTCATACAATCATTACTCACATCTCCATTAACAAGGGCAGAAACACCTGTAGGTGTTTCTGAGCCCAAAGTACTATTCAAATAATCTGTATAAAGTTCGAGTTCAGGTTTCTTCATGGTGAAAGAATAACAAGTTTTTTAATGTCTGCGTAACATCAGTTATTGAGTTAAGAAAATAGGAATCTTAATAATAATCAAATTATTGAGACCAAGTTCGCAATTATACCCCCCCTATTTTAATGATGACCTTGGCTTATACTGATACAAATACAAACTAGCCGAGATGCTCATCGGCCATTTTTTTAATCGATTCGCGCTTGATCAGTGGTCCAAGTCTTGCCAGTGCTTCCTGAGCTATTGCTTTATATCGCTCAGAATCATTCAGTTGCTCCGATTTCGTTTCTTTATGCTCTAATAGTGCATTTCCTTCGGATGCAGTTAAAAACCCCTCTACAGTCGCTTTTTGAATAGCTGTGATTTGCTGATCTTTATCCGTCCCGAGTGAAGTGACATAAATCGGCTTCAACCCTTTGTCTTTTGCCTGAACCACTAAACGGTCATAAGCATCACAAAATATTTTCTTGGCTTCGGCTCGTTGGTATTTATTACCGGTCTTCACTAGATCTTCACAACGATTAAACGCTTGAGCCATTTGTTCGGTCCAAACCACTGTCATTTCCTGACCATCCAAACCGATAGACTTTTCAGCAATTGCCCAGGCCTCATGTGAGCCAAGCCATTCATCGGACTCTGGTTCACACCATTCACGAAATTCAGGCACTGTTGGTGGCCATGCTTGGCGCTTCATGCGAGCAATACCGCGATTAAAGTCTTCAACAGTTAAGCCTTGGTACTGATCAACCATTTCTTCTGCTAATTCCTCAACCCCAACCCCTGCCCACTGGTCTGCAAATTTCTTACCATAACTTTTACGCATTTTTGAAATCAAACGCATAGCAGGTTCTAAAGTAAACTCAGGCATGATCTATTCCCTCAGTCAGTAATAGCTTTTTTACTGGTGATACATCTCGCTCACCAGTGCCTAGTATTTGTTTTTCAGCCTGTCTCCAACGGTCATGTTCCGATGTTATTTTTTGGGCTACGGTTTGAAAAACATGTTGATTTGTTTTTTGATTTTCTATTTGCTCATTCGTATACCAAGCTGCTTTAAATGCACTCCACGGATTTTGACGTTTCAAGCAATAGTTAATCACCTGATCTAAACTCAGGTTTGCTTTTTGAGTTTCAGCAATGAGCATGTCGAAAGCATTTTTGGTATTTACCGCCTTCTTGGCTTTTCGCACTTGCATGAACTCAGATGCTTGTTCTTCAGATACGCCTAATTTTTTAAGTTCACTTTTGAATATAAATTTCGGTGCAACCGAAACTGGGGTATCAGGAATCAGGTTAAGGGAATCATGAATCAGGTTAAGGGAATCAGCAGGATCACTTCCGTTTTCATCCTGATTAATCTCGATATTCTCTAAGTTCTCTGAAAACATTACATTTTCTGCATAATTTTGGTAAATATCAGGAATGTCTGATCCTTTCTCTTTTTCATTCTTGTGTGGGTTTTGGTGCTTGTTAAATTTAAGTACTTTTCCATACCACTGACCTTGTACCGAATAGATCGAGATAAATCTCGATTTATCTAGAGCACTCAAGAGTTGTTCGATATCACACTCGTCATAAGGCAAAAGTTGAACTTTTAGACGCTTTGGTTTGTATTCAAAACACCCCTTCCAGTCAGCAATAGTCCATAAACCAATAAATAACAATCTGGCCAACGGCTTTAATTCACTCAGCTCATCATTGGTAAAAAAAGATGGCTTAATATTTCTTGCTCTAGCCACAGTTCCCCTCCTCATGAATCGCTTCGAGTGGAGCACAATTCTTGATTGCGTCATCTTGGGGTGAGAAGTGTTTTGCATCAATAAAACATTCTAAGTTTCGAATTTGATTTTGGTGAATTCGAGCTGGATCGGTTCCGTAAAAATTTACAAACTGTTCAGTAATCATCACTGGTACAAACATGTATTGAATAATTGATAGTTTTTTATCAGTAACTTGGATTATGTGTAGTGTAGTGCTCATTGTTCACTTTCCTCAATAAACACATAACTGCTTTGTAGCAACCTGATTTATTCCTTTAGGAAATGCTATATCTTCGCGTGTATCCATCCATAGTTCATTTAAAGACAGTTGCAAAAATGCGCAGACTTCTTTTTTAGGTAAATGCAATAGTATAAAATTTAAGCTTATTTCAAAATAGTTTGAGAGGTGGTCCCACATGTTTGAACAACTAAAAGCTTATTTATAAGTGATACTCTGCTCTAGTTAAGCTACCTTATTTTGTTGTGGTAGCTGGTCATAGTAAAACTCATCTGGAGTCATTTTGTCCAGACTCGAATGAGGTCGTTTCAAATTATAAAATTCAAAATATGCGTTTAATTGCTTCTTCGCATCCAAAACATTGCTGTAGGCTTTGAGATACACCTCTTCATATTTAACGCTCCGCCATAATCG
>NZ_SJXH01000039.1 GCF_004336635.1 Acinetobacter sp. ANC 4862
TCCTTCAATATTTGCTCTTTGCTAATTTTAGCTGGGCGACCAGGAATAGGTTTAGTTACAGTGGACTTTTTCCAATTCTGAATCGTCTGTATACAGACGTTAAAATGCTGTGCTGCTTTTCGCACAGACATTTTATCTCTAGCCATAATTTCTATGACTTTGTCTTTAAAATCTTTTGAATATCCCATGCTTCTATTGTTCTATATTTTTGAGTATTTGGCTATAACATAAATCTCTTATCCCAAAAATAAATCCTTAAATCGCCAGAGTAGATAGTTTCAATTTAAGGCCTAAGCTAGACATCCCCTCTAAAAAAACGTATAACCCTGTTTTTCTTTATACAGGTCTGACACTTTGAAACTTGTTCTTGCGCCCATGGAAGGCTTAACCGATCCTATTATGCGTGATGTATTGACGCATGTCGGCAGCTTTGACTGGTGTGTAACCGAGTTCATTCGTGTAACCGACTCTGTCCTGCCCGACCATGTCTATCATAATTACTGTCCTGAATTACTGAATGATGGAAAAACTGCAGCTGGAACACCGGTACATGTCCAGTTTTTAGGAAATAATCCTGAAATGCTGGCTGCGAATGCCATTCGTGCGGTGGAACTGGGCGCCCCTGCCATTGATATGAACTTTGGTTGTCCTGCAAAAACGGTAAACCGGCATCGTGGCGGCTCAGTGCTGCTAGATGAACCGGAAGTGGTACACATGTTGGTCAAAGCCGTGCGTGATGCCGTGCCCAGTCATATTCCGGTATCTGCCAAAATGCGTCTAGGCTATATGGACCGTAACTTTACCCTGGAAAATGCCCACGCCATTGAAGATGCCGGTGCAGCTTGGGTTACCGTCCATGCCCGAACCAAAGCTGAAGGCTATACTCCACCTGCATTTTGGGATCAGTTACAACCGATTCGTGAAGCACTGAACATTAATGTCATCGCCAATGGTGAAATTTGGACCAATGCTGATGCTAAACAATGCCGCTTGGAATCTGGTTGTGAAGACTTGATGATTGGTCGAGCTGCTGTGACCACACCCGATATCACGCAATGTATCCGCAAAAACACCGATGAGCCCATCATTACTTGGGATGAGCTTTTAGATTTACAGATCCGTTTCTTAAATGGACCCTATAAAAAAGAAATCAATATGGTGGGACGCTATAAGCAGTGGCTAGGCATGATGTCTAAACATTATCCTGAAGCAAAAGAATTGTGGAATGAAGTCAAACGCATCAAAGCTTTGATTGAAATTATTGAAAAATTAAATGTCTTAAAGCATTAATAAAAAAGCCTTTGAATGTTCAAAGGCTTTTTTATTTAACTACGTTCTTGACGCTGTTTTAAATTTTCCACATGTATTCGATTGGTTTTCCAAGACTTGTCTAATACTTCTTTTTCGATCCGTAATTGAATCCGTTTTAATTTCATCGCGGGGATGACATCCTCTTTAAAGTTTTTCACATAATCCACCCATGCCGTACCACGAAATACATTGGCTGGCATTTCTGTTTTAAATTCGCAATCCGGCATAAATACAACGATTGAATGCAAATATTCAGGCGTAATAATATCCGAGAGTACCTGTTCTAAAACTTTTTGGTGTTTATAATTTTGATGGAGCGGATTTTGAAATTTATAGCTGTTTTTAAATATTTTCTGCGTCCACATTTTCTGGCGTTCACTACCAAAAATCCAGCCTTTATAATTTTTGGTTTCAATAATAAAGATGCCATAAGGACTCAATAAAATATGATCGATTTGGGTCGTTCCCGCTTGTTCATCTGGCAAAGTACAATCATTTAATAGAATATATTGAGGGTCTTTCAAATAGAGTTTAACGTGTAAAGCTACCGCGAACTCCCCAACTTTTCCTTTAATAAATGGCTTAAAGGCTTTGATGATCGCTATCACGACAAAAGCAAGAATGATCCACCAAAAGCTCGACCCAAGTTGCGCAAATATCTGACTCAACATTTTATTGATCTTTATTTTTAATAAGATCTTATAATTTAATCAATTTTCTCTAGTTTTAATAGAATATCTTTATTTTCCAGTCCACCGGCAAAACCCACCAGTTTGCCGTTTGCACCCACTACGCGATGGCACGGTGCAATAATTGAAATTGGATTTTTGCCATTCGCCGCCCCTACTGCACGAACTGCTTTCACATTGCCAATCTGCTCGGCAATATCGCGGTAACTTCGGGTTTCGCCAAATGGAATGGTCAACAAAGCTTGCCAGACTTTTTGCTGAAACTCGGTGCCTTCAAAATCTAAAGGCAAATCAAATTGCTGTCTTTTTCCTGCAAAATATTCAGTTAACTGCTTTTGGGTTTCCAATAAAATTGGATGATGCGTTTGTTCGATCAATTCGGCTAAACGGACACGTTTGGGATTTTCATTTTCCCAAAGCACCGCGACTAAAGCCGTTTCATGGGCGACCAGTTTTAAAGTACCGACAGGAGAAGCCATTTCCATAAAAGCCAGTTTCATTGTCTTCTCCTGCAGTGAAATAAATGCTCCAGATTTTATGATGATGACAGTTTCATCAACACTAATCCAGAAATAATCAGGACGGCTGCCAGCATACGCATTGCTGACGCTGGCTCACCTAAAATAAAGATTCCGACCAAGAACGAACCGACTGCGCCAATCCCGGTCCAGATGGTATAGGCTGTACCCAGTGGCAAAGTTCGCATGGCATAAGCCAACAAGCCAAAACTCAAGATCATGAAAACCAAGGTAATAATACTGGGCGTTAAACGTGTGAAACCTTCTGAAAGTTTCATTGCATAGGCCCATACAATTTCAAAAAGACCCGCTAAAATTAAAACCAGCCAAGCCATGACGACTATGCTCCACTTGATCAGAGTCAGGTCGTCCTGACGAATTGTCTTGGTATGCATATCAATGAGATTGCACCAAGGGAGGTCGTTCCTCCTTTAATGCATTATTATATAAATGATTGCTTTAAATTGGTGCGAATTTTACATTTTTTGACCAACTTATCGCGCTAAAAATGCCCAAATAAAAATACGACTGGTGCTCACCAATCGTATTTTTTAGATCACAAGACTCATCTAAAATTTAAAACGAATACCTGCGCCATAGAGCCATTCATTTTCAGAAGATGATTGTTTCTGCCAAGCGGTTTCTTCATTCCCCTTGTTATAGCCATATGCAACATCGACAAAAGGCATGACCTTTTTATTTATTTCATATCGCGTTTCCAGACCCAGTTGCGCGGTATTCAAACCCGACTTTTTAGCATAGTTTGAGTCATCACTGAAAATGACATTCAAATCCAGATAAGGTTTAACAATCAGTTTCTGGGTCAATAGCAAATCACGCTCAGTTTCCAACGTGAATGACACTTGTTGATCCTGCCCCACAAATAAATAGGCATTGGTTTCAAAGAAATACGGCGCCAATCCATGTACCCCAATGACGGCATCGACTTGATCCTGATCCACTTCACGATTCTGGTCATTCCGATAGCGTAAACCGGCCTGCACATCCCAGAAATCGGCAACATTGCGACTGTACAATACTTTGGCATCGTACTCGGCTTGCTGTGACTCAGCCCGATCTGCATGGACTTTAATAAAAATCTTGTTTTCATCTGTGCCGATTCGGGTTTCCAGTTTCGACTTTAAAACACCTTCGCCATCGTTATTGCGCAGCCATTTACTTTCAACCGTGGTTTGCTGATAAATCTGGCCACCATGCTCTTTGATATGTGCAGCAGAATCCGCTTCATCTGAACTGGATTGCTCCTGCTGTACCGGTTGCATCAGTTTTTCTTTAACAGCAGTTGTTGCTACTGCTGACTCTGTTTGATGTTGTGAATGATCATCATGCACTTCAGTAGATTGTCCAGACTGCTGTGGCATCGGCATAGAATGGTGCTGATCCTGGGCAAAACTCTGCCCACTCAACAACAGTAATGAGGCACTCAATGTGCTTATGGCAAATACATTAATGATGCGCATGCGTGTCTCCTTGCTGAACTTGAGCTGAAGTCGCAGGTGAAGCTGCTGTTTTACTTCCATCGACATTGGCCACCACCAGTTTGCTCATCATCCCAGATGACATGTGATAGAGCAGATGACAATGAATCGCCCATTCACCCAATTCATCCGCAGTCAGCAATGCCGTTACCGTTTTACCCGGTGGCACAATCAAGGTGTGTTTATTCGGCATGTTGGCGCTAGTTTGTCCATTTTCCAGTTGCATAAACATGCCATGCAGATGCATCGGATGCGCCATCATGCTGTCATTAATGAATTTCAAACGGATACGTTCGCCATATTTCACCTGTAACGGTTCAACTTCGGTAAATTTCTTGCCATTGATGGTCCAGATATAGCGCTCCATGTTGCCCCCCAAACGCACTTCCAGTTCGCGTTCTGCCGGACGGGTATCCGGCTGTGGGTTTAATGATTTCAAATCGCTATATTGCAGTGCTTTATGCCCTGCCGGAGTAGAAGCATTTGCCCAACCATAAACCACTTGGGTATTTTCATTTAAGGATAGTTTCGCCGAGGTATGTGCAGAATGATTCATTCCTTGTTGTGATTCTGAATCAGACTTTGCTTGATGTTGTGAATGGTCATTCGTATCCGTTTTAGTGTGGTTCATTTGCGAATGATCCATTCCAGCCATGTCATGTTGCATGGATGAATGACTCATCATTTGATGATTCATTGAACTTGCACCACTATTATCTTCACTGCCTTGATGCGTACTACTTTGATGATCATCCATCTGAGCATGATTCATGTTCGCATGATCACCTGATGCTGAACCATGTCCCATATCTTCCATTGTCAGCAAGGCACGTGGACGCGGCTTAGGCATTTGAATCGCATGCTTCACGGGAGAATTTTCATTATGCAATGTACCAATCGCAAAACCGCTGCGATCGATTGACTCGGCTTCAATTTGATAATGATTGGCTTTCGGCTCAACAATCACATCATAAGTTTCTGCAGTACCGATTCGAAACTCATCAACAGGTACAGGTTTAACTGGTTGCCCATCCGCACTCACTACGGTCATTTTCAAGTTGGGAATACTGACATCATAAAATGACATGGCGGAGGCATTAATAAAACGTAAGCGGACTTTTTCATTCGGCTTAAACATGCCAGTCCAGTTTTGCTCAGGCGTTTTTCCATTGATCAAAAAGGTATAACCGGTGACATCGGACAAATCGGTTTTCAGCATGCGCATCTGGTTCCACATGGAACGGTCTTGCCAAGTGCTTTTGAGGCCATCACGCTTAACTTGCTTCAACACGTCGGCCACAGTTTCACGCCGATTTTGATAGTATTCAGCCGACTTTTTTAGGTTCTTCTGGATTTGGTCACTGTCGGATTGATGAAAATCGGACAGCATCACCACATAATCACGATCAGCCTGTTCATGCGCTGCTACCGGCTTTTTCCCTTTAGGATAAATCACCAGAGCGCCATACAGTCCATCCTGTTCCTGTCCTTTGGAGTGTGCATGATACCAATAGGTTCCGTTTTGACGCACCTTAAAGCGATAGACAAAATCCGCCTGTGGTTTAATGCCCTTGAACTGGTTAAATCCCGGCACGCCATCCATTAGGCCCGGCAACAATAAACCATGCCAGTGAATGGAGGAATCCTGATTTTTAAGCTTGTTATGCACATGAATAACGGCGTCATCGCCTTCTTCAAATTCCAAAAGCGGTGCCGGAAATTGACCATTCACAGTAATACGCTTTAAAGGCTTTCCGGTGATATTCACCATCTGTTCATCAATGTTCAGGTGATATTCTTTGACCGCAGCAAACGCCCACGATGATGACACTAGACACACCCCGACTAAGAGGCTTTGAGTTAATTTAATTGACATGAGTTAACCTGTAATTTAAAAATAAAAATGTTTTTTAAATCAAGATTAAGCTTTGGGAGGACGTAAGATTTGTTGCCAGAAGCCGGTTAAATGCTGGGCTGAATAATCAAAATTGCGCTGTGGATGTTCTTGAACTTCTTCTAAATGTACTAAATCGGATATTTGTGAATCCAGCCAGATCGTTAAACTCTGACAATGCAACTGTACGCAATCATTACAGCTAAAATGTTGTTGCTGATTCGTCATGGTCTGATGACAATCTTGATCATGTGCTGCTTTTACATGTTCTGAAGAATGTTGCATATGAGGTTCAACACTCACCGAATCATAGCAACCAGACATTGCCGTTATTTCTGCATTGGGATGATAATCAACATTCGCTTCATTCATCATTTGCTGATGCATAGGTTTTGCGGATGCAAAGACAACACTACTCCACCCGATGGCAAAAACCATCAGGAACACAAACCAAGCCTGTTTGCGTAATGAAGTCAGCAAAGAATTATCCTTTAATCCGTCCAGAATAAAATATAAATCATTTTATTTTGATTTAGATCTAACAGCATAACCAAGAACAAAATTATACACCATTGTTTAAATTTATACTCAACAATGCATCATTCGCTCTTTTTATGCATATTAAAACAATAATGTTATTTTTTAAACAGGCTTATTTATAAGCATAGATTAATAAACAACCATATTTTTTAACACCTTAATCCATTAAAAAAGGACTCAATTGAGTCCTTTTTATACATTTAATGTCTAATTTTCAAACTATCACCCTGCAATCGTTTACAAACTAATCAAGTTATCCATACAGTTATCTACACAGATATCCATACGGTTATCCATAAAGTTATCCACAACTTAGCAGCAATTAATTAGAGAATATTAGAGATTTACAGCGCCTACTTTTGCAAGTTCTGCACGCATTTCATTAATCACAGCTTGATAATCCGGTTTACCGAAAATGGCTGAACCGGCAACAAACATATCTGCACCCGCTTCTGCAATTTCACGAATATTGGCAGGCGTTACGCCACCATCCACTTCTAAACGGATGTCACGACCTGAAGCATCAATGATTTTGCGTGCTTGACGAAGTTTGTCCAAAGTCATGGGAATAAATTTTTGACCGCCAAAACCCGGGTTGACACTCATCAATAACACTTGATCGACTTTATCCAAAACATAATCCAGATAATGCAAAGGAGTTGCTGGATTAAATACTAAACCTGCTTTCGCACCACCAGCTTTAATCAACTGTAAAGAACGGTCAATATGGTCGCTTGCTTCCGGGTGGAACGTAATAATGTCTGCACCCGCTTCCAAGAAATCCCCAATCATACGATCGACGGGTGAAACCATCAAATGCACGTCAATCGGTGCTTTAATCCCATATTTTTTTAATGCCTTACACACGCCTGCACCAAATGTCAGGTTAGGGACATAATGGTTATCCATCACATCAAAATGTACGACATCTGCACCCGCCGCAAGGACATTTTCAACCTCTTCACCCAAACGGGCAAAGTCAGCAGATAAAATTGATGGTGCAATTAAATATGGCTTGGACATGGGGAGAACCTGGCTATGTATTCGAATTGATTTTTCGCATTATAACAAATTGAACCTTGCTGCTGTGATTCAATCCTGATTCGATTCTATTTATTCGGTATCCCAAAACTGCAACATTGCGTTGCATTTTCTGACTTTAGCTATTTTTTTAATCTGTTATGTTGATATTACACCCTAAGGTAAATGAGAATGAAAAGCAATACTAAAATTACTACATCAGAAGCCGCTCGTATCGCCAAGCGTTTATTGAATCATTGGAAACATAAATTTGACGTTGCTGAAACTGACGGCAATTTTAGTATTTTTATGCCGGATGCAACCGTGAAGCTGATGCCACAGTCAGAAGCATTATTGGTCTCGATTGACAGCTCGCTAGAAGACCTAAGTACTTTAGAAAAAGTCGTTCTCGATCATTTAAGCCGTATGGCACAGCAAGAATTTACCGCAACCTGGCAGCATCAATAAAAAAGGGAGAATCATGTTCTCCCTTTTTTGAATTAAATATTACGCTTCAAGTTGTACAGCATGAAATTGCAAATGGTCATCGATAAAACTTTGAATAAAATAGTATCCGTGATCATAACCTGCATGTTCACGCAAGGTTAAAGACTGTCCCACTTGGGCACAAGCCTGTTTAAATAATGCCGGATTTAATTGTGCGTAGAATTGATCTTTCGATCCTTGATCAATCAAAATTTCTGTAAATAATGCCCCTTTTTCTTGAATCAAGGCAGTGGCATCATGCTTTAACCATTCATTTCGATCTTCACCAAAATAATTCGAAAAGGCTTTTTCACCCCAAGGGCATTGGCTTGGTGCACAAATGGGTGCAAAAGCAGAAACTGATTTAAATTTTTCAGGATATTTCAGTGCCAGTGTTAATGCACCATGTCCGCCCATACTGTGCCCAAAAATACCGATTGCATCCGCTTGCACTGGAAAGTTCTGAATGACTAAATCATAGAGCTCATCCACAATAAAGCTTTCCATTTGATAATGTTCCGCCCACGGCGCTTGGGTCGCATTAATATAAAAACCTGCACCTTGACCGATATCCCAAGAATCGCCTTGTGCAACCTGCTCACCTCTTGGCGAAGTATCTGGACTAATCAGGATCAAACCCAGTTGAGCGGCCAAGCGTTGTGCATGGGCTTTAATCGCGAAGGTTTCTTCTGTACAGGTCAGACCGGCTAAATAAAAAAGTGCTGGACAGGCTTGACCGGTTAAAGCTTGAGGGGGCAAGAAAATGCCAAATTTAGCTTCACCCTTGAGCACCTTGGAATTAAAAGCATAAATGCGCTGTTCACCCTCAAAGCATCGATTATGTTGGATTAATTCCATGTCTATTTTTCCTTATTGTGTTTGAACACTTAATTGGGGTATTTCTATTTTTGTCTCTGTTTTCGTTGTTGCGGGAAATAAGCGTTGTTCCAATTGCGGCAACATAAATTCCATATTTTTACCAATCGACCATTGTGGTTCGGATGCTTCAAAACCCTGCGCCTTTTCCCATTGTGCCACGGTGTCTTTGGTTTGCTCAAATGCGGCACTTACCGAAGTCTGATCGCGCATAGCCTGATCGAAAAATGCACGCCCAAAATAAGTATAATCGGCTTCATTTGAACAGCCGAAAGAAGCGCGATCTGCGGCAGAGGCGGTAATAATTAAGGTATTATCATCTTGTAAGGCTGGAACAAAACTGCCTGAATAACAGGCAGAAATCACAATCACGCGCCAGCGAATCCCCGACTTGTCCAAAGTCTCTTTTAGCCATTTGGGATCGACATCATTTAAATCTATCGGTGCATTTTCCATCTCAAACTGATTCGGTAAACCATGTGAGGTCATGTATAAAAATAACACATCACTTTCACGGTTCATCTGCTGGCCGATGCGACGTAAAGCCATGTCCATACTGGTACGCGAAGCAATCGGAGTTTGAGTGCGTGTCTCAGGGTTATTCACCAAGATGAGTGAACGACCAAAGGTTCCGAAGCGGGTATCAAACTGTTCTTTAATCCGCTCGACTTCTGACTTAAAGACGTCTTGATAACCTGCGCCTGCTACCCCTAAAAAGTACCAATGCGATTGTGTAAATTCACCATACTGTACATCTTCAAGCGATTTATTCAATATACGGCTTTGCGCGTAAAAGGCATCCTCGGCAAAAGTTGGTGGTGTTTCTTCAACTTTCCAGATCGGTTGGCTTTTGACTGACATTTGCCAAACGACCAAGGTAAAAAGCGTTGCTGCAACAATCAGTGCCCGCTCCCACCATGGCCATTTGAGTTCACGTGAAAAAACCCAGACCACGGCCAAACTTTGCCAGACAAACAGCACCATGAATATCATCGGTAAATAGTCATAGAAGATGTAAGGCAATACATCGATATAACCCAAATACTGAATCAGACTTTGTAATAAGGCGATATGCGTATCCAGTACCAGCCACAATAAGGCAGGCACCAACATCAAACGGGGATTATTAATACGCTGGGACAGGAAAATACCGACAATCAGTGCAATAAAAGGCCATAAGGCATAACTGATCAAGCCTTGAGGATTAAATTCCCCCACTTCCCCTGAACTTAACCAACTAAATAAACTGTTGGCACTGCCGCCTAAAATCCCCCAAAAAATCAGTTGTAGAATTGAGGGGCGAACGATTTGTAAAGACCGACGTGATCCCAAAAAGAGCCACATCCCTGCAGTTTGGTTGCTTTTAAAATCATGCCAAAAATTGATGGAGGGTTTAAAGTCGATCATAGGATTTAGGGGTAGCTGTAGCTCGCTGATTCACTGTGTAAGTTTATGCTTGATGGAAGTTTTATCAATGCTGCTTTGGCACTATATAACAAATTAATGCACAATATTGAAGCAATTACCAAACTACTCTACAAGATGATGCTGAAAGTAGGCATCAAAACGACAAGCATCGCCTTGCCATTGATGATTGGGTTCCTGGTCAGCCAAATATACGGCTAAACGAGGACGTTTTACTACCACCCGTTTTGCTACTTTTTGTGCCAAAATCAATAAATTATCACCCAGATCCATTTCACCATCTTCAGGCAAGAGCATATGCAACAATTGCATCTGCTTTTTGACTTGGGCCTGCTTTTTAATGGCTTGCTGGTTTTGATCACGTTGTGGAAACATCGGATCAAGATAGACCACATCCACCACAGCATTTTTTTCAGCCTGCTGAATTAAATAGTCGGCAGAATCGGAAAAAATCAGATCAATCCGAGCAACCACCGAACTTAAAAACGGATCGGTTTCAGCATTGCTTTTGGTATCTTCAAGCAAGGTAAATAATATCGGATGTCGCTCAACCAAGGTGACATCAGCACCTAAATGTGCCATCAACAAACTGTCATGCCCTAGACCAGCAGTCGCATCGATCAAGCTGGGCTTTTCACCCAAATTACACGCTCGTGCAATCATTTCTGATTTTAATGATGATCTTTTTAAACGTGGAACTTCTGCTTTCCAGTCCGGTTGCATCTTCATGCCATTGGCACACAACCAAAGTCCAGATTCATCTACACATAAAGCCAACTCTGGATTAAACCGCAAAAATCGGGCATTGAGCTTTTCAATGATTTCAAGATTTACCTTCACGCCACGAGAAGAAAGCACAGCAGAATACTGCTGTGCTTTCGGTTGAAATTCTTGTTCTACAAATAAGCGGATGTCGCTTACCATAATTTCCAGCCTGTAAATGCAAAGAGTAAGATTAAAAGACCCGAGGCAATACGGTACCAGGCAAAGATCATAAAATCACGTTTTGCGACATAGGCAACCAATACGCGAATTAGAATCAAAGCCGAAACAAATGAAACTAGAATCCCGGCTGCAAGAACCGTCCAATCTTCTGTACTCTGAAATACATGGTAGCTTTGATAAAGATCTAAAAGACCTGCACCAATAATCACCGGTATCCCGAGGAAGAAAGAAAATTCAGTGGCCGCTTTACGTGATATGCCCAAGAACATTGCACCAATAATGGTTGCACCAGAACGTGAGGTTCCCGGAATTAACGACAGCACCTGGATTAAACCAATCCAGATTGCTTCTTTATAGCTGATGTTCTCGACTTCTTCGGCATTGACTTTAGGTGGATTTTTTTCAATCCACATAATAATGAAACCACCGACGATCAAGCCAATCGCAACTGCAATATCATTAAATAATAATTCTTTGACTGCTTGTCCAAAAGTGAGACCAATCAGCACAATTGGAATCGAAGCCATGATCAGGCTAAACCCCAAATGGCGACCTTTGGGTTCACCGGTAAACATACCTGTAGCTGCCCCCCAGAGACGAGCCCAGTATTCATAAATCACTGCTGCAATCGCGCCCATTTGAATGGCAATCACGAACACATCACTTTTTTCTTTGGTCCAAAAATTCATTAATTCGGAAGCGAGAATTAAATGTCCGGTACTGGAAATAGGTAGAAATTCGGTAATACCTTCAACAATACCCATAATTGCCGCTTTCAGCAGCAGTAAAAGATCCATACAAAATCCTAATTATGATTTGCCCTGTTCTGGAATTTTTTTCCAAGCGTTATCACGTAAATATACAGGTAATGCCTGTTCAGCACTGACCCATTTTTTTTGCTCGACATCTGCGCGCGCAATGGTAGCAATATCTTGCGCAGTCGCACTTAAGTCTTTGTATTGTATTTGTTCAGGCTTAATTAAAACTGAACCGGAACCTATAAGTTCAAATTTAACCGCTTGGCTGGCATCATCGTAATTTAACAGTTGTTCTTCATCCACAGCCTGCATAATGCCCTGTGAATCGAGTTCAAAACTCGCAATATAGACTTCTTTCATCCGTGCATCGAGTACCGCTGTCACGGCGCTTAAACCGGCAATCCGGTGTGCTGCCTGTGCCAAAGCTTGCAAAGTTGAAACAGCAACAACCGGAACATCATTTGCCCATGCCAAGGCCTGAGTCACCGCTGCATTAATTCGCACACCGCTAAAAGAACCGGGACCACGGCTAAATGCAATTGCAGTTAATTCAGATGCAGATAGACCAAGCTGAATAAATGCCTGCTCAATCATCGGGAGAATTGTTTGCGTTTGTGCTTTTGCTCGCGCATCTAATTGGAAAAATAATTCTTGGGTTTCATCTACAATAGAGACGGAACACTGCTCATTGGCAGTTTCCAATGCCAGCAATTTCATGCACAACCTTAATTAATTTAAATGTAAAAAACGAGGCATATGATACTCCACTCATTCGCACTAGGCGAGATTTTCCATCTGCGGAATACAAAAAAGCCAAGCGCTTGCTTGGCTAAATAAGATCATCAAATTACAGTTCAATCACTTCCAAATTCTGAAAATGCTTAAAATGTTCTGCATAGTGCATGGCACTCATTTTGAGTTTAACTTCAGCAGCCTCATCTAAGGTTTTCACTATTTTCCCCGGTGAACCCATCACCACAGAATTATCCGGAATGACCTTGCCTTCAGGAATTAAGGCATTGGCCCCAATGATGCAGTTTTTACCAATCACCGCATGATTTAAAATCACGGAATTAATGCCGATTAATGTGTTATCACCAACGGTACAGCCATGCAACATCGCTTGATGTCCAATCGTGACATAGTTCCCAATGTGCATTTCAATGCCCGCATCGGTATGTAACACGGCATTTTCTTGAACATTGCTAAAATCACCAATTTTGATTTTGCTGTTATCGCCCCGAATCACGGCACCAAACCAGACACTGACCTGTTTCCCCATTTCAACTTGACCAATCACTGTCGCATTATCCGCTACCCAGCCATCCCAAGGCTGGTGTGTCGCTTGAGGTGCATATCCATTAAATTTGTACATCATGTTCCGATATTCCTTTATTTATTGCGTTTAATCTTATTGGTATAAAAAGCTGGAGAATTTAATAAAAAAGGCCATTCCTTTTGGTAATCCAAACCATACTGAAACAGTGAAACCAGCATCCGTGCAGTTAAGCCCCAAACGATTTCATTTTCCACACGCATACTGGGAAAATATAAAGACTGGTGTGCATAACGTACTTCATAAGGAATCGGCGGTGCCTTCATTAGACTACTGAGGGATGCAAAGAAAATACGATCAATTTCGCTCGGTTGAGCAATCAATTCGACTTCGGCTGGAATCAACCCAACGACAGGTTTCACCAACATCCCATTGCGGGCTTTTTGCATGGGTAAATCACCCATTAATTGCACATCAAATGGATTTAATGCGGTCTCTTCATAGGCTTCACGTAATGCAACCACAATATTACTGGTATCTTGTGGATCTCTTTTCCCTCCTGGAAATGAAACCTCTCCAGCATGATTGTTTAAATATAAAGAACGTCGAGTAAGCAGAACTTTTGGATCAGATTCATCTGTAATCGCAATTAATACAGCAGCCTGTGCCGGTTTGACCCGTGTGGAAAAACGTAATCTTTGCTGTAACGATTGTATTAATGAATGGTCATCCATACCTCTACTCTCCCATCATTTCTTCTTAGTTTCATCATAGCTGAATTTTTATTCTAAAAGATAGAAATGATGCCAAAGTTCAATTTTTCAGTTATGCTGATCACACCTTTATCATTGACGATGAATATGAATTTCTGTGTAATTTGTGGACATAAAACTACGGAAAAAATCCCACTCGGCGACCATCAATTACGTCGTGTTTGTACAGATTGTGGCAATATTCATTACATCAATCCTAAAGTCATTTGTGGGGCACTGGTCGTCTGGGAAAATAAAGTTTTACTGTGCCGCCGTGCCATTGAACCGCGTTATGGTTTATGGACGCTTCCAGCCGGCTATATGGAATTATTTGAGACCATGGAGCAAGGTGCAGCACGTGAAACCCGTGAAGAAGCCGAAGCTGAAGTCGAGATTGAACAACTCTACTGCATGTACAATATTCCACGGATCGGACAAATTTATGTGTTGTTCAAAGCCAATTTAGTCGATGGTCAATTTGGCTCGGGTGAAGAAACTATTGAAAGCCGCTTATTTAGCGAAGATGAGATTCCTTGGTCTGAACTGGCCTTTCCAAGCGTAGAACGCACCTTAAGACATTATTTTGAAGACCGTAAAACCAATCAATTTGACATGCATTTAGAAACCTTAGGTTCACGCCTTGACCATACCGGTTAATCAATAAAATAAAAAATATAGAGTATAGAGCATAAAAAAGCCCATCCTCTGATGAGCTTTTTTATATCGCAATTATTTGGTTTTCACTTCATAACATGGTGCAAGATTAAATTGAATGCTACCGCCAGTGAATTTTGCCCACTTTTTCGCATCTTCGTCGGCTGAATCAATTGCACTATAAATGCTTTGGAAGCTGGCAAAACTGTTTGCCCATTTTACATCACTATCTGCTGAATCTTTAAAAGGCACATCATCCGCAGCCGGTTTACCACCTGACCTCATTGCCAATAAGCGATTTAAGTTTAGTAATGCACCGCCAATCACAATAGAATCCCCCGAATTTGGAGAGGTCTGAATACTTGAGTTCATACCAATCAATGCACCATCCAGGCTTTGGAATACTTTGTCTGCCAGAATCATACGAATCGAGATTTTATTGCCATCCGTGCCAGAGCTAGTAAACGCACGACCCGTGGTTCCAATGCGATACTGCTGCACATTGTTGATATCAATCATGCTACTACCGAGTACATCAGCACCACTACAACCATTTGTGCCTGTCGACATATCGATGATTGTACCAGAGGAATCCGTCACCGTGACAGGCATGGCTTTCATATTGGTCCGAATATCACCATTGCGGTCAATCACAATACCCAGTTTCACGGTATTCACCGAGCTATCGGTAAATTTAAAGATCAAGTCTGCATACAGTGGAAAAATATAAGCCCCACTGCTGACATTATTTTCCGATTTAAACACTTTACTGTCTAAATAGGTGATTGGGTAAATTTTATAAAGGTCGAGTGTGCCCTTAAAGCTTTCACTGTTGATCTGTTGTTGCCAGAGACCGTAATTTTTCTTGTCTTCTTCGTTGACTTCTTTTTTACCTGTCAGCAGTTTATAAAAACGTTCTTTACCGGCAATCATATAGTCATTGAACAATTTACCCTGCGTCACGATCAATGGCTGTGCATTGCTATCATCTACATTAAATTGGAAACCAGTTTGTGTAGTCAAATCCGGATTATTATTAATCGCTTTGGTAATTGGATGAATCCAGCTGTCTTGCGGCAGTGCCGTCATTTGTACAGGCTTCACTTTACGGATCAATTGTGCATTTACGCCGCCAATACTGGTCACATCGGTCTCAGCTTTACCACGCCACTGTAAACCACTACCAAAGGTTTTGCCTTGACGATCCGTCATCACAATAAAGTGACCCACCAAATGCGTTGCTGATTTATCTTCAGCTTTACATTCCTCCTTGTTACAGCCCACCAAACCTTCCGTACCACTTAAGGCACTACCCAGGACTTCCTTACTAGAAAATAGTGAAAATTCAGGCTGATACACGGCTGCAGTCGTGATACGCATCAATTGAGTAATGACATCAAAAGCATCGGTATCAGAGACTTTAGAAATATCCACCCAAGGTTTGACTGCATCGGTGAAATCTTTATCCGACAAGCCTTTAAATTGCTCTGGCGTGATTAACGAGGTGATTTGCTCTAATTTTTTACGCTCTGCATCACCACCAATACTGATCGGCTGAATATCACGTGCATTGACAATTTGCTGACTTTGTAAACCCACTGCCTGAATCAGACGCACCAAACGAATGGCTACTTTAACCGTTGCATCATCAGGTGATAATTTTTGCGCAGCTCTACCTTGAATTCCTGCTGCAATATCCAATAGGGTTAAACGCGGTAATTGCGCTACGCTGACATGGGCAATATTACTCATTGGAAATGTACCCAATTCAATTTTCTTGTCTTTTTCCCCTTGCAAGAAGAAAGTAATTTTATCTGCTGCCTTACATGCACCAGTTGCCGCCCCACCATTTGGATCAAACAGCGTGGTAAAGCGGTTTTTGGTGTCACTACTACAAGTGAAATTTAAACCGTTTAATGGATAATCCAAGGCAAATTCAACACAGCCTGCTGTTCTCGCTTTACATGAACCGTTGGCCGTACTTTCATCATATACCTCAGGGATCACGTTGGCACTTTCTCCGCCACAGCCACTTAAAGCCATAACCAATGCGGTTGCTACAAAAGGTAATTTATATTTATTTATGTTCATCCTGACTCTCTTTTATTCTATCCCTAACGGATTGCAACGAGTTTAATTTGCCCGTGATTGGTTAACGCACGATCTTCAACCTCGATGGCTGAAGCCAACGGTGTCAGCAATATATATTTGCTGTTTGCAGGCACATGTAATACCCCTTCTATTTTTTCGTGCTGAATGAGGGTAGATGCCCCCTCTTGATTTTTATATCCACCTGCACCTTCTAAAACACACCCTTTTGCATCTAAAAACACCACAAAAGGCCAATAAAAGGTGGGGTTATTCTGCCGTGATGCATACGAATTCAGCTGAATATTCTGCACAGATGGATTCAGGGCAGCGACTTCAAAATCGAACTCATCATTCAGCGGTGCACGTGGCCAAAACTTAACCTCTTTATTTAAATCAAGTTTTTTTACTTTTTTCAGTTTTTTTTCAGAAAAACATTGTTGCCCCAAACCATTAATCACATCTGCTTGTGAAACACGGTAATAAGTCTTTGCCAAGGTAATCGGGCCGGTATCTTGCACGACATTACGTTTAAACAGGGATTGCATTGTGGATTTACCCACACCTTTTTCACGTTCCACCGTTTGTAAACGTGTTGCACCATGTTTAAGATCAATGATGCCTTCAGGCATCGTGTAAAAACGCTTTTTGCCTTCTAAGTTAAATTCTTTATCTTCTAAATATTCGTTTTTGACATATTGCTGTCCATCGATATCCACAAAAGCGGTATTTTCTGAGTTTTGCTGAATAATCAAAGGTTTTACTTCTAAGACTTTTTGTGAAATTACAGCCTGCTGTTGAAGCACCGGTTGGTTTTCAGTAGCAAGAGGTTGACTATTAACTGGAGAAACTGGGATTGATTGCAGCTGCATTTTTTCTGCAACCTGAAGCTTCACAGCACTTTTGGTCTGTGTTTCTATAGTTTTCACTGTGCCAAGATCGGTCTGAGTACTCGATTCAACTTTTCGAGTTTTAACTAATTTTTCAGGTGTAGCAATAGCTGTCTGAACAATAGGATGCTGCGCTGAACTTGTTGCAAATGATGCTTTTTGCTCATCAGCAGGCAGGCTCTGCTGTTGTACAATAACGGGTTTTGGATTAGTTTTTGCAGCAGTCGCTTTTGGCGGCTCACGTTGAATGACTATTGGACGACCGTCAGGGCCAATAATGGTATGAAACTCTCCTGCATATGACCACGATACTTGCGCTAAACTTAACGTCAGTATCGTTTTCATCAATAAATTCCCTTTCATTCTTTTCCTTTGTTTACCAACGTGTTCTATAGTTCAATCCTAGAATGGTTATTTTTGTATTGGTTTTCACATTCAGGCCCGCGTATGGGTTAAGCAGTAAGTTATTTACGCCTGTTTGGTTGGCTAAACTACTGGTATTGGCTGGAATATTATCTCGGCTGCGTAAGAAACCGATAGACAAGTCTAAATCGGTGTCTGCATCCCAACGATAGCCCACGCCCATACCAAACAATTGTGAATTGTTGATTGGGATCATGGTGTTTCGTTTACCATCTGGAATGGCACTTGAACGTGGCTCATAACCCGCTCGTAGTTTTAAACGATCGGTTGCTGAATATTCCATACCAATACCGAAGCTCCACGGCGAGGTAAAACCAAGCGGTAAAGATAACGAAGCGTCACTGACATTTTCAGAGAGTAATTTTGCAACTTTTAAAGCTGAAATTTGTCGGTCAAACTCAAACGTAAATTTGTCCCATGCGCTATAGTCAGTCCAGCCCACATCGAAACTCACCTGTAAATCCGGCATGACTTTATATTTAATCCCGGCTTGAAAATGCGCAGGATATTCAAAGTCCATGGACACCAAACCCGATTCACTCGATGGAATGTAATTCGGGAAGCCTAAAATAGCTGCAAGAATTTGTCCGGTTGGCGATGACATCAAGCCTTTAATTAATTCTTGTGGTGCTTTGGCATTATCAATATGGTATTTCCCTTTTAAGCGCATTTTTGCTGCACTTTGATAGACCATACCGAAACTAAAATCATCCGTTGGCTCCCACAGTACCCCCAAGTTAAAACTTGGACTTAAGGATTGCTCCACTGCTAATTGCATTTGACCGAATTTACCGAATGGGTTCATACCTTCTTCGGCATTGCACATCCCCAGTAATAGAATGTCGGTAATAATGTCTGAATTTTCTTTAAATGGCGTACAAACGACCTCATCGATCATTCGCAACATACCAATTAATTCATTGGGGAAACGTAAATCGGTTTTGAGACCCATGGCTTGGTAAGACATACCAATACCACCACCAATCGAAAGTTGATCATTGACCTGGTAACCCACGGATGGAGATAAATAGGTAATCCGTTCTAAGGCAACCTGTTGCCCCATATAATTACCCGGATTACCATTTTCAGCACCAAAACCAGCAACCAGTGGCGCATAAACTGCCGTCGCATAAGTCGCTTTAGAACCCGGCGGGTTATAGGCAATCCCCATGGTAGGTGCGACCAATGGCATACCTTCGCCTAAATCCACCATCTTTTTCAAAATAGGAACATAAAGACTTGGATATTCAACATCGCCACGAACTTTATCTTTAAAATCAGTACAGATATCAGATGCAACCTCTGGTCCATCATTACAGACCAATGGATCATCTGAATAGCCAAAGACGTTATAGCCTGGTGGTACGCTAAATTCACGTTGAAGGTCAAAGTTGGCAACAATAATTTGTTGCTCTGTTTGCAGACCTTCAATCTTGGTCAAGCCCGCAGGGTTAAAGTGAACAGCGTTTACCCCTGGTGGATCTGCGGTAACCGCATTACCCATACTCAAGGAACGTAAATCTACAGAAAGGTTGGTGCCTAACTGTGCAAATGTAGCACTTGAACAGCCCGTTAAGAGAATGGCACTAACGAGCGGTCTGAGTCGAATTTTATACATACGACCGTCCTCTTAGCGAATTTTCTTACCAAAGCCTAAAATATCAAGTGGGAATGACAAACCCAATGAAACGTCTGGCGCATCTTCCGTCAAACCAAAGCCTACCGTACCGTTCACAATTGTTTCTGGAGATACACGCACCCCAAGAGAAATCGCTAAAGTTGAACTGGTTTGATCGGCTGGTGAATAGGATTCACCGCTGCTGTAGGTAAATTCAGAGCCGGTATTAAAGCTTTGTTGATACGACATGGTCATCGATACGTCATAGTTAAATGAGTATGCGAAACCAAAAGAGAAACCGCCACTGATGCCTGGTTCAAACTCATCAATGACACGGCTACCACGGCGTTGGTTTAGACCACTTTCCTTAAAACCATAGTTTGCAGAAACTGAGGCGAACAGAACCACTGGGTCGATATATTTACGTGTACTTGCACCAACACCGACAGAATAATATCCCTTACCTGTGGCTAAGTCGGTCGCAGAGTTGACTTCGTATGGACTGTCACCGCTTTTGGTCGATAAATTACCGAATAAAATCAGCGGTAAACGACCTGCTTGTAATGGAAATGGCTCCCAACGTGCCCCCAAAGAAATATCACCTAAACCTGCTGTAGAGGTATCCTTTAATAAGTCTGTTTTTGCTACCAATGGTAATGAAGCAGTAAAGGTTAAATTGTCTAAAATACCGTACTGTGCAGTAAAAGTATTAGTAATTGAGTGTGTTGCATTTTCTTGAACACGCAGTTGATAGAGCTGACCTTGAGCCATCTCCATATCAAGTTGTGTATCACGATAATAGGTATAGTCAATATCATAATAAGATGAGATATCACCTTTTTTGATTAATGAATACTGGCGTTCGTTTGATGTAAATACTTCTTGTAAATTGGCTTCTTTACTGACGTCGCCTTCTTGCTGTTGCAGAGCTGAAGATGCTTGCGATTTTTCATCTACTGGTGATGTTTCGGTTACAGGTTGCGCGTTTACAGACTGTGCCGCCACTGCTTCAACTTGCGCTTCCTGTTCATCTACAGTCTCATACTCACCTAATGCTGGCTCTTCTGCAGCATTAGCCCCTCCTACTAAATTAGCATCTGCAGTAGACTGGGATGCTGTTGATTCAACCTCTTCTTGCTGATCTACAACTTCATACTCCCCCAATCCTGGCTGCTCTTCAGCTGCATAAGCTGCGCCCATCAGCATTTGAATACTGATCGCTAATAGGGTTTTGTTCATCCATTTACTGTTCATATTCCATCCCACCAGTTTTTTATTTTTTTTTAAAGCTCAATCTTTCTTAAACGTTATTTATTTTTATAATAAAGACGCAAGAAATTATAATTTAAGTCCCCATAAGAATCTGATTCTTCATTCATATTTTTATCAAGTCGAATCGTAGATGCTTTATCGGCAATTTTGTCCATATAAAATTGCGGGTATTGCATGTTTACCAAGGCATAACGATTCACGGTTGCATCTTCTACATGACGCATATCCGAATCTTGTAAAGCCAATAATTTTTTACGGTTTTCTGGTGCAACATTAATTAAGAATAAGGTGTTATTTTCCCAAATTTCTTTAAAACGTACTTCATCGAAACTAATATTCCCCAATGCAGGGTCTGCGACATAGACGCGGCCATTTTTATACGCTTTAAACACTACAAAATGTTTAAAGCCAGCATAGGAAATTGGCACAATGGCAGGTTGCCCTTGCTTCACCAAGTCACTAAATTCCCCGCGATAGCCACCACTTTCAAAGCCAATTGCGCTGACAAAACGCTTCATATCCAGCAGTGAAAAGCTACGGCGCTCAATAATTTTGTCGGTCTCACCAAATTTCATCAGACCATCCATAACCTGTTGTTCGGTTAAAGTCGCATTGAGATTGGTATAACCATTTAATAGGGTGGTTAACGCAGCAGAACCACAACTATAGTCATAGGCTTGGTGAACAATGCCACGAAATTGATCGACGATTGCCGGTTTAACCTGTACGGTTTCGCGGTGCATACGGGTGAAAGAATCATTACGAGAGTCTAAAGTCTCGGTATAGTACACAGCCTCGGCTGGTTTCTTCTTTATATCAAAAGCTTCTGTGGCAAAGTAATACATCAATGCCGAGCCTAATGCGATCTCTAACATATTATCTAACTTTTCTAGTTATCGGCATGACGTGCCATTTTTCATTATTTTAGAGTAGAAACTCTACTTCCCTGTTTTAGCAAGATACCTTTTTTTCGAAAAAAAAACAGTATTTTTTTTATTTTTTTGAAAAATTCAACAATATTTATGTAAAAAAAAGCGCGTGTAAACACGCGCTTTTTCAAGCAAAAACTTAGTGACCGCGAATTGTGATAATCGCACCCGGAACATATTGCCCCTGAGCCGGGCTGAAGTAAGTTTGCATACCTTGAACTTCCATATCGCCAATAGAAGCAGCAGTTTTGCTACCCAAATGGATACCTTGGATGTAGTTATCGTGTGCACCGCTTGTGCTCACGATACGTACATACCCTTTATCGTTATCTTCTTCACCAATTACACTGATGCTTTGGTTCAATACTAAGTTACGGCTATTCGCATCTGCCACTTGAATTTTGTCAAGGTGGATCACACCCGCTGCACGTGTTGCAGTTTTGGTTGAGTTATCCAAGATACCCAAATCAGTAATGGTTAAACCACCGATCATAGTTGCATTCAATTTAATCATTGCGCCTTGTGGTGCAGCACCCAATTGAATATTTGCAGCCATTGGACCAGTTTTTACTGAAAGACCAGTTAAGATAGCGTTCTCTTGACCCGTACCACCACGACGGATTGTTGCTGCATTTGCTGCAGGTGCATCAGCAGATGATACAACGCCAATTTCACCGATATTGATATCTAAACCAGATACTTGTGCGGCAATATTAATGAATGGATTGCCACCGTTTGCATCAGAGTCAATTTGCAAATCAGCTAAGTTACGTGAAGACAGTAAGTAAGCACCACCGTTGTCGTAATTTGCGCCAATCACAATACCTTTAGTTGTAGTAGCACCAGTACCATTCGCTTTGATATAAATAGCACCTGCTTCACCAGTACCACCTAAAGCAGCATCAGCTAAACCGTCATTATCGTGAATAAATAGTTTTTCGATTTCGATTTTAGAAATACCAATCCCGATGTTAATACCATCTTGACCAGTTGTAGCACCCAATGAAGCATCGTCCATTGCTTGCATTGCCATCGCATTTGCACTAATTGCCAATGAAGAAACTAAAGCAAGTTTAGTAAATTTTTTCATTCGTACTCTCCCAAGAGTATTATTTTTTTGATTGTCAACCACTCGATATTCCATGTTGTTTTTTGTTTTTGGACAACAATGGAGTCTTTCCTTGAGCAGCCTGTTTGCCCTACTAAAGTTATATGTGTGTCATTTTTTGTTCAACTGCTGTTGGTCGCAATCCATATGTTACCGATAAACGGTATTTACAGTTTTTCTACATAAATATTGTTATAGAATAGGCGATCTATGTATAGCCTTTTATAATTTAACATCGTATGAATAATCCGGTTATTTTTCAAAAACTGTTGACTGAACAATGGCTTAACACAGCTCAAATATTGTCTGCTTTATCGCATCTCACTCATTTAGCTTACTTAAAAAATGTAAACCAACCTGTGATCGCTTTCTGTGCATCTGAATATATGCTTAAACAAGGTCAAGTCACTCAAAATTTCAAACGAATTTCACTGGATCAATATCAAGAAAAATCACAATCTATTAATTTAAATCATTTTTTTAATCAGACTATTCAAAAACATCCTGCTGATTTTAACGGTGGATTGATTGGCTTTGTCAGCTATGACCATGCAGCCCAACAACAGGTTTCGATTCAACAAAAAAATCAACCTGCCTTATTTTTGGGCATTTATCGTAGTTATCTCAAACTCACCCCTCAAGGTTGGACTTTTTTTAGTGATGAAGATGAGTGTGAAAATATTTTTCAAGTTATTCAGGATGCAATACAATACAAAAAACCGCCCTGTTTTTCACTTACTCAACCTTGTCGCGCGCGCTGGAATAAAAATGAATATGTAACTGCCTTTAAGAAAGTTCAAGACTATATTAAAGCCGGTGATTGCTATCAAATTAATCTGACTCAAGAATTTACAGCAGAAGCACAAGGTTCTTTATTAACTACGGCTGAAGAATTCTGGAAACTCACCAATGCTCCTTATTCAGGCTATTTAAAAATCGATGACTTTGAACTATTAAGCTGTTCACCTGAATTGTTTATTAATTTTGAAGCAAATCGGAAAATTGTCACTCGTCCCATTAAAGGCACAATGCCCCGTTATGCTGACCCGAAACAAGATGAACAATCCAAACAAGACCTGATTCATTCTAAAAAGGATCAGGCAGAAAATGTGATGATTGTTGATTTACTGCGCAATGATTTAAGTGTTTATGCTGAGACAGGTTCGGTAAAAACACCGCAACTTTTTGAAATTGAATCTTTTAATCAGGTTCATCACATGGTGAGCGAAGTCACTGCAACATTAAAAGAAGAGATCAATTCCTTTGATGTTTTAATGTCTGCACTGCCCGGAGGTTCGATTACGGGTGCGCCAAAAATTCGCGCGATGCAAATTATTGATGAACTTGAAGGTGCACCACGTGGTGCTTATTGTGGATCGATGGGCTATTTTAATTTTGATGGTACAGGTTCTTGGAATATTTTGATTCGTTCTATTCAAAAATATCAAGATGAAGTATCTCTATGGGCAGGGGGTGGAATCACCATTGCCTCAGATTGTGATGCAGAATATCAGGAATGTTTTGATAAAGTTTCTGCCATGCTTGATTTACTCAATACCTGGTACAAACCAAAAGAAAAAAGCGAATCTTAAATTCGCTTTTTTCTTATCAATTTCACCCTAACCCTCCTTTTTAAAGGGAGGCTCGGAGGGATTTAAATCACGCCAAAATATCGTTTTTCAAAGTATCCACTAATCGCTGGTTTTGCTCATCAGTACCAATCGTAATACGTAAAAATTGATTAATTCGCGGTTTATTGAAATAGCGAACTATAATGCCACGTTCACGTAGTTCCGTTGCCAATTCGCTTGCATCTTTACTGGGTAGTGATGCAAAAATGAAGTTAGCTTTCGAGGGTAAAACCTTAAAACCAATAGCTTCTAAATCAGTAACCAACTTTTCACGGCTATCAATCACTTTTTGGCATTGTGCTTCAAAGTAAGCTTGATCTTCAAATGAAGCTACTGCAGCTGCAATCGCAAAACGATCCATTGGATAAGAGTTAAAGCTATTTTTCACAGCTTCCAGTGCGGCAATTAAATGTGGTTGAGCAATGGCAAAACCCACCCGTAAACCAGCAAGTGAACGTGACTTAGAGGTAGTTTGGCACACCACTAAATTTTCGTATTTTTCCACTAAGCTGACCGCAGATTCCGCACCAAAATCAACATAAGCTTCATCAATGACCACAACTGAATCAGGATTTGATTGCAGTACTTCTTCAATTGCAGCTAATCCTAATGCAATACTGGTGGGCGCATTCGGATTGGTGATAATGATGCCGCCATTGGCTTGTTTATAGTCATCTACCACAATTTCAAAGTCATCATTAAGTGGCAAAACTTTGGTTTTCACCCCAAAAAATTGACTATAAACAGGATAGAAACTGTAGGTAATATCCGGATAAAGTAATGGCTGTTCTTGCACAAAAAAGGCTTTAAAAATATGTGCTAGCACTTCATCTGAACCATTTCCGACAAAGATATTGCTTGCAGCAACATTTTGTTGCGCGGCTATGGCTTGCTTTAATGCAGAAGCATCTGGATCTGGATATAAACGTAATACATCGGCTGAATTTTCTAATACCGCTTGCACCGCATCGACCACTTTTGGAGAAGGTGGATACGGGTTTTCATTGGTATTCAGCTTAAGTAGGTTTTGGATTTTGGGTTGCTCACCGGGTACGTAGGGTTCTAATTCACGTACTTCAGGACTCCAAAAACGCATTTGTTCATTCGTAATATTCGACATTTTGTTTTCTCTTATTTCCCTCTCCTAACCTCTCTTGCACTTCGCTTTAAAGCAGTGCTTAAAGCTCGTTCAGGGGAGGAATCTCCATCTTATGAACGATTGAATCCGGATATCAAACATTCTTATCACATGAGTTTTCCTCTCCTTTCAGGAGAGGGTTAAGGAGAGGTTTATAGTTTTAAAAACTAGATTTTTTCATCTAGCCAATAATTCATTACTGATAACGATATCTTGCTGATCTCGCATGGGCATCCAAGTTTTCTTGTTGCGCTAAAACATCGGCTGTTTTCGCTAAAGTCTTCACACCTTTCTGTGAGCACATGATCAAGCTTGAACGCTTTTGGAAATCATAGACACCAAGCGGTGATGAAAAGCGCGCTGTGCCTGAGGTTGGCAATACATGGTTTGGGCCTGCACAATAATCACCAATCGCTTCTGGGGTATAACGCCCCATAAAGATTGCACCGGCATGGCGAATATCTTCGGCCATTGCTTCAGCATCATCCAAGCAAAGCTCTAAATGTTCTGGCGCAACTTGATTAATTAAATCAATGGCTTCTTGACGGTCTTTCACCAAAACCAGAGCACCACGATTAGCAATAGAGGTACGTGCAATATCAGCTTTAGGCAATTCAGCTAGATGATCTTCAATCGCTTGCTCAACTTCATTTAGAAGCTGTTCATCTGGTGTAATGAACACAGCTTGAGCCACAGTATCATGCTCAGCTTGAGACAATAGATCCATCGCCAACCATTTCGCGTTATTTTCGCCTTCGGCATAAACCAAAATTTCAGAAGGACCTGCAATCATGTCGATACCAACTTGACCGAACACAGCACGTTTGGCAGCAGCAACAAAGCGATTCCCTGGACCGGTAATTTTATCTACACCCGGAACAGTTTCTGTACCATATGCCAAAGCTGCTACCGCTTGTGCGCCACCAATGGTAAATACACGAGTCACACCTGCTAGATACGCAGCAGCAAGTACCAATGGATTCAATTCACCATTGGGTGCAGGAACCACCATAATAATTTCAGCCACACCCGCAACATGAGCAGGTACAGCATTCATCAACACTGAAGACGGATAAGAAGCTAAGCCACCTGGCACATAAATCCCGACACGATCAAGCGGTGTGATTTTTTGCCCGAGCGTATTGCCCAAAGCATCCACATAAGTCCAGCCATCCTGCTTTTGCGCTTGGTGGAATTCACGAATTCGATTTGCAGCCAATTCTAAAGCTTCACGAACGTCATTATCCAAACCTTCGAAAGCTGCTTTTAATTGTTCTTGAGTAAGTTCAAGATCTGAAAACTGATGCGCCGGATGTCGATCGAACTGTTGAGTGAGTTTAAGAACATGAGCATCACCATATTGACGCACATCAGTAATGATTTGGTCTACGGTTTTTAAAAGTTCAGGATCATTCACAGTCTCAAAAGCCAACAAGTCTGCAAAGGCTTGCTTAAAGCTTTGATCTTGGGTCGATAAACGTCGCATCAATTTACCCATCAGGTTTGAATTCGAAGGCTTTAGTTTACCTGTTTTCATGCGCTTTGTCGGTAGCTATAATACGGTATCAGTATTAGTTTTATTGAAATTAACTTTCGCTAGGATTGATGAAAACACTGAATGTTTACAGTTTTTTCTTAGGCATAAAAAAAACCGCCATAGGATGACGGTTTTTCAAATTTACATACAGAGATGCTTATTTTTTGCTTTCGCGTTCCTCAACGGCTTTTTCAAGCTGTGCAAGAATCGGGTTCAATAAAGTTTGCTTACGTTTGAAGCTGGCCTTATTCACAATCAAGCGAGAAGAAACTTTGCAAATTTCCTCAAGCGGTTCAAGACCATTGGCACGCAGTGTATTACCGGTATCGACTACGTCGACAATGTAATCCCCTAAACCGACCAATGGTGCAAGTTCCATCGAACCGTAAAGTTTAATCACATCAACCTGTTCACCTAAGCTCGCATAATATTGACGGGTTAAGTTCACATATTTGGTCGCAATTTTTAAACGGCCTTTCGGACGCTCCATACCGACCTTGCCTGCTGTCATTAATTTACAATTGGCAATTTTTAAATCGAGCGGTTCATACACATTCTGTGCGCCATGTTCCATCAGCACATCTTTACCTGCAACACCTAAATCAGCTGCTCCATTTTCCACATAAGTCGGAACATCGGAAGCACGTAAAATTAAAATACGTACCTGCTTATGTGTCGTGGGGAAAATCAACTTACGTGATTTATCTGGATCTTCCAGCAAGTTAATTCCTGCTGTTTCAAGCAATGGTAAAGTTTCTTTTAAGATACGTCCTTTGCTTAATGCTAAAGTCAAACCATGATCAAAATTGCCCATTACGTCAAAGTTTGGATCATCGTTTCTCATATCACTCATTAACTTACTCGCTTAATTTGGGCACCTAAACCCTGTAACTTTGCTTCAATATCTTCATAACCGCGGTCAATATGATAAATACGGTCAATCAATGTTTCCCCGTCTGCTGCTAAAGCCGCAAGAACCAAAGAGAATGAAGCGCGTAAATCGGTTGCCATCACGGGTGCTGCAGAAAGCTTGTCCACACCGGTCACAACAGCATCATTACCTTCTACCTGAATATTGGCTCCCATACGGGCCAATTCAGGAACATGCATAAAACGGTTTTCAAAAATCGTTTCAGAAATAGTGGCAAAACCACGACCTATGGCATTGACCGCCATAATCTGCGCTTGCATATCTGTTGGAAATTCTGGATGTGGCAACGTTTGGAAGCTGACTGCTTTCGGACGTTTACCCATCATGTCGAGCTCAATCCAGTCATCACCACGGGTTACTTCTGCACCCATTTCTTCAAACTTGTCTAAAACAGATTCGAGCAATGATGGATTGGTATGTGTAGTTTTGATTTTACCGCCAGTAATGGCAGCAGCAGCCAAGTACGAACCTGTTTCAATACGGTCAGCAACCACAGCATATTCACAGCCATGCAAGCTTTCAACACCCGTTACAACCAAGGTATCCGTATCCAGACCTTCAATTTTTGCACCCATTTTAATGAGCATTTGTGCAAGATCGGTAATTTCTGGTTCACGCGCAGCATTACGAATCGTGGTCACACCATCAGCTAAAACTGCAGCCATGAGAATATTTTCCGTACCACCCACAGTCACCATATCAAAGATGACTTCGCCACCTTTTAGACGACCATCAACTTTGGCATGCACATAACCATTTTCAACTTCAATTTCAGCACCCAAAGCCTCTAATGCTTTTAAGTGTTGATCGACAGGACGTGAACCAATGGCACAACCACCTGGAAGCGATACTTGTGCACTACCATAGCGCGCAAGTAATGGACCAAGCACCAAAATTGAAGCACGCATGGTTTTTACAAGCTCATAAGGTGCAAACTGATTGTTCAATGTAGAAGTATCAGCTTTAACCGTGTCGCCTTCATAAGACATTTGAATACCCAGACCAGCAATCAATTTCACTAGCGTATTCACGTCTTTAAGGTTAGGCACATTGGTTAATGTGATCGGGGAATCCGCAAGAATCATCGCTGCAAGTAAAGGCAATGCTGCGTTTTTCGCACCAGAAATACGCACTTCACCTTCGAGCTTAACACCGCCCTGAATTAAAAATTTATCCATTTAGTTCTAAGCTCCGAATAAGCTTGCTTTACGCCATTCTTCTTTGGTCATTGCACGAATAGTTACCGCGTGTACTTCACCGCTGGCAATATATGAATTTA
Organism: Acinetobacter sp. ANC 4862; assembly: GCF_004336635.1. Classification (GTDB taxonomy): domain Bacteria; phylum Pseudomonadota; class Gammaproteobacteria; order Pseudomonadales; family Moraxellaceae; genus Acinetobacter. The sequence continues at coordinate 29,488 of NZ_SJXH01000039.1, forward strand.
ACGGAGCATAAACCGTTTGTTGACGTGCGACTGGGCGCTTGCCTTCGAATTGTTCATCGACGATTCGAAGATCAAACTTACCGCCTTGCCCACTAACTGCAACTTCAGCCTCTGGAAAAGCAGCTTTTAAAATTTCAGTGAGCTGTTCACTATTCATCACAAAGACCTCTTATAGGACCAACGGTGTAAAAACCTGCCATTTTACTATAAATATGAAAAATAAATCATTAACGCATAACATTTTATACATAAAAAAAGAGGTCTTTAAAAAACCTCTTTTTGTTGAAAAATCAAACTATGCAAGCACAGGTGGATACTCTATCTGCATTTTCCGATGTTTATGTAATTGTCTTTTTAACTTTTCTGTTAATTTTTTAATTGAAGTATACATATCATCGGCACTGGCTTGAGCAAACATCTCTATGCCGGGTAAACGAATAATCGCTTCAGCAATATGATTGTCACTGCCCTTTTTAGAATGTTTATCTATTTGATGATCTTTTGAAAGTTTGACCTGCATACTATTTACTTGATCTAAATTTTTTATCATTTGCGAAAATCTAAGGCGAATATTTTCTTCAATTGCAGGGGTAATGGTTAAATGGTGACCACGAATTGTTATTTGCATAGTTCTATCCCTCACCTTCTTTTAGGATTAGAAAAGAATAGCCAAGCCGACCTAATGACAGCAAAAATACAATCCTGCAGATTTAACATTAAATCATTTCGACTATTCCTTAAGTAAAAAGAGATTCATTATGTTGTCATAATGAATCTCTAGAATAGCCACACTTTAAAATTTAGATCAAGACTTTTCGTTCAGAAGATGACGGAATATGTAACGACTCTCGATATTTAGCAACCGTTCGACGGGCTACATCAATCCCGTCTTCTTTCAATAAATTCGCAATGATATTGTCTGATAAGGGTTTGCGCGGATTTTCTTCAGACACTAACTTTTTAATTTTGGCTCGAATTGCAATAGAAGATGCTTCGCCACCAGAAGTTGTTGCCACATGACTGGAGAAGAAATATTTCAACTCAAATAAACCGCGTGGTGTGAGCATAAATTTATTGGTGGTTACACGCGAAACCGTAGACTCATGTAATTCTACCTCTTCGGCAATGTCACGTAGCACCAAAGGTCGCATTCCTTCTGCACCCACTTCTAAAAACATCTTCTGATGTTCAACAATACAGCTTGCGACTTTTAATAAGGTTTTATGGCGCTCATCGACACTTTTAATAAAGTTTTTTGCATCTAACATTTGATTGCGCAAATATTGATTATCATTGCTTTGATCAGCACGTTTAATCATATTGGCATAAAAAGAATTGATCCGTAATTTAGGCATAACATCCGGATTTAACTGCACCTGCCAATGGTCATTTTTTTTCATCACCACCACATCTGGAATTTGATAGTCCGAATCTTTTTCCTCAAACTCCATTCCCGGATAGGCCTTTAACGTTTTTAACAGATCAACTGCGCACTTTAATTGATCTGGATTTAAACCTGTTTGTTTAACCAGTTTTGGTAATTCATTGGAAATCAGTAACTCATAATGATTCAATAACGTTATTGCTTCACGACGATAGGCTGTTTGCTCAGGTAAACTTTCTAATTGCACCAATAAACATTCAGCTAAATTGCGTGATGCCACACCAGGAGGATCAAGATGCTGAATATGTTTTAAAACTGCAACCACTTCGTCATCTTCGACTTCATCGTCGTAATCCATAGATTCTAATAAATGCTTAACGGTGGTGGTTATTTCTGTAATGTCTGCATCCAAAAAGCCTTTTTCATCCAAAGAGTCAACAATACAATGCGCAATCAGTTTATCGACTTGTGAAAAATGCAATAAATTAATCTGTTCAAGCATATGCTCTTTTAAGCCTAAATGACCTTGACGATTATCTTCACGCTCTTCATATTCAGGTGTACCTAAACTGGTTGGCTGATGCGTATAAACATCATCCCAATCGGTATCCACGGGTAAATCATCCGGCAAAGTATTGGCATTTAATTCATTGGTAAGGTCTTTATTGTCACGTTCTTGCTCTTCCAAAGACGATAGACTTTCAATATTCGACTGTTCTTCTATTTTTTCTAATAAAGGATTACTATCGAGTTGAATTTGAATTTCTTGCTCAAGCTCTAAACTAGATAATTGAAGCAAACGAATGGCCTGCTGCAACTGCGGTGTCAACGACAAGGAGTTCGCAACTCTTAATCCAACCGATAACTTCATTCTTAAAGTTCCTCATAATTCTGCGACTTATAAGCAATTTTTATGCCGCTTTTAAATTTTATAACACAGATAAATCAAAATTCATACAATCAACGAGCCTAATTTAATTTTTTATTTAGCTTAATTTTTCATAAATTTTAAATTAATTCATTTGTTTAAATATAAAAAAAATAAAATTTACTATTTTTTTATTTAGATTAAGGATCTATAAAATATTTTAAAAATTTGAAATAAATTTGTCAAAAAATGTAGTTTCCTAATAAAAATAAGATAAATTGAGGATGATTATATCTAATTTTCTGGCTATTTTTTGATTTCTATACAATACAAAAAATAAACAAATGTATTTGTAGATTTAAGCTTTAAAAATTTTAGGAAGATTATTTTTTTATCTTCAGGTTGGACTGTGTAAAACCAAGCTTCTAAAAAATAGCATTAAAAAAAACAAATATTAATCTCATAACAAATCTCCATTATCATTTTTATAATAATCTTTTTACTTATTTCTTTTTTAATTTATTTTCCGCACATAAAAAAATCCCCCTCATCTATGATGAGGGGGATTTTAGAATTAATGAGCTGGCGATGACTTACTCTCACATGGGTAACCCCACACTACCATCAGCGCAAAGAGGTTTCACTTCTGAGTTCGGGAAGGGATCAGGTGGTTCACTCTTGCTATTGTCGCCAGCACAACTGTTTATGGATACTCGCTTAGGCTTACGTTTGTGCTAAGGTTTTTCCAAAT